>CAZAAK010000005.1:0-47898 GCA_964483145.1 uncultured Bacteroidaceae bacterium
TAGGCTTCGGGCTGGGTATTTATGCTCTTTTGAGTTTTACCGGACAGCAATATTTTTGATTAGAAAACGGTGCTTCACTTTGTGGGGCGATTTCCTCTAGTTTTGCTCCATCCCCCAATGTGCTACAAAAAAAGCCAACCCGTGTGGGATGGCTTTTTTCGTAACCAGTGGAGTGAGCCTCGGCTTAATACCCGAAAATCTCCTCAAGGGAGAGCTTCTTGACTTTGCCGAACTTGCCCAACTGCTCAAAGTTCATGTCGCTCTCTTTACCCAAGCACATGTAGACCTTCTTTTGCCCCTTGATATGCTTGTGGTTGAAGTCGATAACATCTTGCAAGGTGACATTTGGATAGGCCTCAAACAGCTGTTGCGCGTGACCTTTTTTCTTGCCCTTGGTGTCGAAACCCATGCGCTCGTAGTAGAGGTAACTGTTGATAATGCCCATCTTGGTGGTGCGGCTAGTGCGGATACTGTTGATTTGTGCCTCTTTGGCAAGCAGGAAGTTGGCCTCGGCAACGGGCATGTTGTCGAAGAGGTCGTTGAAGGCATTCATAGCGTCCACCAACTTGTCGTTTTGGGTGGCAATGATGGCGTGGTTGACAAAATAGCCGTCCTTGTCGCTAGGAGTGCTGTAGAAGCTCTGGGCGCTATAGGCTAGGGAGCGCTTCTCGCGCATCTCTTGAAACACGATGGCGTTCATACTACCGCCAAAGTACTCGTTGAAAATGTCCATAGCAGCCTCGTTCTTGGTGTTGAACTTCTCGCCACGGAAGTATTCGCGCATGTAGGTTTGATTAGCATTGTAGTCAACAAAGTAGACGGTATTCTCGGTAACAGGTTTGGGCGTGAATTTCTTGTTTTTGGGGCTCTTGGCTTGTTTCTTTACCAACATGTGGTTGGTGTTCACCAGGGCTTGGATGTCTTTCAGGTTTTCGGGGCCATAGTAGAGCACACGGTGCTTGTAGTTGAAGAGGCTGTGCATGGCATCGGTCAGCTGCTGGCAACTGTAGCCTTTGAGTTGGGCAGCGGAAAGGATGTCGGTGGTGGGGTTGTCGGCACCATACACGCCGTAACTACCCAAGGCGCTGAAGCAACGCTGTTGGTTTTTCTTGCCGTTTTCGCGGGACTGGAGAATGCGGCCCACCATCGTTTGATAGGCCTCCTCGTTAGGCTGGCAGTCGCCAATGATTTCTTCAACTAGGGCCATGGCCTTGGTCATATTCTCGCTCAAGCCGCTGATGGAAACATTGATGTTTTCTGCGCCCACGCTTACACTATAGTTGCAGGCCAGTTTATAGAACTCCTCTTGCAACTGCTCGGCGGTATGTTTGGAAGTGCTGAGGTAATCCAACACATCGGCGGCTAGGTCGATGGTCTTGTCGGCACGATACCCGAAGTCGAAGCGGTAGATGAGGTTGAAGGTCTTGTTTTCCACATTTTTTACATAGAGCATTTCGTTGCCGTTGCTCAATTTGCACCGTTGCATGTCTTTGTTGAAATCAACATAAACGGGTTCAATGGGTTTCACCTGACGGGCTTTGATTTCCTTCAAGAAGTCGCTCTCTTTGTCGCGACCTACCTCGATGGGGGTGATTGGGGGTTTGGCAACTTTTAGGATGGGGTCTGGTTCTCCTCGTAATTTATTAATTATAACGTAGTTGTTGTCCTTAAACATGCGGTTGGCAAAAGCTACAAGGTCTTTCTTGGTGATTTTGGAAAGTTCTTCCACTTCGGCGCAGACATCGCCCCAGGAGCGGTGTTCCACAAAGGCGTAGGCCATTTGGCTGGCGCGGCTGTTGTTACTCTCGGCCCGCTTCATGATGGAGAGTTTCATGTTGTTGATGGCAGCTTCGAGCATCCACTCATCGAACTTGCCTTGCTTTACTAGGGCAATCTGTTCGTCAAAGAGTGCCTGCACTTGGTCAAGGGTTTGGCCTTGATTAGGTTGACCTCCAAACATAAAAGCACCGTAGTCGTTCAAGATATAGCATCCGGCATAGGCTCCGAGGCATTTTTGCTGTTGGTTGATATTGAGGTCTATCAAGCCGCATTTGCCATTGTTCAGCACACTCTCAAGTAGTTGGGCTAGCAGTGCATCGTGGCTACCGTTGCCGCTGTCCAGGCGGTAAGCGCGGATGGTGTTTTCGGCATCCAGGCCGCTAACATTGCGGGTGATGATGCTGGAAATAGGCTGCTCGCGTTCAAACTTTAGTTCAGGAACATTGCCTGGCTGCATTTGGCCCCAATATTTGTCGATGATTCTGATGGCTTCGTCGGGGTTGAAATCGCCAGCCAAACTGATGCAGATATTGTTGGGAACATAGTAGGTGGCCACAAAGTTGCGGATATTGCGCATCGAGGGGTTCTTTAAGTGTTCTTGGCTACCCAGGGTGGTCTGATTGCCGTAGGGGTGATGAGGGAAGAGCGCATTGAACATGGCATCGTTGGCCTTACGACCGTCCTTTGTCAGGCTCATATTCTTCTCTTCATAGATAGTTTCCAACTCGGTGTGGAAGAGGCGTAGCACCAAGTTTTGGAATCGGTCGGCTTCAATTTCGCACCAAGTTTCCAATTGGTTGTTTGGAATATTCTCCACATACATGGTGTAGTCGTTGCTAGTAAAGGCGTTGGTGCCTGTGGAGCCGATGGCGCTCATGGCCTTGTCGTACTCGTTGGCTACGGCAATCTTAGAGGCTTCGTAGCTTAGGCTGTCGATCTTGTGGTAGATGGCGGCGCGGGTCTGGTCGTCGTCGAACATGCGGTAGGCCTCGAAGAGGTCTTCGATCTTTTGGATGAGCACTTTCTCCTTTTCCCAATCGGTGGTACCGAGGCGCTGGGTTCCCTTGAACATCATGTGCTCTAGGTAGTGGGCCAAACCAGTGGTTTCGTGGGGGTCGTTTTTGGAACCTGCACGCACGGCAATGTAGGTCTGGATTTTTGGAGAATCCTTGTAAACACTCATGAATACTTTCAAACCGTTGTCCAACGTGTACTCGCGAACATTCAGCGGGTCGTTGGGGTAGGTTTTGTACTGATACGTTTTCTGGGCCGTCAAAGTGCCGCAAGAGAGCACCGTTAGGGCCACAAAACAAAGAATAAGACGAATCTTTTTCATTCTATAAAGTTGTTAATTAATGATTTGACATAATTTCGAACAGTCTTGCAAATCCGCAAAGGTACGAAAAAAACGAGACAATTGGAAATGAAATTATTGCTGTCCGGCAAAACTTTTCTTGTCCCGGCAAAATTCCGTCTGACACTTTTTGTGGTGTGTCAGCCATCTTTCTGACCTTCGTTTTGCTCAAAAGTATGCTATCATGGGCAAAAACAGTTATTTTACCGGGCGGCAATAAAAACGATGCAAGCCCCGGCTAAATGGGTAGGCAAATACCACCACTAGCGACATACGTTACCAGCGTGCCGGCGGCAGTGGACCCGCAGCGTCTCGCGAAGTCTACGGAGCCTGCGAGACTTACGGCATAATGAGTTTCGCACACCAATTCTCCGAAAGCCACGCAGGACAGCATGCAAAGCCTCAAGGGTCTAATACAGGCAGTGCGCGAGGTAGAGGGCGTGCCCTGTTAGCCTGTTGGTAGGTTGTAGGTATGTTCGTCTTTTTGTTTACCTTTTACTTAGGTTTTATTTACATTTTATTTACCTTTTGTTTAGGTTAGGTAAACAAAAAGTAAAAGAAAAGTAAGTAAAAGGTAAACAAAAAGACGAACCTACCCATACTTTTCCACTCGGGCATCTGTTGTATGTCTTTTTGAGTGTTACCGAGCAGCAATAGAGTAAAATGAATTGCTTTGGGGACTGGGCTAAATGGAAATGAAATAAAATTTTGCCAATCCAAAAATAGTGCGTATTTTTGCAGCTAAAATGAAAACGGAAGCCATCGGCGCCCCAACCAAAATAGGGGCTTCCAAATGGTTGTAGCAAAGGAAAACGGGTAACGGTTATTATGAGGTACAAAATTGGAATGCTGGTGATTGGAGTGGTAGCACTCGTGTTGGTGTTGGGTTGTCGGGAAAGCGAGGAGAGGGTGGATTGTATAGTCTCTTGGCATATGTACAGGGAGGTGAAATATACCTCTTTGGATGAGATAGAGCAGATTTTCCACAACACATTCACATCCTTTTGGCAAGATTCTCCTTCTTATAACACTGTTAGGGTGACAGATATTGGGCGTAGCGATGTATGCTCAATAGCATTGAGGCTGGCTCAAATGGCTGATGGAGAGGTTGAGCAGGGGCTGGATCCCGCCACTAGTTATGATGTGACGGTAAAGGTGTTCGTTAATTTCGACAACTCCTATGAGGAGGAAATATGGAGTAAGACCTATTGTCGAGCTCAGTAGCCGGTGAGTTTGACTACCGGTATAAGTGCTCTAGTTGTTTGCATTGGATTTTTCCGCTAGGTTGTTTCGGAAAAGGAGGTTGAATTGAGGAGGCTGCGTTTGCGGTGAGTCGGATTGGCGTTGGTCGGAAATGGTTTCGCTGTGTTCTTCCCGATTTTTTTTTGGCTATTTGCATTTTATATTGTATCTTTACAAAATGTTTTGTGCCAAAGTTTTTGGCGCAAAACATTTGTATACAGCGAAATGAATAAGAGTAAAAATATGGATAAACCGGAGAACTCGTTAGCTGAAGGTCTTGAGAGGTTGGGTTTGATAGCCTCTCGCATTCGTAAAAGTGGAGATTCTGTCCCTCAAATTGAAATTGACATTATTTTGGAGGAATTGCGCAACCTTTATATGATGGCGCTACAGATGGAGAAAAGAACTTTGCAGAAATCTGAGCCCGGCGTGTTGGAGCTTGATATGGTTGCCGCCCGAGAGAAGGCCGAAGCAGATTATCGCCAAGCTGAGGAGGCTGCCGCCCGCAAAGCAACAGAAGAGAAGCGCCAAGCCGAAGAGGCTGCCGCCCGCAAAGCAGCCGAGGAGAAGCGCCAAGCTGAGGAGGCTGCCGCCCGCAAAGCAACAGAAGAGAAGCGCCAAGCCGAAGAGGCTGCCGCCCGCAAAGCAGCCGAGGAGAAGCGCCAAGCCGAAGAGGCTGCCGCCCGCAAAGCTGCAGAAGAGAGGCGTCAAGCCGAAGAGGCTGCCGCCCACAAAGCTGCAGAAGAGAGGCGTCAAGCCGATGAGGCTGCCGCCCGCAAAGCTGCAGAAGAGGGGAAGAGAAAGGCTGCCGAGGCCGCAATAGCTGCTGCCGAGTTGAATCCCGTCTTTGCTCCTGAAGAGCCAACCAAAGTTGAAACGCCGATGATTGAGTCGCAGCTAGAGGAGCTAGCGGGCAACCCTAATGAGGGGCTTTTTGCCAACGAACCTATTGCGACCAAGAAGGAGAAGAAGAAAGAGACCTCGTTGTTTGACTATATCAGCAAAGAACAAGGTGGCCAGGCCAAGCGCACCCTGGCCGACACCCTGAGCCACCCTGCCCACAACATAGAGGAGCAGTTAGATAGCCGCGTACGTGCTCGGAAAGTAGACGACCTACGCACTATTATCAACATCAACGACAAATTCAGTTTCATGAGCGAGTTGTTTCATAACAACATGAAAGCCTATAACGACTTTATTCTGAGATTGAATGCCATATCGGGCCGCGCTGAGGCTTTGGGCTATTTGAAGACCATTGCGGAAGAGTATAAATGGGATGACGGGTCGGCGGTAGTGAAGAGTTTCTATAAAATTTTCGACCACAAATTCTAGCCATGAATAATCGCAAAGCCATACTTTTTTCGGCGCCATCAGGTAGTGGAAAGACTACCATTATCCGTGAGATTCTGAAACGGTTCGACTGTTTTGAGTTTTCTATTTCGGCCACTAGCCGACGGCCTAGAGAAGGGGAAAAAGATGGAGTGGACTATTATTTTCTTTCGCCCGAAGAGTTTGATAGCCGCGTTTCCGATGACCAGTTTTTGGAATGGGAAGAGGTGTATGCTGGGGTTCGTTACGGCACTTTGAAGTCGGAGATTGACCGCATCTGGAACAACGGTCACGTGATTATCTTTGATGTGGACGTCAATGGAGGCATGAGTATAAAAAAATATTTTGGTTCGGATGCTTTATCCCTCTTTGTGATGCCACCTAGTGTGGAAGTATTGGAGCTACGTTTGCGCGGAAGGGGTACGGAGAGTGAGGAGGCCATCACTAGGCGATTGGCCCGCAGCGCTGCCGAATTGGAAAAGGCTTCCCAGTTTGATGTTACCATTGTCAATGACGTTCTAAGTAATGCTGTGGATAGAGCACAAGAGGTGATAAACGACTATTTGAACAGATAAATGGGACGTGAGATCCATTGAACTTTAAATGACAACAGAATTTTGGAATCTTTATTAGCATTTATTAAGCGGTTTAACTATGTGCTTGTATTTCTAGTTTTGGAGATATTGGCATTGGTTTTTATATCGCAGAATAGCAACTATCAGGGTTCGAAGCTGGTACACTTTGGCAACGCAGTTGCAGGCCGTTGCTATGGTGTGGTGTCCAAAGTGGGCGACTATTTTGGGTTACGCAGCGAAAATGACCGTCTGGCTGCCGAAAACGCTGCTTTGCGGGCACAGCTAGAGGCTTCATACATCAGCTACAATTCGCGTGTCTTCACCTGTGAGGACACCGTCTACAAACAACGGTACAGCTATACCGAGGCTCGGGTGGTAAAAAACTCGTGGAATAAACGGGACAATTACATCATGATAAACAAAGGCAGTTTGCAAGATGTTAGGTTGGATCAGGCTGTCATTTCGCCACAAGGCATTGTAGGTGTGGTGGTAGGCCGTACAAACAATTTCGCTACCGTTATGCCGGTGCTACACTCCAACAGCCGCAACAGTGTGAAGATTCCCCGCATCAACACCAACGGTTCGTTGGTATGGCAAGGGGGAGATTTCCGTTATGCCACACTGATAGACATTCCGACCACTTACAAACTCTATAAAAACGATACTGTGGTAACCAGTGGCGTGGCAAACGATTTTCCTGAGGGAGTGATGGTTGGTTTTGTGGAAAGTGCCACTACCGAGAGTGGTAGCGGTTTCTACACAATCAAGGTGCGGTTGGCTACAGAGTTCACTAAGCTAGACCATGTGTATATTGTTGACAATCATTTTAAGGCCGAACAGGACTCACTGATGGCTAGAACGCAGCAGGAGGGCGGGAAACAATGACCAGGTTGATTCTTTCCAATATATCCCGCTTCGTAGCCTCGATTGTTGTGCAGGTGTTGGTGTTGAACTATGTTTATTTGGGAGGTTATGTACTGCCGTTTATTTATATCCTTGGCGTGTTGATGTTGCCTACCAATATGGGCAAGATACCCACATTGCTGGTGGCTTTTGCTGCGGGCGGGGTCGTTGACATTTTCTGTGGAATTCCTGGCTTTCATGCGTTCAGTTGTACGATGATGGCATTTGCACGGGTGCTTTTTGGCAACCGCATGCTCACGCAGGGGGACCCTGATGCCGTTGTTGAAACACCCAGTGTTCATCAAGTTCCGTTTCAGACTTTCATGGGCTATGCATTTTTGATGGCGGCGGTCTACAGCGTCACATATGGTTTGGTGGAAGCTTTCAGTTTTGGTAATTTCTGGATGACAGTGCTGTCGATGCTCATTAATACCTTGGTGGCATGGGCGCTCGTGATGCTTTTTCAATTGTTAGTGCCCCAAAAGAGATAACCGATGGCGAGAAGAATATGTTCCGTGTTGTTGCTGATGTTTTCCATTGCTGTTAGGGGACAGGTGGCTGTGGGAGAATGGCGCGATCACAACTCCTTTGTGTCTGCCCACAATGTTTGCATTGGGGGAGAACGCGTCTATGCAGCCACTCGCATGGCTATGTTTTGCTACGATAAAGAAGAACATTCTGTGCAGGCAATGACCAAGCAGACGGGGTTGACCGATGTGGGCATAAGTACCATCGCCTACAACCAGGAAGACAACTGTTTGGTAGTGGCTTACGGAAATTCGTCCGTTGATATTTGTCAGAGTGGATCAGTGAGCCATATTGCCGACATCCGACACAGTAGCATCAGCGGCAACAAAAAGATATACCATGTGCGTTTCCATGGCGGAAATGCTTACTTAGCCACAGGTTTTGGCATAGTAGTGGTGGATTTGTTGAGGAAAGAGATATTGGAAACCTACTATTTAGGCGAGAATGGCGATCGGTTGGCCGTTTACGATGTGGCATTCGCGGATAGTTTGATAGTAGCTGCCACCGATGGAGGGGTCCTTTACGCTCCTAAGGGAAGTAGCAATCTGCGCATTTCCGACATTTGGCAACGCGACACTGTCAGCCCTCTTTATGGTATGTCGGTGCGCATATTGGAGGTTAGCCGAGACCGATTGGTGGCTGCGGCATGCACCGATAACCCGGACAGCATGACTGTCTTTTATCAGCAGGACGATGGCAGTTGGGGAAGTTGGGGCAAGAGTCGCGTGGAATCGTTGCGGTGTCACAATGGCTATATCCTCTTAAACCATTACGACCATATGGAAATCTACAGCGAGGATTACTGTTTGGAGGCCGATATTGCCTCGTTACCCACCTATGGTATGTATGCTTGGGATGCCGATATCGATGCCGACGGCACATTGTGGGTGGGCCATGTGTGGGCAGGGCTGTTGCGAGTGCCGAAAGGCTATAGCGTGGCTTACTCTCTTTTGCCGGCGGGGCCCAATACCGATGACAATGTGTACAGCCTTACCACCACTAGCGACAGACTTTATCTTTGCCCGGGCGGCAAACAGGCTACCTACGAGAGCTCCAATATCGATGGCGATTTGGTCATTTACGATAACACTGATGGAACATGGACCTCTGTGGGACGTGGCAACATTGCAACACAGTTTAAGGATGTGCTGAATGTGGCGGTAGACCCGCGAGAGAAGAGCCATGTGAGTGCAACGGCGTGGGGATTTGGGGTACTAGACATTAAAAACGATGAAGTACGGACTCTTTATGATCAAACCAATACCGACGGAGCGTTGACGGCCTATCAATCGGGAGACTTCAAGCATCTGCGCGTTTCGGGCTTAGCCTATGATGACGAAGGTAATTTATGGATAACCAACTCGTTGGTGGATAACTCGTTGGCGGTTCGTTATCGCGATGGTTCATGGGCCTCCTTTGGCACAGCGGCTTTGTTCAACGGCTTGCGCGATCAGCAGTTGGAGGTAGACAAAATTATATGGGATAGCGTCAATGGATATAAATGGTTTGCCGGCCGGGCCAACCGCATCTACGTTCACGATGGCGATGGAAAAATGGCATATGTCAACCCTAATAACGGCAGTAAGTTGGAAACACACTCGGTGAGTTGTTTGGTACAGGACCGTTCCGGTGATATTTGGTTTGGTACTGACAAAGGCATAAAGGTTATATATGACGGTTATCGCGCTTTCGCCAATGGCGGCAATGGCGAAATGTCGCCTGTTACTTGTAGCAATATCCTCTATAGTGAAGACGGCATCTATGAATATTTGATGGCTTATGAGGGTATTACTTGCATGGCCGTGGATGGTGCTAACCGCAAGTGGGTGGGTACGTCAAACAATGGTCTTTACATCCTCTCTGCCAATGGGTTAGAGGAATTGGCGCATTTTACCACAGCCAATAGCCCACTCTATGCCGACAAGATAGTTTGTGTAGCGGTGCATCCTGAAACTGGTGTGGTTTACATCGGTACAGCTTACGGGTTGCAGAGCTACCGGTCTACAGCCACCGTGGCCGGAAATTGGCCAGTGACCAATATTTACGCTTTCCCCAATCCAGTACGGCCGGGCTACGAAGGGCCTATTGCCATCAAAGGTTTTGCAAGAGATGCCTTGGTGCACGTTACAGATGCTCGCGGTCATGTGGTCTACTCCACTACGGCTCAAGGTGGGCAGGCTATTTGGAACGGCATGAGTTCTGATGGAAACAGAGTGGCTAGTGGTACCTATTACGTTTTTGCTTCCGACAGTGCAGGTAAGATGCGATCGGTGACTAAAATATTAATAATAAGATAGCAATGGTACCTACCCTCTCCACCGCAGCATTGGTATTGCACACTGTGCAGTATAAGGAGACCTCGGTGATAGCCAAGGTCTTTACGCGCCAATTGGGAGTGCGGTCCTATATCCTAAAAGGAGTGCGTAAAGGTGGGAGTCGTACCAAGCAGAATTTGCTGCAGCCATTGAGTTATCTAGATTTGGTAGTGTATAACAATCCAAAGACGCAACTCAACTATCTCAAGGAAATAGCACCTCACAACAGTCCTGTGCCGCAGATGCCGGAAGACGTGAGTGTGGTGGCAGTATGCAACGCTCTGCGATTTTTTATGACAGAGCTGCTATACAAGACTTTACGGGAGGAAGAACCGATGCCGGAATTATTCGATTATGTGGTTGACTGCGCTCGGTTTGCAGGTGACGGTAAAAGTCTTTCTAACCACCCGATATTCTTTCTGCTGAATGTATCGCGCTATCTGGGAATCAGACCTTTGGACAACTATAGCCAGCACGAGCCCCTCTTTGACTTGCTCAACGGGCGTTATTGCCACGGTGGAGTAAATACGATGGAGCCCGCTACATCGCAATTGCTTCACTACTACCTACAGGCGGTAAACATGGGCAGCTCGGCGCCTCAGACTACTTTGACACAGCGCATAGAACTTATTAACAAATTGTTGGAATATTTCCAGCTCCACTTGGTCGAGTTCCGCAATTTCAAATCGCACGAGATATTACACACAGTACTGCAATAAAACAATAATAAAACAACAAAACATGAGAAAAGCACTTATCGCATTTTTGATTTTGCTCATTGGTTTGCCGGCAATGGGCCAATCGTGTTACTGGGTATTTTTTACCGATAAACAGGGTGTTACATTCGACCCTTACAGTTATTTTGATGCCAAAGCCATAGAGCGTTATCGTCTCAACGGTGCCGATCTCTACGACATCACCAACTATCCTCTCAACGCCAACTATGTAAGCCGCGTTGTTGCCATTGCCAATGAGGAGGTAGGGCAGAGCCGCTGGCTCAATGCCATGGCCGTGATGGCTACACCGGACCAAATCAACCAAATTGAGCAATTGTCATTTGTTGGCAGTACACAAATAATTGCTAGTGGAATGCAGATAGCCGCCTGCCGCAAAAGCGTGCAAGCGGAAACATCTGATATGTTGGACGGGGACGAGCAGCCTGTGCTGGCCGACCAATTGGTGCGCATGCAGGGCGATTTGTTCCGCAAGAAAGGTATTGATGGCAAGGGCATGCGTATTGCCGTGCTCGATGGCGGTTTTCCGCGCGTCAATACCCACAGTGCTTTCAATCATCTGCGTGAGGGCAAACGGATTCTTGACACTTGGAATTTCCCCAACAGGACATCCAATGTCTACGGGTGGAGTACCCACGGCCTGAATACACTCTCCTGCATAGCGGGCATTGTTGGTGACCAACAGCTGGGTTTGGCCACGGGCGCCGAATTTTTGCTCTACCGCACCGAAGTTGATGCCGAACCCTTCAAAGAGGAGGTTTGGTGGATGCAGGCTATGGAACGTGCCGACCAGCACGGAGCCAACATCATTAGTAGCTCGTTAGGGTATGGAAAGGAACGCTATTTTACAAAAGATATGGATGGCACCTCGTATGTAGCCAAGGCTGGTAACTTGGCAGCCCGCAAAGGAATTCTAGTGGTCAATTCGGCTGGCAACGAGGCTGACTCTAGGCAGTGGAAGACCATCATCACCCCAGCTGATGCCGACAGCGTGCTTTGCGTTGGTGGCATCGAGTCCGACAACGTGCATTATAAACATATCAGTTTCAGTTCTTTTGGCCCCAGTGCCGATGGCCGTTTGAAACCCAATGTAAGCGCCTATGGCCATGCATTAACTGCTGCCAACAGTGGCGATGACAAGACCAATTGGGTCTATGGCACATCATTTTCCTGTCCACTAACTTCGGGTTTTATAGCCTGCGCTTGGCAGACATGTCCGGAAAAAACTGCTATGGAGATGTTCGACCTTATCCAAAAATCTGCCGATCTTTATCCCTATTACGACTACGCCCTCGGGTATGGTGTACCACAGGCTTCCTATTTTGTTAATGGTCCTCAGAAAAAGGCTCCGACTTTCAGAATTAGCGAAGATAAAGAACATGTGTTTGTTAACTTGTTGGAAGATGCGGAAGCGGCAACTATCTTCTCCAATAAACAATATCCTAATGGCACTTTGGAGAGATACGCCAGTGTTGGCTTTGACGATATGACTACTACCGACACCATCTACTTCTTTAAAGGGGCTCTTGATAGCTGTACACTCAATATCAACTATAAAGGATATACCGAATCTTATCGTTTGAGTAAGGAAGAGCAAGCTACTGTGGATAAGGATGTTCCTGGTTTTGGCCCCTATTACAACAAGGTAGGCTATGCTTATAACTATAACCGCACTGCCGAAGATTTGGTTCCCAAAAAATGGGGCAAGAATGCCGAGTGGGAGGGCGGCTTTTACCTAATGTACGGCCTTGCAGTCCCCATCGTGGCCAAGGAAGAGTCCGTCAATCTGTGGTCGCCTGCTTTTCATATGGGATACCGCGTGATGCATGCTTTCTCCAAAAGCTATAAGATTGGTTTAGGAGTGGAATATGCTTCTGGAAACTACAACTATCCGTTAGAAAAGACCACTGGGTTCGACAATCTCTTCCAGATAAGTCTAGAGGAGGTTGACAAGAAACAGTTTCGCCGGAATGAAGTGGGTTTAGAACTCTTTCAGCGTGTGCGTATTATGCCTACCGGTGGGTTGATTTCCAATGGTTTGCATTGGGATTTGGGCGTCTATGCAAGCTATTGTTGGAGCAAATATTGGGTGCATTCCGATGCCATTTGCTATGCGTCCGAAGTTACTATGGAGTACCGCAACCCGCATTGTTTGGACAATAACCCCGACCACCGTTTCATTTGGGGAATTGCCACCCGCCTCACCTATGACTGGATTGGCATCTATGCCCGTTACCGCATGACAGGGTGGGCTACTAGCTATGATATGGACTATGATATATCATCGACTAGCTTTATGATGAATCTGCCCCGCCTCGAAATAGGCCTGCAACTTTGCTTCTAAAAGAAGATTACTACACTAGCGGAGTGCTATTTGCACTTCCCTCCCAACCTTGAAGAAGGTTACACTATTATAAAGGATAATAATAACAACAGTAAATACATCACAGATTATGACACTAGAAGAATTCCAAGCCGAATTGCGAGCCGGCATTCCCGATCCGTTGCCCGCTCCTCAACCTTATGACACCACCGTCAACCACGCTCCCAAGCGCAAGGATATCCTTACCAAAGCCGAAAAAGAACTGGCTATCCGCAACGCTTTGCGTTACTTTGCTCCCAAATACCATGCTATGTTGGCTCCTGAGTTTGCCGAAGAGTTGCATAAGTATGGTCGCATTTACATGTACCGTCTGCGCCCGACATACCCAATGTATGCACGCCCCATTGACCAGTACCCCGCCAAGTGTCGTCAAGCTGCAGCTATTATGCTGATGATCCAGAACAACCTTGACCCTGCCGTTGCCCAACATCCGCACGAACTAATTACCTATGGTGGCAATGGTGCTGTCTTTCAGAACTGGGCTCAGTACCGCTTGGCGATGAAATATTTGAGTGAAATGACCGAAGAGCAGACACTAGCTATGTACAGCGGTCACCCAATGGGTCTCTTCCCCTCGCATAAAGATGCTCCCCGTGTGGTGGTTACCAACGGCATGATGATTCCAAACTACAGTAAACCTGACGACTGGGAGCGTTACAACGCTCTTGGCGTTACCCAATATGGTCAGATGACTGCCGGTAGTTACATGTACATTGGTCCTCAGGGTATTGTGCATGGCACAACAATTACGGTGCTCAATGCCGCTCGTAAACTTGGCGGTGGCACTGCTGGCAAGCTCTTCATCACAGCAGGTCTTGGCGGCATGAGTGGCGCTCAGCCGAAGGCTGGCGATATTGCAGGGGTGGTCTCCATTACTGCAGAAATCAATCCCGCAGCCACCCAAAAGCGATATGCCCAAGGTTGGGTTGACGAGGTGCACGAGAACCTCGATGAACTTTTTGTAGCCGTCAATAAGGCTCGCCAACAGAAGACTGCCCGCAGTTTTGCCTATCAAGGAAATGTTGTTGACTTATGGGAATACTGTGCAGAGAAAGGCATTCAGGTGGACCTCGGTTCCGACCAGACCTCGCTTCATAATCCCTGGGCTGGTGGTTACTATCCTGTGGGGATTGCCTTTGAACAAGCCAAGGTAATGATGGCTGATGAACCCGAACTCTTCAAGGAAAAGGTGCAGGAGAGCCTCCGCCGCCATGTGGCAGCCATCAATAAGCTTACTGCCAAGGGAATGTACTTTTTCGACTATGGCAACGCTTTTCTGTTGGAAAGCAGTCGTGCAGGTGCCGATATTTGGAATGCCGACCATACTGCATTCCGCTACCCCTCTTATGTTCAAGACATCATGGGACCTATGTGTTTTGACTATGGTTTCGGACCATTCCGTTGGGTCTGCACTAGTGGAAATCCCGAAGACCTTGATAAGAGTGACCAAATTGCTATGGAAGTTTTGGGCGAAATTGCTGCCACTGCTCCGGCAGAAATTCAGCAGCAGATGCACGACAATATCACTTGGATCAAAGGAGCAAAGGCCAATAAATTGGTTGTTGGGTCCCAGGCCCGCATCCTTTATGCCGACTGCGAAGGTCGTACCAAGATTGCCGCCCGTTTCAACGAGGCTATCCGCAATGGCGAAATCAGCGCTCCTATCGTTCTTGGCCGCGACCATCACGATGTCAGCGGAACCGACTCCCCTTTCCGCGAAACCAGCAACATCTACGACGGATCCAACCGTTGTGCAGATATGGCTGTGCAGAATGTTATTGGAGATGGTTTCCGCGGGGCAACATGGGTCTCCATTCACAACGGTGGCGGTGTAGGCTGGGGTGAAGTGATCAACGGAGGATTTGGTATGGTCCTTGACGGCACTGCCGACTGCGACCGCCGACTGCGCATGATGCTCTATTGGGATGTAAATAATGGCATTAGCCGCCGTAGTTGGGCCCGCAATGAAGGTGCCATGTTTGCCATCAAGCGTGCCATGGATAGCAATCCCGACCTCAAGGTTACCATGCCCAACTTAGTGGATGATAAGATTCTTGAGGATCTATTCTAATGTTCGAATACTGCATTCTCGGGCCGTCCCAACTCGACGAAATCTTAGCTATTGAGGCGGAGGTTCTGTCGGAATTGGAACGGCCCGATTTGCTTCGTCGCAACACTCCTAGTATGTGGTGGGATTGCTTGCTTCCTCCCCATACTGCGCTAGGCGTTAAAGTAGGGGAGAGATTGGTGGCTTTGGCTGTGTTGTACCTTCCCGATCCAGGGGGTGAAGAAGACCTCGCATCCAAGTTAAGTGACGTGAAGCTGGAAGGGCAAAAATCGGCTAACTATAAAATCTGCATGGTCTTGCCCAATTTTAGGGGGTATGGTCTTCAACGCCTTTTGGGTGAAAGGTTGGAGTCTGTGGCCGCCAAACAGAAAGTTTCTTTGCTATGCTCCACCGCATCGCCCTACAACGGAGCCAGTATTGCCAATCTTTTGAGGTTAGGCTACCGCTACAATCGCACCCTTAATAAGTATGGGTCTGTCAGAAATCTCTATTACAAAACGATCCATCCTAGGCAGTGCTCTTGGCCTAATTGATACCCCTACGTTATCAAAAACGGAGGCAGGTGTGGCGTTGTGTTTATGGGAAGTTTAGGAGGGCAGGTTATCTAAAGCAACCATAATCATGGCGTGTTGTTACTTTTTTGTGAGTGACAAGTAGGCATTTGCAAGTTACTTGCAAAGTTGTAGATGCTAGGTGGAAAAAGAAGTAGAGCCATTTTTTTTTACTACTTTTGCAATCGTTGCGGAGGCGGATAACTTTTGCCAGAATCGATTGCAATGTTTGTAGTATGAGGCATTTAGTGGCAAAAATACTTGTTCTTTTGGCATGTTCGGTCATCATGCTTCATGCTTTTGTGCCACACCATCATCATAATTTTGAGGCAGGCGGAGGATTGTTTTTTGATGCAGGGATGGGATGCCAGTGCGATGGTGGTTGCCATCATCCTGGCAGTGATTGTCACCATCATACCCATCACCCTTTTGACATTTGTCTGATTCAGGAGATGCTCTCCCATTTGATTATTTCTACGGGTGACGACCAATGGTCCTTGTCGGAATTGATAGTAGCCGAGGCTAACAATTTTGTGATGTTGGATTTTTGTAACGTACAGTTCGATTTTTCTGGGCTTGCTGTTGTAGGTTTACCGTTTCGGTGGTTGCCAGAGGTTGTTCGGATTTCTATTGGACCTATGTTGGGTGCAACCCTTCTGAGGGCTCCCCCGATGGTATCTTAAGTTGAATTGGCAATTCTATAGTTTTGTGTAAATTGCCATGCTTGTTGCCGTTTGGCAACAGCAGAGGTGTTATTTTACGAATTCGATATCAATACACTGTTTATGAAAAAAATAGCCTTTATTTTATCTCTGCCATTGGCTTTCTTAATAATTTCATCTTGTCACCATGCCGGAGAAGAACCAAAACATGAACATCATCACGAGACTGTTCAATATACTGCATATAGTGCAGATTTTGAGCTTTTTGCTGAGGCTGATCCTTTCTGCGCAGGTGAAACGACAGAGGTTGTTGCCCACCTTACGCGTCTTTCCGATTTCAAACCCCTCGACTCTACCCAGGTTAAAATCAGCCTAATTGTGGATGGTAATATCCTCACAGAGACTATCGACCGACCCGAGCAGCCGGGTATCTATAAGTGTCACTTTATGCCCACCCAAGCAGGTTGTGGTGAGTTGAAGGTGGAGGTCATGCTCCCTGGTGGAGTCTCCGAAGTCCGTTGCCACCATGTGCATGTGGCCGCTACCCATGAAGAGCTCCACGAGCACAGTCACGAGCACGGTGAAGCTCATGAACACGAGCATGAGCACGACCATGGCGAAGCTCATGAACATGCTCACGCCCATACTGCCACTAGCGTCATTACCTATCCCAAGCAGCAAAGTTGGAAAATAGACTTCGCTACAGATACCCTTCGTCTTCAGTCTTTTGGCAGTGTCATCAAAGCTACTGGGCAAGTACTCCCCTCGCAGGGCGATGAGCGCGAAGCTACTGCCACTGTTTCGGGTGTGGTGCTCTACAGCAACCCCAATTTGGTAGAGGGGACCGCTGTCAAGGCTGGTCAGCAACTTTTTGTTATCGAAAGCAACGGCATGGCGGACAACAATATGAGTGTTCGCTTGCAGGAAACTACCGCCAACTATACTGCCGCAAAGGTCGAGTACGAACGAAAGCAACAACTGGCTGAGGACAGGATTGTTTCTCAGTCCGAATTGCAGCGAGCTAAGGCTGTCTACGAAACAGCCAAGGCCGCCTACGACAACCTCAAGGGCAATTTTTCACAGAAAGGTGCCATTGTGCGTGCTCCCATAAGCGGATACATTCAGCGCATTAATGTAAGTAATGGCAGCTATGTGGAGGCGGGGCATTCTGTAGTTACCGTTTCGCAGAACCGAGATATGCTGATTCGTGCCGAGGTACAGCCTCGCTATTATAGTCAGTTAGCTGGCATTAGCGGTGCCAATATTGTTGTACCTGGTGATGCGCACATCTACACTTTGGCCGAGTTAGGCGGAAGCCTAGTTTCCTATGCCAAGTCTACCGACCTCGAATGCCCGTTGGTCCCTGTCATTTTCCGGGTTCGCAATTCGGGTAACTTACTTAGTGGCAGTTTTGTTTCCCTCTACATTACCACACGCTCCGATCGCCAGGTTGTGACTATTCCCAATCAGGGTATTGTTGAGGAAATGGGCAATTTCTTCGTCTTTGTGCAACTGACTCCCGAATCTTTCGAAAAACGCATGGTTTCATTAGGGGCAACCGATGGCCGTTGTACCGAGATACTCTCTGGTGTTGAGGCTGGTGAACGTGTGGTTACCAAAGGAGCCTCCATGGTAAGGTTGGCGCAGAACGGTGCCGCCCTCGACCCCCATGCCGGCCATGTTCATTAATGCATAAACAGAATTCCGCAATGAAAAAAACGTTCGTTTCGCATATACTATCGCTAACATGTTTTCTTTCCATCTCTTTAACCTCTTTGGCGCAGCCCCATTATGCCCAAGTGTTGAAGGATGTAGAGGCAAAGAATCCAACCCTCTTGGCCGCCTCTCGGCATGCCGAAGCCGAAAAGGCTACTGCTTATGTGGGCGCTTTGATTGACGACCCCGAAGTAGAGGCTGGTTATTTTTGGGGTGACCCTGCTGCAAATGGTATCCGTTGGGACTTGAGCGTGTCGCAGTCCTTTGAGATGCCCTCTGTGTTGGTGCGCCGTGCCAGACTACGCAAATTACAGGAAAATGCTGCTGGATTGGAGTATCAGCAACTTCGCTATCAAACTTTGCTAGAAGTCCAGCAACTTTGTGCCGACCTTATTTATTACCGCAATGTGGCCAAAATCTACGACCGCCGTTGCACCGCTGCAATCAAGTTGGCCCAGCTCTACCAGCGCCGCTACGATTTGGGCGATTGCTCCATCCTTGAGTACAATAGGGCTCAGATGAACCTTGCCGATGTGCAAAACAAAGCCGCCGAGGCCAATCTTATGGAGGATCATGCTACCCATGACCTGTGCCGATTGATGAATGTCGACAGCTACCACTTCCCTCAAATGGACTACGATTCTGTGTGGGTGGAGGCAAGCTTTGAGTCGTGGTATGAGCAAATGGAAATGCGTCTTCCGGTTCTTCGGCAGCTCGATAACAACGTGGCTGTCAGTCAGCAACAGGAGCAGCTCAGCCGGGCGCAGTGGCTTCCGCAAGTTTCGGTAGGGTATGCTTCAGAGAATGTGGTCGGGGATACGTGGAGAGGGGTCAAGCTAGGTCTCTCGTTACCTCTGTGGAGTCAGCAGCGCGCCGTTAGAACTGCCAAATTGCAGACTTCGGCCTCTCAGGAAGCCCTTACTGCCAAACGTACTGAGACCTTCAACAACCTCCGTTGCATGTTCCACCGTCACGAGGCGCTCATTCGCAATCTTCACAACCTCAAGACTGCCTTTCGCCAAAGCAATAGTGTGGCCTTGTTGGATAAGGCCCTAGCGTCAGGCGAAATCGACTTAGAGCAATATCTCTTGCAAGTGAACTATTATAACGAAGTCGAGATGGAAATTTGGAATACCGCTCGGGAGCTCGAGCAACTTCACCTCGTACTATATTCTGTTGAACTTCAATAAAAAAGAATTATCTCAATGCTCAATAAAATCATCAAATTTAGCTTGGACCACAAGCTTTTTATCCTCGTGGCGGCCATTCTTATGGTGGTGGCAGGATTGTGGTCGGCCAACCGTACCGACATTGACGTCTTTCCTGACCTTACCGCCCCGCAAGTGGTAGTAATGACCGATGCCCACGGCATGGCCTCCGAGGAGGTGGAGCGACTTGTAACCTTTCCTATCGAAACAGCAGTCAATGGCGCCACCAATGTTCGCAGAGTCCGCTCCACTTCAATGCCGGGAGCTAGCTTTGTTTTTGTCGAGTTTGATTGGGGTATGGATGTTTTCCGTGCCCGCCAGATTGTCAGCGAAAAAATGGCAACCCTCGCCGAACAGCTTCCCGAGGGCATCACCCCCGTTATGACGCCTCAAAGCAGTGTTATGGGCGAAATATTGTTTGTCGGCATGCAGATTGACGACTCTGCGCAGGTCTCCGAGCCGACCACCCAGCAGCAGTTGCGGACCATTGCCGAATGGGTGGTCAAGCCTGCCGTTCTTGGCACAGGGGGCGTCTCCCAGGTAACTATTCTAGGTGGCGATCTAAAACAGTATCAGATTCTTGCCGACCCATTCCGTATGCAAGTCTATGGCGTAACTATGGCCGATATAGAGGCATGCGGGTATAGCCTCAGCGAGAACTCCACTGGTGGCGTTATTCGCGATTACGACAATGAGTATGCCCTTCGGGGTATGGGTCGATGCAACGATGTTGACGAGTTGGGCCAGTCTTTGGTCAAGATGTATGAAGGTCATCCGGTTCGCTTGAGCGATGTGGCCGAAGTGCGTGTGGGTAATGCTCCCAAGATGGGTTATGCCTCTTGTAATGCTCGCCCTGCAATTATTCTTTCTATTTCCAAGCAGCCAAATATCAACACTTTGCGCGTTACGGAAAATATCGAGGCCAATTTGCAGAATATTGCCAAAACACTCCCCGCAGATGTCAAGATGAATACTCATATTTTCCGTCAAGCCGACTTTATTCAGTCGTCTGTGGGTAATGTGGGTGAGGCACTGCTTGAGGGTGCCCTTTTTGTTGTCGTTGTACTCTTTCTCTTTTTGGGCAGTTTCCGCACTACCCTTATTTCCATCATATCCATACCGCTTTCGTTATTGGGTACAGTGTTTTGTTTGCATCTACTTGGGTATGAGATTAATACAATGACGCTCGGCGGCATGTGCATTGCCATTGGTTCTTTGGTTGATGATGCCATTATCGATGTGGAGAATGTCTACAAGCGGTTGCGCCAGAACCATCGCTTGCCGCCCGACCAGCGCGACACAGCCTACAATGTGGTGTTCCATGGCTCTTCCGAGATCCGTAGCTCCATTATCCACGCCACTTTCATTGTTGTGATTACCTTTACGCCCCTCTTTTTCCTTAATGGACTCGAGGGTCGTATGCTCAAACCTCTCGGTGTGGTATACCTGATTGCACTCTTTATGTCGCTACTTGTTGCCATGACTGTCACCCCCCTGCTTTGTAAGCTCCTTCTTTCCAACGAGGCTTACCTTAACCGTCGGGAAAAGGACAGTTGGCTCTCATCATGGATTTCTAAAGGGTACCAACATCTGCTTGCCTGGGCTTTCGGGCACAGGCGCCCGGTTATTCTCACCACAGTTGCCCTTTTGGTGGTGGCTGTGGGGTTGCTTTTCACCGTAGGCCGCGATTTCTTGCCACCCTTCAACGAGGGGTCTCTTACTATTGCTGCGGTGGCAAAGCCAGGCATCTCTTTGGAGGAGAGCAATAAACTGGGCAAACTTTTGGAAGAGGAGCTACTCTCTATCCCCGAGGTGACTTCTACCTCGCGCCGTACGGGCCGTGGCGAGCTAGATGAGCATTCTCAGGCGACCAACGGCGCTGAGATTGACGTCAACTTTCAGCTCTCCGACCGCAGCAAGGATGAGGTGATGGCTGATGTACGTGCCCGATTGGGTTCCATTCCCGGCATTGTCACCAGTGTGGGGCAACCTTTGGGCCACCGTATTGACCATATGGTTAGCGGCACACAAGCCACTATAGCCATCAAGATTTTTGGTACCGACCTAAGTAAGCTCTATATGTTAGGCAATCAAATAAAGAGTTCGGTCGAAGGCATTGAGGGGTTGGTTGATGTAAATGTGGAGCAACAGTCCGAGACGCCTCAACTGCAGGTGCGTGCCAATCGTCCTATGCTGGCGAGGTACGGCATCACCATGGAGCAGTTCAATAGTTTTGTGGAGAGTGCCTTCAATGGCAAGAAGGTTGGGGATATTTACGAGGGACAGCGCAGTTTCGACCTAGTGCTCAAACAACGCTTTCCGAACGATACCCTCACTATAGAGGATGTTAAGGATGCACTTATCGATACCTACGACGGTGGCAAAGTGCCCCTTGGTACTGTGGCTGAAGTGGTTTCGGTAGGAGGACCTAACACTATATCGCGTGAGAACGTCCAGCGGAAGCTAGTGGTTTCGGCCAATGTCAGCGGTCGCGATGCCATAGGCGTGGTGGAAGATATTCAAGAAGTTGTAGAGGATCAGATTTCTCTGCCCGAAGGCTACCGCATCGAGTACGGTGGACAGTTCGAGAGCGCCAAGAGTGCCACACGCACACTTATCTTGGTCTTTATTGTTGCCTTGGTTGTCATCTATCTGCTCCTCTACACGGAGTTCAAGGATCTTACCCTTTCGCTCATTGTCCTTATCAACTTGCCCTTGGCGTTGATAGGCGGGGTGTTGGCAATCAAGCTAGGCTCAAATACCATAAGTACCCCTGCGCTTATCGGGTTCATTACCCTCTTTGGCATTGCCACGCGCAACGGCATCCTGTTGGTGTCGCGTTTTCAAGCGCTTTTTGCCCAAAGCACCGGTGCGGGTGTAAAGCCCCGCGACCTTATCATGCAAGGCTCCCTCGACCGCATCAACCCCATCCTTATGACAGCCCTCACCACGGCTCTCTCTCTGGTGCCCATGATTTTGGCTGCCGACCATCCCGGCAACGAGATTCAGGCCCCGATGGCAGTCGTGGTTCTTGGCGGTCTTGTCACCTCCACGCTACTAAACGTTGTAGTGGTACCAATTGTATACGAGTGGTATCATTTTTGGCAAATGAAAAAACTCAATAACAGATAGTCGCATGAAGCAAACCACCCTTTGTTATCTCGAACGCGGCGCAGAGTATCTAATGCTGCACCGCGTAAAAAAGGAAAACGATGCTAGCCACGATAAATGGATAGGTGTAGGCGGCAAATGCAAAAAGGACGAAAGCCCCGATGAATGCATGGTGCGTGAGGTGAAGGAAGAAACCGGATTGGAGGTAGTTCGTTGGCGCTACCGAGGTATAGTTACTTTTATTAGCGATGTGTGGCCTTGCGAATATATGCATCTTTTTACCGCTTCTGAGTGGAGCGGTGAGGAGATTGTCTGTAACGAGGGCGACCTACAATGGGTGGACCAGCAACGGCTCTTCGACCTTAACCTTTGGGAGGGCGACAGGATTTTCCTTCGCTTGATCATGAATCCCGACCAGCCATTCTTTTCCCTCAAACTTGTCTACCGTGGCGACGAGCTCGTTAGCGCCAAATTGGACGGGGAGGTCCTACGTTTTTAGCGAAGGATTGAAGATTATTGCCCTTTGGTAAAACCTTTCTGCTTCGGCAAAATTATGGCTGACACTTTTTACGAGGTGTCAGCCATTTTTCCTATCTTTGTTTTGTCAAAAAAAATATGTTCTCAAGGGCAACGGCAGTCATTTTGCTAGCTAACAATAATATCCCGGCTGAATGAGCAGGCAAATGCTACCAACGGCGACATGCGTTACCAGTGCGCTGGCGGCAGCGGAACCGCAGCGGCGCGCGAAACCTACTGCATAATGGCGGCAAGTGCCGCACACCAATTCTCTAAAGCCACTTAGGGCAGCATGCAAAGCCACAAGGACCTAATGCAGGCAGCATAAAAGGCCGAGGGACGCGCACATTTAACCTAGTGGTGGGGCCAAGGTAGATTCGTCTTTTTGTTTACCTTTTGTTTAGGTTTCATTTACATTTCATTTACCTTTTGTTTAGGTTAGGTAAACAAAAGGTAAATGAAAAGTAAACAAAAGGTAAACAAAAAGACGAAGTCACCCATCCTTTGCTACCTAGGCAAGGACTATCCAGCCGGGCGGAGCAGGCTTGCGCAGTCCAACATTCTTCGCGGTGTATCAAAAGACATTGCGCTTTACCCAAGTGGTTACCATGATTCGCCTTACGCTTATGTACCCATAGATCCTGTCATATTTATGGAAAGTCCTAACAAAACTTGGGCCGAGATTGTTTCCAAGGAGGTGCACAAGGCGCCGTTCCATGTTTTAGTTCTTTTTTTTGCTGCAAAGATGCAACTTTTTCTGGGTTTCAATACAGTTGTCTGAATTTTCGTAGGGATTATAGTCTTGGTCCTATCTGGCGTCAATGTGGTCTCGGTTTGTTGTCTGGGAAGTGCCTAAGGGTCATAAAGGAAGAAAAAGAAAAGTTGGTAATCCGAAAAATAGTTGTATATTTGCAAAATCTATTGTAGCGAAAGATGGAGATAACGCGTACATTCGACCTATTGGATTACCTGTTGGAGCAATTTCCTGACAAAGAGGATGTCCTGTGTGCAAAGGAGAAGGGAGAGTGGGTTAAATACAGCACGAAAAAATACTATTATATTGCCCATTATATGGCCTGCGGGTTATTGGAAATGGGTTTGAAGCCTGGCGATAAGATTCTTACAATGACGGCTAATTGTCCGGAATGGAACTTTACCGACATGGCCTGCGCCTTGACAGGGGTGATACATGTGCCCATCTATCCCACGCTGAGTGTGGAGAACTACATGCACATAATCAGGCACAGCGAGGCACAATATATGTTTGTGAGTAACCGCATTATGCTTAGGCGCGTTTCCCCGGCGTTGGAGAGGCTCGAGAACGCGCCCAAGGTGTACACTTTGGAGAAAATTGATGGTTATCCGCGCACTTTTGATATCCTTAAATTGGGTATGGGTAGCAAGGAGAAAAACGCTCCTAAGTTGATGCATTTGAAGGAGAGTATCCGCCCGGAAGATTGCGCCACGCTGATTTACACTTCAGGTACTACGGGCGACCCCAAGGGAGTGATGCTTTCGCACCGGAATCTTTGTAGTAACTTTTTGGCACACGCCAAAGTTAACTATATGCCGGCCGGGTCCATAGCCCTTAGTTTTTTGCCACTGAACCATATATATGAGCGTAGCATGAACTATCACTTCCAGTATCGTGGGGTGGGGATCTACTACGCCGAGAGTATGGGTACTATCCAGCAGAATCTAAAAGAACTACATGCCGATGGATTTTGTGCTGTGCCTCGTGTGCTGGAAATGGTGTACGACAAACTGTATGCTGCTGGAAAGGATTTAAAGGGCATCAAGAAAAAGATTTACGACCGTGCATTTAAGCATGGTGCCCGTTGGGACTACTCCAACCTACAGAAAGTGTCGCTTTTCTACCAGCTCTCGCAATGGTTTTACGATCGGATGGTCTACCGCCATTGGCGTGAGAATTTTGGTGGGCATGAGCTGTGCGTAATTACAGGCTCTAGCAGTATCCAGCCTAGGATGTTGCGAACCTTTGCTGCAGCAGGTATTTATATACATGAAGGTTACGGCCTTTCGGAGACATCGCCTGTGATTGCGGTGAACAATCCGGCCAAGGGTTGGGTGAAGATAGGCACGGTTGGGCCTATTTTGGAAGGGGCGGAAGTGAAATTTGCTGAAGATGGCGAAATCTTGACCCGTGGGCCGCATGTGATGATGGGCTATTATAAGGACCCCGAGTACACTGCCCAAGTGATAGACAAAGAGGGTTGGTTTCACACTGGAGATGTAGGCGAACTGGTGGGCAGTGGCATAGGAGGCCCTCGCTATTTGCGCATCACCGATCGCAAGAAGGATATTTTTAAATTGTCCGCAGGCAAGTATATTGCACCGCAATTGCTGGAGAACAAGTTGCGGGAGTCGGAGTATATCGAGCAGGTGATGGTTGTAGGGGAGAACGAGAAGAGCGCATCGGCCATCATTTCGCCGAATTTCAACACTTTGCACTATTGGGCGCTAAAGCATCACCTGCATTATCGCGATAATGAAGCGCTATTGGCGTTGCCCGAGGTAAAGGAGAAATACCGAGAGGTGATTGCCGTCAGCAACCGGGATTTTGCGGCACATGAGCAGATAAAGAATTTCCGTCTAGTGGCGGACGAGTGGACTGCCAATAATGGATTGCTGTCGCCAACACTGAAGATACGGCGCAAGGTATTGTTGGAAAAGTACAAGGGCCTCATTGCCGGAATTTATGGCAATGAAATACCATCAGGGAATCCGATACTTTCGGCATTCCGCAATGTGGAGTTGCCGATGTTTGGGTTTGGAAAGAAAAAATAGGTGGCAAGGCTTGCTGGGTCGCTATTGTTGCTAGCAACGGAGAAATCCCCCATGGGCTGAGGTCGTTTTAATGGAAAGATAAAAAAATAACGGTTGCACCCTTGGAAGGCGGCAACCGTTGTGTGGTAGGCTTTGGGTGCGTGCTATTCGCACTTTATGCCAGTCTTGATGGCATTGGAGTAGTTGTTCAAGGGAAGCTCACTGCACTTTTTTACACCGTCATAGTTGCTGAGATTGACTTCGGAGGTGGTGACAACGGCGCCAGCTGTATAGGTGGTGCAAGTGCAAGTTTTCTTGCAGGAACTGAAGCAGACCACAGTTGCGACAACGGCAATAGCCAAAAGGACTTTCTTCATGATTTTCAGATTTAAAAGTTGTTATTAATATTACTGTTCAAGTTGCAAAGATACTATTTTTTTTGCAATTTGCAATTTTTCTATGCTTTCTAGAAAGATTTTCTTGTCGGCATTGGCCGAGTGAGCCGACAGTGCATCTTTATGGTGTGTGGCTACCACTGGCAGAAAATGAGTGTTGGTGTGCAAAGATGCACCATAATATGTTGTAGGACAGTATATAATAATCATTTTTGCTTGTATGGGCTATAATTCGCAGATTTTGAAACAAAATGAAGTTTCAAGACGGCTTGATTTGGCGTTTTGCAAGTTTGAAAAATAGTATGGGATAAAAAATATGCGTCTTAGAATCAATAAATTATCCATTCTGCAGAAAAAGTATTTTGCCAGTTCAAAAATTATTCGTACCTTTGCAACCGCTTTTCGAGAGAGACGATCTGTTAGCTCAGTTGGTTTAGAGCGCTTGCTTGACAGGCAAGAGGTCACAAGTTCAAATCTTGTACAGATCACTAGAAGAAGGTGGAGCCGTGCTTCGCCTTTTTTTTGAAAGAGGAATTGAAGAAATATTGGTCTGTTAGCTCAGTTGGTTCAGAGCGCTTCCTTCACACGGAAGAGGTCGACAGTTCGAATCTGCCACAGACCACAAAGGTGTACCTCCGGCGTTGAGCTGGAGGTTTTTTTGTGTAAAACAGGCTATGATAGAAAAAGAAAGCTCTTTTTTTGGCAGGACAGAATTGCTGATGGGGGGTGACTTTATGAACCTTATAGGGCAGGTGCGGGTGATAGTGTTTGGCGTGGGGGGTGTAGGATCGTGGTGCGTGGAAAGCCTAGTGAGGTCGGGGGTGCGGCATATCGCTATAGTGGATAGCGATGTGGTGAGTCCAACCAATGTGAACCGGCAATTGATGGCAACTAGCAAGACTATAGGGATGGCGAAAGTGGATGCGCTGAAAAAACACCTACAAGAGGTCAACCCAAATGTGGAGGTTGACGCTTTGCAAAGCGTCTATAGTGAGGAAAGCGCTAGTGAGTTCGGCTTGGAAACATATGACTATATTGTCGATGCCATAGACTCGTTGAAAGACAAGGCTAGCTTGATATTGCACGCTACGCGGCTGATGAAGGAGAGTCATAGGATAACATTTTTCAGTTCAATGGGGGCAGCATTGCGAACCAATCCGTTTGCCATTGCCAGAGCGGAATTTTGGGATGTAAAGGGAGACCCCTTAGCACGGATGCTCAGGAAGCGGTTTCGGTCGATGGAAGAGTACCCTACTCATAAATTTCAGTGTGTATACAGCACTGAGTTGCCGAGGGAAAACAAAGGGAAGGTAATGGCAGACGAGATTCATCTGGAGCTTGGCTTAAAAGACCGAATCAATGGCACTGTGCCGCATGTGACCATGATGTTTGGGGCGGCCTTAGCTGGGCTAGTTGTTAATGATGTGGAAAGACGGATAACGGCAGGGTGATTTAGGCGTCGAGCGATGGGAAAATACAGTTGAAGAATGTTTTCGGAGTGATGAAGGTGCCGTGAAACTGTTGAAATGGGAAAATCCGTCAGGCGGATTTTTTTTTGTATCTTTGCACTTGCTTTTTGCTTATAAGGTATATTCTATGCAGAGGGGTATATTGTTGCTGTCCATGATATTGCCGTTTCTCGTGGTAGGGACGGGCAGTACATTATGGGCCCAAATAGTGACGGATTCGAATTGGGTGGAAGATGTGAAAACGGTTACGCTATACAAAAATGGGGTCGAACTGGAGCCTCCAGTAATGACGCTTGGTAGCGAAGATCGGTTACTGTTGCGCTTTGATGTATTAGGAGTTGAGGTAGGCAATTATCGTTACCGTATTTGGCACTGCAATGGCAAGTGGCAAGCGGACAGCATGGAGCCATACGAGTACATTAGCGGATTTGAGGAAGGCCCTATTGAAAACTACAATAGTTCCTTTACCACCTTGCAACCATACGTCAATTACTACCAATACATACCAGCCCAACACAGTCAGCTACTGATTTCTGGTAACTATGTGGTGGCAGTCTACCTACAGGATTATCCGGATAGCATTTTGCTTACTAAAAGATTTTGTGTGACAGAGGGCTCCGCCAGAGTCGGCGTTGCCGTTGGAGTGCCATATGATAATGTTGAGGTGCTCGAGCGTCGTGAGGTGGATGTGACGGTGAAAGACAACATCGACTACACGGGTGACATGCTTCCGCCAGTGCTGAATCCGGATTACTACGATGTAGTTGTGCAGCAAAATGGTCGTAGGGATAACATGCGGAGGTTGCGGTTTGGAGGTTATAGCGATGGCGCGCTGTGCTTTAGAAATCATGCAGAGAATATCTTCAACAGTGGCAACACATTCCGTTACTTTGACCTTAGTAATATCCGCACGGCCATGTACAATGTGTGGCAGATAAACGAATACGGGGGGGAATGGTATGCTTTGTTGAAGCCTTTGGAAGATCGGTCTGGTAAGGCATTCATTACGGAAACTACCCTCAATGGAGGGATGAAGGTGAATGTATGGGACAGAACCAACAAGCAAACGGAGGCGGACTACGTGCATGTAAATTTTTCGCTTCCGATGGAATATCCATTCTTGAACGGGAGCATATATGTAGTGGGTGATTTGACGCAATGGCACATGGATGAACGTAGCCACATGGAGTATAACATGGAATTGAAAGCCTACACGTTGCGATTGTATCTAAAGCAAGGTTATTATGCCTATCAGTTGCTGTTTTTGCCGGTAGGAGAGTCTCTTGGGCAGACCGCAGTGCTAGAAGGAGACCATTACGAAACGGACAATACCTACACGGTATATGTTTATTATCGTGCCCCCAACGATCGTTACGACAGATTAGTGGGATATATAAGGGAGTGAAGAGACATGGTAGGAGATTCGATGTCAGGGAAATAGTTAAAGAATAGTTTCAATTATCAAAAATACTAATGTCTAAAGTATACATAGAAACGTATGGTTGTCAGATGAATTTTGCCGACAGCGAGATAGTGGCTTCTCTTTTGCAGAAAGAAGGCTATGAAGTGGTTGCGGAAATGGCAGAGGCAGACTATGTGCTAATCAACACCTGTGCAATTCGCGATAATGCCGAGCAGCGCATACGTAAACGATTGAGGGAATTGCGTGCTCAGCAGCAACATAACCCCAGGTTGAGAATCGGTATTCTGGGCTGCATGGCCGAACGTCTGCAGAGTCAACTGATGGTAGAAGAAGAGAATGTAAGTTTTGTGGTGGGGCCGGACGCATATAGACGACTGCCAGAATTATTGGCACAAGTGCGGGAGTATGGAAAAAAAGTTGCTGAAACACAGTTGAGTACGACAGAAACATATGACGATATTGAACCTGTAAGGCTGAACAGCAACGGCATATCTGCCTATATCTCCATTATGCGTGGTTGCCAGAATTACTGTGCCTATTGTGTGGTGCCTTATACTCGAGGTAGGGAGCGTAGCCGCGATCCCAAAACCATTGTGTCGGAGGCCAACAGCCTGTGGGAAAAAGGATATAAGGAGGTTACGTTGCTTGGGCAGAATGTCAACTCCTACTGCTGGAGGGACGGTGAGGTGGTGGTTGACTTCCCTGAACTGATACGTAGGGTGGCGGATGTGAGTCCAAAAATGCGGGTTCGTTTTGCGACATCGCACCCCAAGGATTTGAGCGATAGATTGTTGAAAGTAATGGCGAGCTATGATAACATATGCAAATGTATTCACCTTCCTGTGCAGAGTGGGAGTGACAGAATGCTGAAACTGATGAACAGACACTACGACTCGGCTTGGTATCTAGATCGTATTGCTGCCATTAGGAAGTATTTGCCCGATTGTTCCATTACCACGGATGTTATTGCTGGATTTTGCAGCGAGACGGAGGAGGATCATCAGATGACTTTGGATATGTTCAGGAAGGTGGGATATGATTATGCTTATATGTTCAAGTTCTCCATGCGCCCAAACACTTATGCCGAAAAACATCTAGAGGATGATGTACCCGAAGAGGAAAAAACGCGCCGTTTAGAGGAGATTATAGCCTTGCAGGGGCAGATGGCGTTGGAAAACAATCAACGTGAGATAGGTAGGGTGTATGAGGTGCTAGTGGAAGGAGAATCGCATAGGAGCAATAAACAGTTTTTTGGGCGTAATAGTCAAAATAAAGTCATCGTTTTCGACCGTCATGATGTGCAGCCGGGACAGTATGTAAAAGTCAAGGTGGCGCGTTGTACTGCGGCAACCTTGATTGGTGACTTGGTAGAAGGCCAAGTCATACAATAAATTTGCAGCCATCCCGTTATAAAGAGCACTATGGATAAGGATTTCTTTGTTAGGCACCCCCTTCTTAAGCATTTCATCATAATGCTTGCCGTGTCTGCCGCAATATTGATTTTAGCCTTTTGGTTCATTAAGGTGGTTGCCCGTCAGGGTAAGGAGTACGAATTGCCGGATTATCGAGGGTCTGAACTAATTGAAATGAAGAAAGATAATCCATATCATCTAGATTTTGTGGTGATTGATTCGGTATACGATGCCGAACGGGAGGGCGGTATCGTTTTGCAGCAGGATCCCGAGCCGGGTACAATGATAAAAACTCGTCGTAAGGTATATGTGACGGTGACAACCTTTGCGCCTTCGGACGTGGTGTTGCCGGAACTGTCAAATATGACTGTACGTAGCGCAGTGTCGGCCTTGGAAGCTGCAGGTTTGCGTTGCGGTAGGTTGAGGTTTGTGGACAGCCCTTATCGTAATGTAATCTTAGAGTCGTCCTACAATGGGAAGATGGTCTATGCTGGAGAAAAAATGAACTCGGGTGCGGTGGTAGATTTGACTGTTGGCTTGGGGGAGGCGCAGAAAGGAACGCGGGTGCCATTCGTGATAGGGCAGATTCCGAGCAAGGCGCGTAGAGGGATTCTGTCGGCCTCGATGAATGTTGGGCATGAATATTTTGACGGTGTGATCGATCGCAACCATTGTGTATGCTACAAGTTGGATCCGGACTATACTGGGGTTACTCGTTATCCGTTGGGAACTTATGTGAATATATGGTATTGCGATGCTACGGACGCTGATGTGGAACGCATTATTTCCAACTTTCAAGTCGATTCTTCCAAGATTTTCAGAACAGAGTTTGATGGACTAGAAGACGAGAATGATTCCTATTACGACGAAGAGGTCCCCAATTTTGACGATGGTTGGGACTGGTAGTGATGAATTGTTATGAGGTATTCTATTTCCGTATTAGGACTGTTGCTGTGCGTGTTGTCAGTCTCGGCGCAAGAGGTACTTTTGCCTCTGAAACATCCAACATCGGAGTCGGGAAAGTCAGCGGAAGTCCTAACGCTTCCTTTCTTTGACGATTTTTCGGATACGACTATATCTTTAAGTAAGTGGGATTTGGGAGGGTCCAACGTGAATCAAGGTTACGCCCCATTGCCTCCGACGGTCGGTATGGTTACATTAGATGCGTTTGATGTAAATGGTAACCTTTATCCCACCGCAGTTAGTCAACTCTTTGGCGGCGACACATTGGTCTCTTATGCCATTCGGTTGGATTCTGTTTTTAGTCCGTATCCAAGAGGTCTGGCAAGTGGTGATTCCATATACTTGAGCTTCTTTTATATACCAGGAGGTGGCTATGGCAACATGTGGGAGCGTGTGGGGGATTCACCCGAGGATCAGGATTCTCTTGTTTTGGAGTTTTATGCCCCTAATACCGGTGTTTGGCACAATGTTTGGAGCATTTCGGGGTGTGAAGCAGATTCGCTGTATGCCCGTACGGGCAACTATTGGCAATTCGTAGATTTGTTGATAGAAGATACAACTTTCTTGCAGAATGGGTTTCGTTTTCGGTTCAGAAATTACTGTAGTTTGGACAACATGACCAAGAAAGGCATCCTAAGCAACGCTGATCAGTGGAACATTGACTATGTTGTACTAGACGCTGGCCGTCGGTGTGGCGACTCGACAGCTAGAGACTTAGCCTTTGTCAACCCAGCACCTTCCTTGTTGAGGAACTATCAAGCGATGCCGGCAAAGCAGTATACACCAGTAGAAATGAAGGATACGCTGTCTTTGACGATAACTAACCTTTATTCAGAAGAATTAGCTTCCAACTATGGATACCGGATCTTGAATGAGGATGGAGAGGACATATACACCTACACCGGAGGCTACGAAAATGTGCCAGTTTATTGGCTGGGGAATCGCTATCAAACTTCACAACCACATGCCAGACCAGCTTTAGATTATGCATTTCCTGAAGGGATGCGTGCTCCAGCTGTTTTTACTGTCGAACATGGTGTGAGGGAGGGGGTAACAGGTGATGCACATTGTCAGAATGATACTATCCGATTTGCACAAATATTCGACAATTACTATGCTTATGACGATGGAACGGCTGAAAACGGATATGGAATTACCTCAACTAGTTCTAAGGTTAGATTGGCTTGTCAATTTCAATTGAATGTAGAGGATACACTCAAGGGCGTAATGTTATATTTTAATCGCACTTTGCTTGACGAAAATGAAGATATTAGGTTTTCGATAACAGTGTGGGATGATGCTGATGGAATGCCGGGAAATATAATTTACAAAGATGAGAATAGAAGAAAGCCTATATTTGGAGGTTTTAATAAATATGTGTGTTATGATTTGGAAGAGCCTTTGATGTGTAGCGGAACCATATATATTGGATTTGAACAAACTACTCCTGACTATATAAACCTTGGATTCGACCGTAACAATGATGCGTCCTCTCATATTTTCTTCCTTACAAGTGCTACATGGCAATCTAGTATACTGCATGGAGCCTTAATGCTTAGACCCTGTTTCGGGCGTTTAGGATCTTTGTCGATAAATTCGTCTTTAGATGATTCCGAACCGTTGGTTCGCTCTCGGGATGGTTGTATTGAGGTAACCTCAAATCAGAGCGGAATGGTTGTAATTTATGATGTTATGGGGCGTGAAGTATATAGGAATTCTCTAGTATATTCCGGCTCAAGGGTTGTTGTGTCATCCTTGCCCAAAGGTGTCTATCTGGTTAAGGTAGGGAAGTTGACCACAAAAAAAGTTGTTGTATTATGATTGAAGAGCTAGAGGAACTCCAGCCACAGGGAGATTCTGAATTATACGAGCATCACCGCATTGTTGTGGATAGGGGACAAGCTATGTTGCGGATGGATAAATACATCCAGATGCATTTGGAAGGTATTTCCCGCACCAAAATCCAAACTGCTGCCAAAGTGGGATGTATACGAGTGAACGATAAGCCTGCCAAGCCGAACTATAAGGTAAAGCCTTGTGATGTCATCAGCATTCTTCTGCCTGAACCCCCTCACGATATAGAGGTTCGACCAGAGCCGATACCTTTGGATATAGTGTATGAGGACGAGGATGTTTTGGTTGTGGATAAGAAACCGGGAATGGTTGTACACCCCGGCTACGGCAACTTCACTGGGACCTTGCTTAATGGCCTTTTGTACTATTTTAGGGATAAGAAGTCCCGAGATGGAAGCCCTGTAACCCCTTATTTGGTACATCGCATTGACAAAGATACATCTGGGTTGCTGTTGGTAGCAAAGAACGAAGTGTCGCAGGTGGTTTTGGCAAAACAGTTCTTTGAGCATTCAATTGAAAGAAAGTACAACGCTTTGGTTTGGGGTGGCTTTGAAGAAGAAAACGGTACTATCATAGGGAACTTGGAACGTTCCCCACAGGACCGACGTGTGATGCATGTGACAGACGATCCGGCGCGCGGCAAATATGCTGTAACGCATTGGCGGGTATTGGAACGTTTCGGCTATGTCACCTTTGTAGAATGTGTTTTGGAAACGGGTCGAACACATCAGATTCGGGCGCACATGCAACACATTGGTCATCCTTTATTCAATGATTCTGCCTATGGGGGTGACAAAATATTAAAGGGAACGACCTTTTCAAAATATAAGCAGTTTGTTGATAATTGTTTCAATATTTTACCGCGGCAGGCGCTTCATGCGCTTGTGATTGGGTTTGAGCACCCTACAACGGGGCAACACTTGCATTTTGAAAGTCCGCTGCCTGCAGATATGTCGGTTGTGCTGGAGAAATGGCGTTGTTATGCGCAAAACAGTGCATCATTGGGTTAATACAATCCCACGCAAATGGCACTCCATTAGTATTCCCACATGTCTATGGAAATATTCATAATCTCTTCTTCAATTCTTTGTGACTCAAGAAGGGCGTCTTCGCCAGTTAAATAGTCGTGAATAGCTCTGTTATAAACATTGTCTTCACGAGTGATGAAGGAGCTATACATAAAGGAATTAAAGGTGTATTCCCACGTTGGCAGATGAGTTAGGTTCTCTTGGCAATAAGCCTCTTTCTTCGCAAACAAAATCCTTACTTGCCATGAGAGCATGGGAACCCAAAAGAGAGTGACGGTCCCCATATACTCAGTTTCTCCATCGATTACTTTATATCTCTCCTCCATAGGAGCGAGGCCCAGTTTCATCACTTGGATACCGCTACGGGCGCGATCCATATAGACGGCCTCTTTGACAGCATATTGGTAAATGTTGTCGGATGTAAATTCGTGTGGCACAAATACGGTCATGTAATCTGCCTCGCCGTAGTCGTCGTATACTTCCATTTGCACTGTGTCGCTACGAGTAGCTCTGTCGATTACTTTTTGTGTATCAAGGGGGATTTTCATCTCGTCATCCTCAAAGAGTTCAATCTCCCCCGCATTAATGGCATCCCACAATACATAGGCCAAATTCTTCCTGCCTCGAATGCCTTCTGGCGTATTTGGGTAATAGAAGAACTGGTTATCCTTTTCGCGGACGTCAATTATTCGCCACAGTAGTTTGCCCCAATAAACATCTGCTTCTCTCACGAAACCATATTTTTGAGGCTTTTGCTCCCAAGTCATGGTGCGTTCGTAGTAGTCGGCTGGTTGAGTTTCGATGTATTGGGCTTGAATACCCTCAATAGCAGCCATACCTATGCTGAATGCGATAATTATCTTGTCTAGTCGGGGCATCTTTCTGTTAAAAAACAAAGAGTTAAGAATAATGGAAAATCTACTCTTAACTCTTTATTCTTTGAAATGATTGTATAATCCTACCAGAATTTTGGCTGTAAGATTTTATTAGTATTCCCACATATCGGACTCAATGTCAAAGATGCGCTCTTCAATGGTTTGTGACTCGAGCTGAGCATCTTCACCAGTAAGGTAGTCGTGGATTTCGCGGTTGTAGACGTTGGTTTCACGGGTAACATAACTGTCAAAATAGCGGGAAATGAATACCTCGTCATAACTACGCTCAACGTTGTTGTTGTACATGTCATAGACATTGGTGCGGGCAAAGATATTGCGGACACGCATGTCGTTCATTGGAATCCAAAAGCGTGTAGTAGGGTTGCACTCCATTTCGCCTTCCACTTCCTTGCAGTTCTCGTCAACCAATGCGAGTGCAACGATGCGGGCTTTCATGCGTGTGTCCTGTTTGTCGATATACCAATACTCTTTGATGTGAATTTTATAGTAATCGTCTGAACTGAAAGACTTATACTTGATAGTATCGTGACCTTCGTCAATGATTTCACCGTAGTCGTCATAAATGGGGTCTGTCATTGTGGTATCAGCCTTGTTCAAACGTGTGTACATATAACCCCAATCCACAGGAATCTTCAATTCATCATCTTCAAAAATTTCGAATTCCCCAAGAGCTGCATTCCTATAGATAAGGTAAGCCAAATTGATACGTCCCTGATTGTTGTTCAAACTGTCTTCTCCCTTTGGAAAATAAAAAAATTGGTTGAACTTTTCACGGAAGTCAATATCTCTCCAAATGCATGTTTCCCAAATCACATCGCTTTCACGCAGGTTTGGGTAGGGAATGGCTTGCCGAGTGGCGCTCATGGTGCGGGTGTAGAAATTGCTCAAATTGTTTTCATCATCCGGACTGAGTATATTCTGTGCATTGACAGGCATACCAGCAACGGCGAAAAGCATTAGGCCAAGGCTAAACAATATTTTTTTCATAATATCTAATTTTTGTTCTTTCTTACTTCGTAATACGGAATGTGCTACTGACATTGCGTTTGGAGCCGTCAGGCATCTGAACATCAAGACTGAGGGTAATCTTGCAACCAGGTTTGGCTTTGTTGATGTAGCTCATTATATCTGCTGTCCAAACAGGTCCTCTGCACTCCAAATCGGTGGCACCATTGACTCGGGTGATGTCAATAGTTTGCTTGAGAATTGTGGGAGTTTTCATGTGGAAAGCAAATTCTGGTCCATAACGTACCTGAGGTCCTTTCATGTTCTTGAGGTCACTGATAGGAATACCTTTGCCTGCTTCAACTTTACCCAAAAAAATCTTTGGATCAGGAAGCGGACGGGCACGCAGTTCGGTGGATCCCATAAAACGAGTCTGTTTGCCGTCTTTGATAGATGCGTTGACAATAACCTTGCCTTTGTTGACCTTGGGCTTGATGATGTAGTGTCCAACACCAGACTTGGGATCAGCTGTGAGAGTGCCTTGACTGGGGTCGGCCAATGAGACCATAAGGTTGTGGGCAGCAACACCGGGAACCGAAATTTTGATAGGATTGTCGATACCCATATAAACTACATTCATTTCGGTCAGTTCGAACACAGCCATGGGCTCGGCAACATAGTAGCTCTGTTTAAAATTGTACTTCTCTGTACCAGTCTCTTTTTTGACATAAACAGTGCCTGTAATTGTTTTAGGTCCAGTGGTGTTACAAGTGGTGGAATAGATTATTGCACCAGTGTCATTGGATGTGAAATGTTGCCCACCAACACTAGCTTCAAATTTAGCTTTTGAATCGTAGGCGCCTACATTAACGGTCAACTCATATTTTCCACCCTTCATAATATAGGAGTTGTTCGAGTAAGCAATTACAGAAACTTTATCGAAGGAAAAGTCATTGGACTTGACCTGTTTGTAAAGTGTGTTTACAGCATCGAACTCAGCATTCATTACCTCTGCTTTCATACGGGTCAGGGTGACTAGTGCCGCACCTGCAACGGTATTATTGAAGTTGAGTTGTTCCCAAGATGTAGGCTTCCCCTCAGAATTCAAGGAGTAGTCCTCTACATTTAGACCTAAGTTGACATGAATTGAATCGGCCCCCAAAATCTCGCGAACTTTGTTTTTGTACTCAATAATGTTGTTTTTGATAAGGACGGCAGCGCCGGCGGACGCTTCGTCCCCCTCCGCATTACCTATGAAATACGGTGTACCGATATGGTTGTCATCGAGCTTGTTAATCCATCGGAATCCGCCTACATGCAACGCCTCTGCAATACTGTCAAAGTTAGCGCTACCATCGTCATTTGTCAGTGGAATGGTTCTTTTGATGATTTTTTCATTATCGGAAGGGTCTACCAGTTCAATTTCAGCTTTGGAAGCAATCTTGCCAACGAAACTGTAGGTGACTGTGTCTATAGTGTAAACAAGTTCCTTGGAGAGTTTCTTAATCTCCTGGGCCTTGTTGTACTTGTCCTGAACTTTGGCAGGGTTGTTCTTTAGGGCATTTTCGAAGTTGTCGTAGGTATCCTCCAATTTGAGCACCATGTTTTCATTGGATTTTGTCATGGCGTTGCCTACGGTCTTGAAGCCCTCTACAACCTCAGCCGACACGTTCAGTGCCAACATGGCGGTGTACACAAGGTACATCATCTGAATCATTTTTTGTCGCGGGGTTTCCGGACAGTTTGAAGCACCCATACTTTTTTAATTAGTGGCTAATGATCTGTTAAAAGTGTACAGTTAGTTGTTTAGTTGTGCTGTAAGCATTACAGACGAGTCTGCATAGCGGCGAGCATATTGCCATAAACATTATTGAGTTCGGCAACTTTGCGCGAGAGTGCATCTACCTGCTCTTTGTATTTGAGAACGCCCTCTGCACTTCCGGCGAAATTGGTCATCATGGTCTGAATACGTTCCTCAACTTCCTTGGTGGCCTCAAGTTGGCTGGTCGATGTCTGAAGTTGCATTTCGTACATGGCGTTGACGGATGCAAGGCTACCTGCCAACTTCTTCATCTCATCAGCATAGGATGCATCACCACTAGTAAGGGCTTGGGCAGTTTCCTCGTAGATTGTGGTGAGATTGTTGACTGCTTCACTAGCCGCCTTCATCTTGTCAACGGCTTCAGCAGCACTGTCAAGGCTACTGACAAATTTGTCGGTGGATGCTGCGGCAGAAGCTATGCCACTAATAGAGTTCGCGCTCTCCGCCAAATTCTCCATACCGTGACCCAAGCGTTCGATGAGCTCAGGTGTGATGTTGGCCTGCTCGAGCATTTGGTCAAGTTTGGCAGTAATTGGATCGTTACTAAATATTGTGTGGCTCTCTTTTTCATCTTGGATTTGCTGCTTAGGGTCACTCACAATCGGGCTGTCCATGCCGGCTAATTGAGGATAAACGAGAGTCCAATCGAACTCTACGTGTGGGGGCTCGAACGCAGAAAGAAAGAAGATGACGGTTTCTGTACCCATGCCAACAATCAGCATAATGGTGCCGCCGGGCCAGTGATTAATCTTGAACAGAGCTCCGATAATAACAACGGCGGCGCCCCATCCGTAAAGTTTAGACATGAAGTTTTTATAACCTTTACTGCGTACTAAATTGTCTAACCAACTCATTGTATTGTCTTTTTTGTATTACTTGATGATTAAATGCATTTTAAGTTATTACAGACAAATATTGCTTATCAACAGATATATTGCCAATTAATATATGTTGGATGCGGTCTTCAGATTGTCGCCCTTGACACGACCCATATAGGGTTGGATGCAACGGAATCCAATGTAGCATTTGCTAGTATCTTGAAATTCAAAGGTACGTGTCTGGACTTGAATATAGTATTTTTGGTCCTTCCAACTGCCACCACGAACTACTTTACGCTTCATAGCAATGGGGTCGCTCTCTTGAGCGTTGTAGTTGTAATAAGGCGAAAGAGCATTGGCTACAATATAGGTGGACTCGTTGTATGCATCAGCGCACCACTCTGAAACGTTGCCCGCCATGTCATACAGACCGTAATCATTAGGAGCATAGTGTCCAACCACCAATGTGCGGACACCGCCATCATCATCATAGGCACCGCGCAATGGCTCATAATTGGCCAAAAAGCATCCATTCGGGTTACGAACATACGGCCCTCCCCAAGGATAACTCTCGGCTGCAATACCACCGCGGGCGGCAAATTCCCACTCAGCCTCGGAGGGCAGACGGAAATCATTCATGTGCTCATAGTTGATGTTGGCTAGATAGTCATTGAGAAATTTGCTGCGCCATATGCAGAAAGCCTTGGCCTGAAGCCAACTAATACCAACAACAGGATAGTTGTCATAGGCTGCAGAGCAGAAATAGTTGCGGGTGAAGTCATCGTTCATGGAGTAGGTGTAGTCGTGAACCCAGCATAGGGTGTCGGGGTAGACGTTGATCCTCTCTTTGTGTACGAAGGCGGTACGGTTGTTTAACCCTCTAGGACGGGCAGTATAGAGTGTGCCACGGTGCTCCTCTTTGTTTTGTGCACTAGCCTCTTTACGGGAAGCATCAGCGTAGTCAATCCAATAATACTCATAGTTCAACTTTGAAGCATCGATTTCCCGACGACCAAAATATCTGTCTTTTTCAGCAACATAGAGGTCAGTGAGCGCCTCGCGGACTTCTGGATCTTCCCAATTAATCTTGGTCTTGTAGTTGATGTTAGGCGGGTCAAGTGGTTCTCCATATTCATTTTCTTCAATCTGATAGCCGTCCATACCACCTTCAGCCAACATTTTGCGCACCATAGAATCGGTAACCCAAGCAACAAATTGGCGATATTCATTGTTGGTGATCTCGGTCTCATCCATGAAGAAGGATGCTACCTGCATGGTGCGAGGCTGGGATGTGACGCCATAGGTATTGTTTTGTACACCAGCACCCATGCTGAAGTTTCCTTGATTGACGAAAACCATGCCTTTGAGGTCAATGTCCTCAAATTGGTTTCGATCCAACACACCGGTCAGTTCACCGTTGGAGGATTTTGAAGAGCAACCGGAGAGAATAATTACCGAGGCTGCGAGCAAGAAAAATAACCTTTTCATATAATGTACTTTTTGTCTATCTTGATATGTAGTGTTGCGCGGTGTACGATAAATTCCGACCAAGCCAATCTATCTATCACCTTTTATTTATACGTTATTTCATTCGAAAAGTTTCGTTTTTATATCGTTTTTTACGTTTTGGGGTTAATCAAGAAGCATGGTGTTGCCGTACCGTGTGTCAGGCTTGCGCGGAATTACTACCTTGAAGGCGAATTTTAGATAGAGCTCAAGCGATCCAAAACTTCTCCCAGCTTTGTATGACCCCAAACTGCTTGTAGTGACATCGTAAGAAATACCGATGTTGAATTTTTTCCAATGAACACCGGCAAGCAAGTAAACGGCATCTTGCACTCGGTAGCCCAAACCTCCCCAAAAAGCATTGCGATAGTCAACCAAACAGGAAAAATCCGCCTGAAAATAACTCAAGCCGGCACTCTTGATCAGAGCAGAGGGTCTAATACGGATGAGGGGAGCGCTTGCGGGCGTGTAGTCGTACCCGCCCATAAGGTAAGCAGTGCGGGTATTGGTAAAGGCAATCTCATCGCTGTGTGCACCCAAGAGATTCTTCACAGAGAGCCCTAAGTAATACTTCCCAGGAACTTGGTAGTAGATGCCTACAGCTCCGTCAATCAACATAGAAGAAGCGTCTTGAGTACCAATTATGGGGTCGTTTCCATCGGCTCCAATCAGATTTTCAACCGCCAACGTACTGTTAAGCATGTCTACCTCAATACCTGCGGAAAGGTTGCCTTCGCCCCAAAACATACGAAAAGCATAATCAAGGGCAATAAGGTTGTTCTTATGGTAGCCAATATTGTCGTTGACAAACGTTAACCCTATCCCACCATGAAGAAATTTGACTGGCATGTCAAAGTTGAAAAGAATGTCGGTGGGTGTGGACCCAGCTTCGCCGCCAGTGGTAGGTGCGTCAAGTTTGAGTCCCATCCATTGGTTTCTGTACATTACCGTAGCGCAGATGGAACCAGAACTGCCTGCATAGCCAGGATTGTAGGACATTCTGTTGAACATGTATTGCGAAAATTGGGGCTCCTGCTGGGCTATGGCTGCACATGAAAATCCCAACGCCATCACCAAAAGTGACAGTTTCTTGCTCAATCTGATTCTCATGCGAACGCTCATTTTGATATCATGTAATTATCTAATTATCTTTCGTATACAATCATATCTGGGCTGTTCCCCTATCGGAAAGACAAACCAAATTTTGACTTGCAAAGATAGCAATAAATATTTACATTCAATGTTTTTTTAAATTTTTTTTCTCTACTTCTCCCTTAATTGACTATTTCCCATGTGGAATTAGGCAACTCTCGGGAAATAGGTCAATCAACTCGGCCTGAGTCCTGACGACATGGCTACGGATATCGGCCAATATCAGTATCAGGCGTACCTCCCTATTTCGTTTATTGCTCTCCAACAACAACTTCGATTGCATCTCTTCAGGCAGTCTCTTCCGTTCCAACCATGCCGCATATTGCGACCCAACGATGCATAGTTCCAAGTCGTATAGAGGCCCTTTTAGAGTGGGCTCTACAACAGTACTGTCTTTCTCATTTACCCAAACAGGGGGCTCTGTGTTGTCCGGCAGGGCAGTATCGGTTGTCTCTGTCGGTTTGGTATCGATTTTGGTCTTGGGACTCTCTCCTATGACCTTTGCTGTGGACGGCACTGTCTTTTCTGAATCTTTGGTTGCATGTGGATATGGAGATATCCGTTTCCGTTTGCTTTTATCCCTGTAAGCCAAATATTCCTCTGTTGTCATGGCAAGGGTGTCTTGGTTGGACCAGAACATGTATCCCAATGTTGGATCCAAGGTTGTTACCATAACTTTTCCAGAACCTTTAATACCCAATGCATGAATTGCTATCTTTGTCATATCTAATATATTAGATTTTGGGCATCGGTCGTTTACTCGCACAACGACAGTCCGTCCGGTGGTAGGGTAGGCAACTAGTAGGTAGGTGCCGAAAGCGATGGTTTTATGTGCTGCCGTATATTGGTTTTGCCGAAAAATCTCTCCGTTAGATGTATGTCTGCCAACAAATTTGTCGGCATAGTAGGTGCCTAGCATGGTGATGCCTTGTGGAACTTGGGTACAATCATTGGTACTGTCGGACTCCGTTTGGGCAAAAACGGGCATCGACAGCACAATCAGAAACAGTATGTAAGCTAATCTTTTGATATGCGTGTATTTTTGCCAATATTACCACTTCAATGCATCGTGTCCCTCATCATTTGGATTAAACCATTGTCCCTGAAGGCGTAATGTCTGTTCTATGATATCCCGCACGCACCCTCGTCCACCGGGTTTAGCGGATATGTAATCGCAAATCTCTTTGATTTCTGTTGCGGCATCCGTTGGGCACGCAGCCACGCCACAATGGCGCATCATCTGGTAATCGGGGATGTCGTCACCCATGCAGATGACCTGCGATTCTTCGAGATCGTTTTCAATCAAAAAGTCCCTATAGGTTTCGATTTTGTTTCTGCATCCGGTCCTACACTGTGTCACTCCAAGTGACTTCATTCTGTTGTCGATACTCAAAGATGTGGCGCCCGAGATGACGGCAACGATATATCCCCTCTTGATGGCATATTGTATTGCATAGCCATCTTTTACATCGGCGCAACGAATTGCCTCACCATTAGTGTATGTCCAAACGCTCCCATCAGTCATCACTCCATCGAAATCAAAGACAAATGCTTTGATGCTGTGCAATTTCTCTTTATAGTTGATCATGTCCTATGTCGTCTTAGGTAGTTGGCTTGATGTTATTACTGTTGTGTGTATTGATATGCGTATTGTTGTACATCTTCGTACACGGCACGCCAACCTTCCCATCCAAATTCTTCACACAGATTTTGGTTGTGGAATATACAGCTGAAGGTCCCGTCTACTGCTTTTACTTCATCCATTAAGGCATGGTATTTACTAATGGCTTCCTTTGGTGAAAGTCGCATATGAGTGTGAAAAGTAGTATCCATGACAATGAACGGGTGTACGTTGAGATTAATTTCCTGATTTTTGCTTAGGTGGAAGAATGGCAAGGTGGTGCAGGAGCCATTGCGGAAACCGGGCTGATCGGCAAAGCCCATAGAGTAGTCTTGTGTAATACCTTGTTTCTCTAGATTGCTATAACCCTTGGGTAGTGTGAACCGGAGAAAATGATACCTATTCCGATAGATAGGTCGATGGAGAATCTCCGCCAAGCGTTGGATTTCTTGTTCCAATCGCTTGGGCTCATCTGCCGAATTATAGGAACCGTGGATGCCAACTTTGGAGTGGTCTCCAATGTGTTGCAGTAGTTGCCGAAATTCATTATTAAGGTAGGAAACGGGTTTGTCGTAAATACTGTAGTCGCCTAGCAAGGCAAAGAAAACGAGTTGGAATCGGTATTGTTCGTTGAGATTGATGATATAGTCGAAGGTGTTGTAAGGATCCTCCTCTCTCCTTCTAAGAGTGCGTATCCGGTGCCGAATTTTGTCCGAATCTTTGGAGTGGATACCATCACGCAGTATGCCCAAGCACGTGCGGAACAAACCTTTGTGTAGGTAGCAGTACGCAGAATCAATATCAATAGTCGGCTCAAAACTGAAATTTCTCTTCAAAAAGACTGTTTCGGGATAATGGGATAAAATCAGATTTTTGATTATTAGTGCCCATCGTTCTACAACCGGAGTTTGGAGAAAACCACTTTTATAGGCTAATGTTTCGGTTGATATTACCCTGCCATGTTTATCCTCTAGATGGGGGAGGTATTCCTCATAGCGTGAGAGCATGTAGAAAATGGCGGCTAGTGGGTCGAACGGCAAGGCTGAGCTTTTATGAAAGACGGGGAAAATGGCTGGAGCTCCATTAAAATCAAAGCAACGACAATTCTGTTCCCCTATCACGGTTTCAAAAAGTAGGTGGGATGATTTCAGAAAAACGGAGTCGGTAGGTTCTATTGGTTGGGGGGCATAGCAGATCCTGGCTCCGGGGTGGTGCTCAAAGGTGTTTGCATCGGTGGTGATGGCAAATTCGGTCCTAAGAATATCCCGCATGACTACATTGAGTGTGTAGCCTAATCTGTTGGTTAATTTGGGGACATATATGAGCAACATGAGGTATCGCTTTTAAAATTGCAAATATACGACTGTTTTTTTGATTAACAAGAAAATGTTTAAACCCCAGGGCATTTTTACTCTTCCCAATCCAATCTTGTCGCGTTGCCAATTTCCATTCTGACAGTCCTTCCTAGAAGCATGGCTCGATTTCCGATCCCGTTATGCCCGGCTGGAAAGTCAAAACACACGGGGAATTTATACTCCTTTATGCTGTCCCATACAATTTCTTCTGCTGTTTTGCCAAAGGATACGGTATTGTCGTGCATGTTGCTCAGTTGTCCTACTACAAGTCCTGACAAATGTTCAAACATGCCATTGCGTTTCAGGTTCATCAGCATGCGGTCGATGTGGTAGAGGTATTCGTCTAGGTCCTCTATAAAAAGTATCTTGCCGGTAGTATCTATTCCACTTTGCGATCCGCACAAACTGTACAGTATCGAAAGGTTGCCTCCTACCAGTTGTCCTTCTGCTTTCCCCGTCCTGTTCAAGGAATGGAACGTATAAGAATAGCTTAATCCCTCCCCAAACAGCGCTTTCTTGAGAGAATCAGTAGCCGGGTAATTTTGTTTGTAGGCATCCGCTGGAATATTGACAGGCATGATGCCGTGGATGGTTTCTATGTTGAAATTTTGGTGAATATGACTGTGCAAGACAGTTATGTCGCTATAACCGACAATCCATTTCGGTTTTTCTTGGAATTTGGCGAAATCTAACTTGTCAATTATTCTCACAGTGCCATAACCACCCCTTGTGCATATAATCGCCTTAATGTTGGGGTCGTCCAAGAGCTCCTGCATCAATTGTGTTCGGGTATTGTCGCTCCCTGCAAATTGACCATCTTGGTCATACAAGTGTTCGGGAATCACCACCTCCAATCCCCAACTTTCAAAAAGACGAATGGCCGGACTTAGTTCATCTTTCGCTATTTTACGTGCTGGTGCCGCAAAGGCAATTCTGTCACCTTCCTTTAGATATTCACATCGTTTCATTCCTTAGATAACGCTTTTTAGCCCATTTTATTACCTCCAATTCCTGTATGCACTTTTTGCACTTTTGTAGTCGGATGCGTTTCCCCTCTAGCAAAGAAATCTGTGTACCTAGTTTGCGGGAGATTCCATCTGCGCCCCAAATTTTGTGTAGATTGGTAGATTGAGAAAACCAATAGTGGTAAAAGAAACAGCCCCTAAGAATTTTTCCTTAACTTCCAGGGGCTGTTTGTTGTATTGCGGTAACATCCGAATCAGAATACTCCTGCTGCACGCAACCCGTTCACAAGGTATCGCGCAAGGAAGAGTATTGCTAACACCCACATAGTGGCACTGATTTTTTTTGCACGGCCATGACCGCTCAAACCATTCATGATGACATATACAATCACGCCAACCATTATGCCCTCCGATATACTGTAGCACAGTGGCATCAACAGCATGGTGAGGAATGCTGGTATTGCTTCGCTATAATCGCCCCAATCAATTTTGGTGACGCTAGAACACATCATCACGCCTACAATAACAAGGGCAGGGCCAGTGGCTGCAGCGGGAATAGCGAGAAAAAGCGGGCTCAAAAACAGCGCCAAGGCAAAGCAACAGGCTATAACAAAAGCAGTGAGGCCTGATCGACCGCCTTCACCAACGCCGGCAGCGCTCTCAATGTATGTGGTAGTAGTGGAGGCGCCCATACATGCGCCGGCAGTAGTGGCGATGGCATCAGACATCAGAATGCGGCCAATGCGGTCTATCTTGCCGTCTTGGTCAACCATGCCGGCTTTCATTGAAACGCCTACCACGGTGCCGATGGTGTCGAACATATCAATGAATAGAAAGGTGAAAACCACGATAAGCATATCCCAACTGATGATATTGCTGAGCTCAAATTGGAATGAGATGGGTGCGATAGACGGGGGCATTGAGGCAATACCGTTAAAGTGGGTGACTCCCATAGGGATGCCGATAGTGGTGGTGATAAGGATGCCCCATAGAATGCCGCCTTTGACATTCAGCACCACTAGCAACCCCGTGATGAAGATGCCAATAATGGCCAAAAGTGCGCTACGGTCGGTAAGGTCGAAGAGGGATACGAGAGTACTGTCATTGTTGACGATAATACCAGCGCTCTTTAGACCGATAAAGGCAATGTACAGGCCGATGCCGACGCTGATGGCTGCTTTCATGCCTGTGGGTATGGAGTCAACAATCAGTTCGCGTACCTTGAAAAGTGATAACAAAATGAAGATGATGCCTTCTATTAGGATGGCAGTCAGCGCAAATTGCCAGCTATATCCCATACCGAGGCAAACGGTGTACACGAAGTAGGCGTTCAATCCCATGCCTGGGGCTAGGCCAAAAGGTTTTTTTGCCCATATGGCCATGGTTAGCGTACCAACAATGGCGGCTAGTGCGGTGGCCGTAAAGACAGCGTTTGTAGGCATTCCGTGGTCAGCCAAAGCACTGAAAATACTTGGGTTGACGGCTAGAATGTATGCCATTGTCAAGAAAGTGGTAATGCCGGCTATGATTTCGGTCCGGATAGTTGAAACGCTAGGGTCGAATCCAAAAAGTTTCTTAAGCATAACTGTGATGTATTATGTTCCGCAAAAAATCTAGAAAATCCACTTGATGCCTGCGCAGGGTGCCACATTTAAGCCTTTGTTCTTGGCCCATTCAGCACCAGTGTGGTATCCACCGGCAAAGTTGTATGCGATTTCAATCTCGCCTCCAACCATCAGATTCGGGCAGTTGAAGTATTGACCGACATTGTACCATATCTGGGGTTCGGAGAGAACTACCAAACTGTTGTTGCCAAAGGTATTTTTGCTCCAGATGTCAAGGAATCCAGAGAAGGTAAGCCCCTCTGCGCCAAAGAGGTTGTTCATGCCCCATACAAAGGTGAATTGGAAAGGCAAATAATCGACCATACCACGTATGTTCTTATACATCAGTTCAAATGTAAATGTGTTGGTGAAGTCAGCGTTGTGAAGGAAGTATTCAATACCAAAGAGCCAGCTGTTGTTGGCTACTTGACCACCGTTCCACTCTACGTGGAGGCTGAGGGCGTCTAGGGCAGTACCATGCCAAAAGTTGAGTGCACGGCTGATTTCTGTGTAGTAGCCGGTGGGTGTGGTCTGATTCGGGTGGTAGATGTCATTAAAGAAGTAGGTGCTTCCCCAATTATCACCCTTGAACATTTCAATGGTAGTGGTGAAATGCTTGCGGTTAAAATCATACATCTCTTGGATGTTGGTCTGAGCCCGCACTCCAATAAACGCCAATAGCATAGTTGCAATCAGTACGGTTTGTTTCATGATGCGTATTTATTGATACTTAATATTTTACTCTCTATTGATACTGTTCTTTTAGAGTTGTACGTCGTCAGTGCTTAGGCAACTAGAGCGGCCGCACTTGCGCTAGCATTGCTAGTAACGCGACTCTGCAATTTTTATTTCCTAATATTGCTGTCCGGTAAAATTTTTCGGCTGACCAAAATTAGGGCTGACACTTCT
>CAZAAK010000006.1:0-44232 GCA_964483145.1 uncultured Bacteroidaceae bacterium
AATTTTTCTTTCTGCAACCTATGCGGTTGTCTAAAATTCCGGGAGTATTATATTCATGATGCAAAATTACAAAAATAATATCATTTCGTGCATTGTATTCGGCCAAATATATTTCGGGGTAGGTTGCAGTGAGACTGTTTTTTTGTCTTTGTTCCGTTTTTTCTTTGTATTTTTGCAAACTCAAATGGAATGGATTAGGACTGTATATGAGGCCATTACAAATATATTAACGCATGGTAGGACTGGTAATACGCACAACTGGTAGCTGGTATAAAGTGTTGCCGAAAGATTGTTTGAAATCTGTATCCAATCACTGTTGGGAGCATCATGTGGTGGATTGTCGGTTGAGGGGTAACTATCGGTTGAGGGGCAACAAGCAGACCAATCCGGTGGCTGTTGGCGATTGGGTAGAGTTTCTGTTGCAACAAGACGGCACTGGGGTAATTGACAAGGTGCATGATCGCCGAAACTATATTGTGCGTAAAGCCACTAAGTTAAGCAAGCTAACCCATGTTATTGCTGCTAATCTCGATAGGCTTTGTATTGTAGCTACATTGGGTTTCCCTCGCACCTCGACCGGCTTTATCGATCGGTTGCTAGTGACGGCGGAAGCTTACCGTATTCCAGCTTGCATTATTTTCAATAAATGCGACCTCTATGAGAACGATTTATGGGAGTTGTACAACGAGTTAAAGGCCATTTATGAGGATGTTGGCTATTCTGTATATGCCGTCAGTGCCCTCAATGGAGTTGGCATTGGGGATATAAGTCAATTGATATCTGGTCAAACCACCCTTTTTTGCGGTCACTCCGGTGTAGGCAAATCCGCTCTACTCAATGCTATAGTGCCTGATTTGAACCTCCGTGTAGGACAGGTGAGCAAATGGAGCGCAAAGGGCAAGCACACTACAACCTTTGCCGAGATGTTTCCATTGACGACAACCTCTTTGGGAGGGGATGAGACTCGCCAAACTTTCCTTATCGACACTCCTGGCATTAAAGAGTTTGGAATGGTAGATTTTTCGCCCGAAGAACTTTCCCGTTTCTTCCCCGAAATGAGGCGGGTGCTTCATGGATGCCATTTTGCCAACTGCACCCATCGGCATGAACCCCATTGTGCTGTCAGAAAAGCCGTAGAAGAGGGTACTGTCAGCATGGAACGTTACAACAACTACTTGGGTATTTACGACCAAATCGTCAACGGCAACCAACCCCGTTAACCGAGCAGGCGTGCCTCGTTTTTTTTTGTACTCCGACCGGGAATCGAACCCGGATCTACTCTTTAGGAGAGAGTTATTCTATCCATTGAACTATCAGAGCAACTTGTCTGTGATTTATGGCGTCAGAGTTTGCGCTTGATTTCTATTATTTCATAGGCTTCAACAATATCTCCAACCTTAATGTCGTTGAAATTCTCGATATTCAAGCCACAGTCCTGACCGCTGTATACTTCCTTAACATCGTCCTTGAACCGCTTGAGAGAGGCTAATTTGCCGGTATAGACAACAATACCATCGCGGATGATGCGGATATTGTGCTGTCGGGTAATCTTGCCATCGAGGCACATACAACCGGCAATAGTGCCCACTTTGCTGATTTTGAAAGTTTCGCGGATTTCGAGGTTGGCCACAATCTTCTCCTGCGTCTCGGGGGAAAGCATACCCTCGATAGCATCTTTAAGCTCGTTGATGGCATCGTAGATGATGCTGTAGAGGCGGATGTCGATATGCTCGGTTTCGGCCATCTTGCGGGCTCCCACAGAGGGACGAACCTGGAAACCAATGATAATGGCATCAGACGACATGGCTAGCATGATATCACTCTCGGTAATCTGTCCAACGGCTTTGTGGATTACGTTGACCTGAACCTCATCTGTGGAAAGTTTCAACAAGGAGTCGGAGAGTGCCTCCACCGATCCGTCCACATCGCCTTTGACAATGATGTTGAGCTCTTTGAAATTGCCCAAGGCAATACGCCTGCCAATCTCGTCCAAGGTAAGGTGCGTCTGAGTGCGAAGCCCTTGCTCGCGTTGGAGTTGGGTGCGCTTGGATGCGATGTCCTTGGCCTCTTTCTCGTCTTCGGTAACATTAAATGTGTCGCCAGCCTGACATGCACCGGTGAGCCCAAGCAATAACACTGGCTGCGAAGGGCCTGCAGTCATCACCTCCTGATTGCGCTCGTTGTACATGGCGCGCACTTTGCCACTAATAGCACCCGCAACGATGGGGTCGCCTTTGTGCAGAGTGCCGTTTTCTACTAGTAGCTTAGCCACATAGCCGCGGCCTTTGTCCAAAGAACTTTCCAATACCGTACCTTTCGCCCGTTTGTTGGGGTTGCCTTTCAGCTCCATAATGTCGGCTTGCAAGATAACTTTCTCCAACAACTCCTCCACGTTGATACCTTTCTTGGCACTGATATCTTGGCTCTGATACTTGCCGCCCCATTCCTCAACAAGCAGGTTCATATTGGCCAACTCGGTCTTGATGCGGTCGGGGTCGGCACCAGGCTTGTCTATCTTGTTGATAGCAAAAATGATGGGGACACCAGCAGCCTGAGCGTGGTTGATGGCTTCAACGGTCTGAGGCATAATTTTGTCATCAGCGGCAATAACGATGATGGCGATGTCGGTAACTTTTGCGCCACGGGCGCGCATGGCAGTGAAGGCTTCGTGTCCGGGGGTATCAAGGAAGGTAATCTTACGACCTTCTGCGGTGGTAACTTCATAAGCACCAATGTGCTGGGTGATGCCACCAGCCTCACCGGCAATAACGTTGGTTTTGCGGATATAGTCAAGTAGGGATGTCTTGCCGTGGTCCACATGACCCATGACGGTGACAATGGGGTTACGGGTGATGAGGTCTTCGGGTTTGTCCTCTTCCTCAATTTTGTTCAGCTCGTCTATGACGTCGGCACTGGCAAAATTAATCTCAAATCCGAACTCGTCGGCAATGAGTTTAATCGTTTCGGCATCAAGGCGCTGATTGATGCTGACGAAGATGCCTACCTGCATGCAGGTGCTGATAATCTTGGTTACAGGCACATTCATCATGGTGGCTAATTCGTTGGCGGTAACGAATTCGGTCACCTGCAACGTCTTCTGGCTCGCCATCTCGCTTAGTTGCTCCTCCTCAATACGCTGGTGGACTTTCTGTCGTTTCTCGCGGTTGTGTTTGGAGGTTTTGGACTTGCCCATTGGGCTTAGACGGGCCAATGTGTCGCGAATCTGCTTTTCAATCTCGGTGTCGTCAATTTCCACCTTTTGGCTTTTCTTGTCGGCTTTTTTCTTATTGCCTTTGCTAGAATTGCGATCGATGTTTCTGTCGCTCTTGGCATCATTGCCTCGATTGCTCTTTTGGGTGTTGCCACCCTTGTTTGTGGCTCCGTTGCCCCCAGCGACGGAAACCACCTTGTCGGATTGGTCTCCATTGTCGCTTACCTTTACGGCGGCTTTATTTCTAATGCGCTTGCGCTTTTTCTTTTCTCCAGCCGACGACTTGGGCTTGTCGAACTGGCTCAAGTCAATCTTGCCAACTACCGTGGTGCCCTCCAATTTCTGGTATTGGGTTTCAATGAACTCGGGCTCGGGCTTGTTAGCAGGCTTCTCGGCAGGTTTTGTCTCATTTAGAGTGTCAACCTGGACCTTCGCAGCCTCAGTCGTGGTGTCGGTAGCGGCCTCTTCCTTGGCCTTGGTGGTCTTTTTCTGGTCGCTAGGCTCGGAGGATTTCTTTTCCGTCTTATTCTTTTTCTTTTTATCGGGCCGTACTTTGCTGTTGATGGCGCTGAGGTCAATTTTGTTGATAATGTTCAGCCCTCCAATCTGGGTAGGCTCAAAAGTATGTTCCTCCTCTGTGGGAGAAGTCTCTGCGGGAATTTCAACCGTAGGTTCCGACTCGGGTTCGGGGGGGGTAACCGGTACTGCTTCTTGAACAGGCGCTTCGTTGGCAGGCTTGGTATCGGGAACTGAGGTTTCGACAAGTGCGGGAGTTTCGGGCTCGTCGGGAGTGACGGCAGGTTCAACGGGCTTGCTGCTCTTGCTATTGTCGATATTGACGGTATTGTAGTTCTTGATAATCACCTCCTCATTCTCCTCTTTGATTTCATCGGGGCTGGCTTCAATGACAACATTGCTACCACTGGGCGTAATTTCAATCTTGTCGGCCTGCTCTTTCACTGCACGCTCGGCCTGAAAGGCAGCTGCTACCAGCGCATATTGCTCATCTGTGAGACGAATGTTGGGTAGGGCCTCCACCTGATGACCTTTCTTGGCCAGAAATTCTGTCAAAGTAGAAATGCCGACATTCAGTTCCTTTGCCGCTTTTTGTAGTCTGATTCCTTTTTTTTCTTCTTTCTCTTCTGCCATTTTACACTCCTTTTTTGTGGTTCAATTTGGGTTTGGGCCAATTCTCTTTTTTGCCAAAATCGTTAGTCCGCTCACCTCTTTTGGGTTTGCAACGATTCGGTAGGGGCTATTCGCTCTTCTCTTCTCTGTTATTCTCTTTCACATCTTCCTCATCCTCAAATTCGGCTTTCAAGATGCGGATGACATCGTCTATGGTTTCCTCTTCAAGGTCGGTACGGGTCAGCAACTCTTCCTTGCTCAAGGCTAGCACACTCTTGGCAGTGTCGCAACCGATGTTGATGAGCACATCAATAATCCATTGGTCGATATCGTCTGCAAATTCTTTCAGTTCAACATCGTCACTGTCTTCGTCACCAGTGCGGTAAACGTCAATGTCAAAGCCTACTAACTTACTAGCAAGCTTGATGTTGTAACCGCCCTTGCCGATGGCCAAACTCAACTGGTCGGGCTCCATAAAAACCTCAATTCGCTTCTCTTCCTCGAATACTTTCAGCGAGGATACTTTGGCAGGAGCCAGTGCCCGCTGCACCATAATATCCAACCGGGGCGTGTAGTTGATTACATCGATGTTCTCGTTGCGAAGTTCGCGGACGATGCCGTGAATACGGGCACCCTTCACCCCCACGCAGGACCCCACTGGGTCTATTAAGTCGTCGTAACTCTCTACGGCAATCTTGGCGCGTTCGCCGGGGATGCGCACAATGTTTTTAACAGTGATAAGACCATCGTAAATCTCAGGCACTTCGGCCTCAAGTAGACGCTCTAGGAAGATAGGTGATGTGCGGCTGAGGATGATGACGGGGTTGTTGTTCTTCATCTCCACTTTCAGCACCACTGCGCGCACGGTGTCGCCTTTGCGAAACCGGTCTGCAGGGATCTGCTCACTCTTGGGTAGCACCAGTTCAATCTTTTCTTCGTCCAAGACCAAAATCTCCTTGTTCCAGGGCTGATAAACTTCGCCAACTATTATCTCACCAACCTTCTCCTTGTACTTCTGGAAAATAAGCGATTTCTCGTAGTCCTGTATTTTGCTCGACAAATTCTGGCGGATAGCCAAGATCTCGCGGCGGCCGAATTCAGTCAGATAGAAGGGTTCGGAACACTCCTCCCCAACCTCAAAGTCGTCCTCGATTTTGATGGCTTCGCTATATGCAATTTCCGTATTCTCGTCAGTTACCTGGCCGTCCTCGACAATGGTGCGGTTGCGGAAAATCTCCAAGTCGCCCTTGTCAATGTTGACGATAATGTCGAAGTTATCCTCCGTACCGTAGCGCTTGGCCAAAGCCGTGCGGAACACCTCCTCTAGAATGTGCATCAGAGACTCGCGGTCAATGTTCTTGTATTCTTTGAATTCGGAAAAAGAATCGATCAGGTCTAGCGTCTTCATTTGACTTGTATTTGAACTGTGTTTGTTATTTCTCTTTGGATTGGACGGGCCGAGCCAGCGTAGGTCACTTGAAACTTAGCACTACTTTCGCCGACTTTACACCTGCATAGTCGAAAGTGAGCACCTGTGGAGCTACCTTCTTGCTACCTTTGGTTCGGATGGTAAACCGCTGCTCATCGCAGTCAGCTAAGGTACCTTCGTAACTTTTCCCTTCAAAGGTCTCTACGGTAAGGTCGCGACCGATTTGCCGACGGTATTGGCGAGGCATCTTCAGCGGGGCATCGGCCCCAGCGGAACTCACGTTGAGCTCAAAATCCTCTTCGTCTCGGTTCAGTTGTTTCTCCAAGGTTCGGCTCAACTCGATGCAGTCATCAATGTTGATGCCGTTGTCGCCGTCAATGTCCACAAAAATGCGGTTGTCAGGGGTGATTTTCATACTTACGAGGAATTTGTCGCTACCCTCTAGCGCGCTCTTGACGATGTCTAAAACCTTGAATTTGTCTATCATAAGCAATAAAAAAGGGAACCCACGTCCCCTCCATTAATCATTGCAAAGGTACGGTTTTTTTTTAATTTGACAAGAAAAAATCTGAATCTCAGCAAAAAAAGATGCTCCTCGGCAATGCCTCAATGCCTTCTTGACCCTCATCGCACGGGTTGCAACGGTCCTCTCCCTATCGTTTCCCGCTTTTGTGCAGGGTGGGGCGATGGCGTTATCGCTCTTGATTAGAGGCCTTTTTGGCTGTTGGACGGACTTTTTCCACAATGTTCGGAATCACGATGACAACCACACTGGCAACAAGGCCGTAATAGACCGGGTCGGCTGGCAGTGCCGCGAGTTTGGCAACCAGCATCGCTATCGTCCCCGTCACCATGGCTGGCACGATGGCACGGCTCTTGAACTTGCCGGGGAGGAAGAGGGCAAAACTCAAGGGCCACAACAACGCCACAGCCCGCAACCCCAACGACATGAACCCTAAATCATTGATGAAAGTCCCTTTCACTGAAAGGGCAACTGTCACCGCTAGGGATAGAATTCCAGCAATGGCCAGCCGGGTCTGTAACAGCTGAGAGCTTTTTCGCCCAGTAAGTTTAACTTTCAGTTTCCCTGCTACCACAGGCACCACATCGCGCACCACAATAGTGGCAGCCCCTAGCGACAGGCCGCTACCGCATCCCATGATGTTCACCAGCATAGCCCCCAAGGCGATGCCTCCCAACCAAGCTGGCATGTGGTTGAGCACAAAAGCCGGGAAGGCCTCCAGTGAGTTCTGAATCACCCCAATGCCTGTCGGCAAGGTCTCGCCGGCAGCCTTCATGGCGGCCAATTCGGCGGAGGTGACGTAGTGCCCCCGCATGTACATGCCAATCAGTGTACAGGCAGCCCCCAAAATGGGTATAAGAAAGGCGCAATAGAGTCCGCCACGGCGCGCCTTGGCTGTGGTGGCGCCCGACCAAATGCCTTGGGCGTAGGTTTGGGTGCTCACCACACCCAGCATCAGCGACAAGCACCCGCCAATGTCCTTCAGCGGTCCGCGGGCCACAGGGTTGCCGTAGCGGTGGTGGATGCTTTCGATGTCGGTCAGCCCGTTAATGTGGCACAATTGGCTACTGGTGTAGATGTTTTCTATGTCGTGGCTGATACCTACAAATCCGTTGCTTAGTACCCACACCGTTGCGCCTGCCGCTATGCAACTGATATATAGCAACACTAGCTTGACAATCCCGCCCGCCCCGGCACTCTGTATGCCACCAAAGAGGACAAAAGCCATTATCAGCGCGGCGCTTACGATTGCCGCCCATGAAAGGGGTATATGGAACAGGCTGGTAACCATAGCCGAGGAGGAGAGAACCTGCGCCATGATGCTGATAAAGATACCAATAAGGAATAGGGTGGATCCAACCGTCTCGGCTTTGTGCCCGTACTCCCGTGATACAATTTCCAGCAAGGTGGTGCAACCACTGCGGCGCAGTGGCCCTGCATAGAATAGCGCTAGAACAAGCCCGCCCAAGGCGGCACCAATGGTGAACCACCAAGCCGAGATGCCATAGCAGAAGGCCAGTTGGGCGGTGCCAATGGTGGATTGCCCTCCTACCAGGGTGCCTAGGATGGCTCCGCAGACCATCCAACTACCCGATTTCCCGCCAGTCATAAAAGCCTTGGCGTCCTTGACCTTACGGCCCGAACATATGCTCACTAGCAGCAACATCCCCACTGTAAGCAGGATGCCAACGAGGTGAATAGGTGTAATCATGGTTTGGTAGTGGCTATTATGCACCTGTCCTTGCCACGAAAGTCTTGTAGCAACTCGGGCTCAAAGCCCATGTTCTGCAGCAGACGGCAAGTCTCTGGGCCAAAGTGCTGGTTAATCTCAAGCACCAGCAATCCGCTAGGGGTGAGGCGTGGCAAGGTGTAGCGCCCTATGGCATAGTAGAATTTCAAGGGGTCGTCATTGGGCACAAAAAGGGCTAGGCTAGGCTCGTAGTCCAGCACGTTGCGCTCCATGACGCTTCGCTCTTTCTCTTGGACGTAAGGAGGGTTGCCGACAATGAGGTCAAAGGTAGGGCAGGGGAGCGGGGGCTCCTCCTGCAAGATATCGGCCTCGACAAACCCGACCGATACACCGTTGCGGTTTGCGTTCTCCTGTGCTATTGCCAAGGCTTGGCAGGAGATGTCCACACCATAGACTTTGGCTTCGGGGAACTCCTTGGCCAAGGCAATGGCAATGCAACCGCTACCGGTGCAGAGGTCCAGAATATTGCTCTTCGTAACAGTCAATCCCATGGCTTTCAGCCGATCCTGTGCCATCATTACAATTTCCTCTGTCTCCGGACGTGGTATCAGCACATCGGGCGAGACCGCTATCCGGCATCCGCAAAAATCGGTGTAGCCAATAATATATTGTATTGGGCGGTATTGTTTCAAACCCTCCACAGCCCAATGGAATTTCAGCAAATCCGACTGGTTGATGGTGTCGCCTCGGTGGAGCAACAGCTGGGCGGTATCCCAACCTAGATAGGTTTCGAAAAGCATTTGTACTAGCATGCGCAACTCCCCCTTTGGATAATGTTCGTCCAGCTCGGTGTGGATGTACCGCTCAATGTCCCTAACCCGGTTGGATGGGATGTGCATGCAGGTGGTGTTAGGCATTTCTATTGGCGTCTTTAGCCGATTTCCAGGCTTTTACAAAAACGACAAAGCCATAAGTGGCAGTGAGGAGAAAACAGGCGCTGATGACCAACCATTTGTAGCTTTGTCCCATGATTCCTAGTGGAATATAGATGGCATCGCAGATAAGGTAACATATCCACGCATTGATGTCCTTGCGCACCATCAGAAAGGTAGCCACGGCCTGTAGTGAAAAAATGGCGCAGTCGAGCATCGGCAGGTTGGAGTGCAACACCTTGGCGTCGAGCAGAAAGGTGGCAGCCGCAATGCCCACCACTGCTAGCAACGGCCACAATGGGTTGCCCCAGCAGATGCTACGGCGGTTATCCTCCTCCCTCTTTTTCCATATAAAGACTCCTCCAATGGAGGCCAGCAGGCTGTAGACTTGGAATCCAAAACTCATGAAATGCTTGTCCGTAAAGAAGTTGTAGCATAGTATCAACCCCGTAACGATACTGAAAACCCACGTCCAACGGTTGCCTCGGGCTGCAAGGTAAACGGAGACAATCTGTGCAACGGTAATCAAAAGGGTTAGTATTGCGTCTAAGGCCATGTTTTATAGTATTTTATGATTATTTTCTGCCAAAGTCGGCGGGTATTTCGCCCCAATGGTCAGTGTCCCACTTGCGTATTTCGGTGGTGTAGCTGTTGCTTTGTAGCCAAGCTTCGGCCCGGCGGATATAGTCCCACAACCCGGCAGTTTTTTCGGTCAGGGGCAACTTGGTGCGACATTCCTTCCGCTTTACCCAGCCGATAGCGGTGCGCGAGTCGCTGTAGAGAACCTGTTTCAGCCCGTGTTTCTTTAGGTAGGAGAGCCCATGCACGATGGCAAGGAACTCTCCGATGTTGTTGGTGCCTACGGGAGTCTTGAAGTGGAAGATCTGCTGCCTATTGGCTATATAGACGCCTTGATACTCCATCACGCCAGGGTTGCCGCTACATGCGGCATCCACGGCCAGGCTGTCCAATATTGGGCCCTCCACAGTGCCGGGCCTGACGGTGGTCATGCCAATATCGTCCACCCCCACCATGGATTCTTTCCCAGCGCTTTTTTGCCCTTTCACCTCCGCGTATGGGTGCCGGAATGCGGCTTCGGCTGCTTCCAGGCTGTCGAACCCCTTGTATTGGGCTGACACAACCCCCAATACCTGTTGCCGACAACTCTCCCACGAGTCGTAGATGCCAGGCGTATTCCCCTGCCACACAACATAGTATTTCTTCTTTTTCGAGGCCATAAAGCGGGTGCAAAGATACAACTATTTTCCCATATATCCTCTTTTTCTTCCCCGTCCTGTCTTTTTGCTTGTTTCATCGTTGTCTGTCTTTCATCGTCCGGTTTGCTTGGGCAGAAAGGCGCTAGGCAAGGGCTACGGCCAGAGTGCTACTCTACACGTTTTGGCTCTCTCGTTATTGCCAGGCCTTGCCTTTGGCAACCGTTTTTCTGTCAACTCTCTACAGGCGGGCCGAGAAGCGTTATCACCGCTCCCACCTGGCGCATCCTACCACATTAGGTTGCGCCTCAGGAAATCCTCCGTTGCCTCTTCCGTCATCCCGTGTGCAACGTGGCAATTGCCCTTCGTCACCCCAGAAAGGTAGTGCCAAGTGTAATTGGTGACGCAATCCGCTCGTACGCCTACGTTCAAGGGCACCCCATCCAAGCATCGGCTCACAAACCGCGCCACCGCATATTCGTCCTGCCCGGTCAGGGCGCAACACGCCAATCGCGCGAAGATTACCTCCGCCCCCAATGCTGTGTCGCTCCGGAGCTCCGCTGCAGCACGCTCCGCTAGGGTGTCCAGCAGCTCCATATCCGGCACAAACCCTTCCTTTACAGTCCACAAGCGGCTCCCCGTTACATACTTGCGGTGCGCCGCCGCTACAGTCCCAAAAGTGCCTCTCCGACATCCGACAAGGGTAACATGTCCGTCGCTTTCCTGCACCGACTTGTAGCTTATCAGTTCCTGCTCAATTCTTACCACCTGTTCCCCCTCCATTGGGGTGGGGAGGCAGTTGTAGGCTCCGGTAAGCAGAGTTACGGTGGAGTCTTCTTCACCCAACGCCTCTTCTAGCTGAAACACTAGCTGCGGCTGAAAATGCAGGAGGGCTTTCTTTGCCGCTCCGGCCTCCTCCCAGCCCACCACACTCTCCACCTTGTAGCATGCGGTGTCCTCCTTAGGGGTGCGGTTCTGTGCCACCTTTGCCCAAGTGCCGTCCTTCGTCACCGGGTGTGGCAACCCCAAAGACTGCTCCATCAGTCCTATATGCTCCAACACTTTGGCACGGGAGCAACCAAACAGCGCCATTCGTGCACCCACAATGTAGCCTTCCCCGCCCGTCACGGGGCTAGCAATGGCGGCGTGGCAACTGCCCGTTTGACGAACCTCAAGCCTGCCGCGGCGTTTGCCACGGTAGCGCGCCGAGAGTTGTAGCATGGCTCCGCCTTCAATGCGCGAGGCCGCCAGCATATGGCTCGGCATGCCTTCAACTGCAAGACCTTGGTAGTGGAATTTGTTGCTGTAGCTCTCTGCCGCCTCCTGCGGAATGCCGCCAATGGTTTGGGGGTTGAGTGCTTGCATGCCCAGAGCAATGTTGCCTTCTTGGATGACGCCTACCACTTCGCCCACCACCTCCCCTGCAGCCACCGCCACTGGGCCAAAGCTGAGCGAACCGTACTCTTGTGGGCATGCGACCACCTCCATTGTTAGGCATAGCGGTAGTTGGGCAACCCGCAGCAGCACTTCCCGATCGTCGTCCATCAGGCAGACGAGCGTATCGTTGTGTAGCTGGATCGACTGCGGGGTGTGCACCTGCCAGTCGAATGTCGACACCACGGGGTAGAGCTCTTTGGCCAGCAACAGCTCCTGCCCACTCACTTTCAGCGAGCGGTAATAGCCGTATTTGTCCACTGTCACCGCCAGCTCGCCAGCATTTAGGTGGACCGGCTGCCCTATAGCCGCCAGCTCCATAGCCGCCAACCACAGCAAAAGCATAAGAAAAGGCTTTTTCATTTTTGGTCAGAAAAATTTTGGCTGCAAATTTACTGTTTTTTTTCGACAGCATAGCCATAGTTTTCAGGGTAAAAGCACTATATACTGAAAAATAGCATGTTGCACATAATCCACAGCAATCTCCAATCCTCTCTTTTGGGCCGGACGCCAGCCTTGTGCAAGGCAAAAGGCTGGCGTCTGCACAATAATATGGCCCTTTTGGCGTTACCCCTCCAAAGAGCAAATTCATGAAAAGATACTGCCAAGCCCTCACCCTGCTCCCCAACGAGGAGCTTATCCGCAAATACGTCGAAGTGCATTCCCATGTGTGGTCCGAGGTAATGGCTGGGCAAAGGCAGGTGGGCATCCTCGATATGCAAATCTATCGTTTCGGCAACCAGGTGTTTATGATTTGCGACACTGTGGACGGCTTCGACTGGGAGCGCGACATGGCCCGTCTTTCCCGTCTTCCCCGTCAAGCCGAGTGGGAAGCCTATGTGGCGCAATGTCAGGGGTGCCGCCCCGAGGCTACCTCTACCGAGAAATGGCATCTTATGGAGAAAATCTATCAACTGCAATAGCAGGCAAGCCGTGGCAGATGTCGCCTGCACAAATACGCCTCCTTGCGGCTTTGGCGGGGCAGAAGGTGCAGAAAACAGTTCGCACGGTAGCATACAAAATATCAGCGATATTATTATAACCGACAGGCATATGACTACTAAACCTTTTTGGAAGAGAAACGTTGCTAAGGTATTGTTGTTTCTTGTTGTCTTTTTGGTGATTGCCTTTTTGGGAGGCATCCTGTTCACTTGCGGGTTGGGGTTTCGTATGCGCACATTGCTTTTTCGTCTGTTTCTGATGGGCGTTTCCGTCGTTTGGGTAGTGGGGTGCATTTGGTGGATATGCCACCGGTACCGCTTTGGCGACATTTGGCGGGGCATGATAGACGATCTGTACGCCCATCAGGAGGATTTTGAGAGGGACCTTGCCAAGGAGTATCAGGCGCTTTTGTCGGAATTTCCCATGGCAGTTGCCCAATACGAGGCCGCCTGTTGGAAGCAACGCCCGCGCCCAACTAATGTGGAAATAATGGACGGCGCGCTCAAGATAAGTCGGCAGGAATGGGTGGAGAGAGAAAAAAAATAGGGGGGTCAATTGTATAGTAAAGTAAAGGAATAGAGGTCTTTATCCCATGTGCGGAAAATCCCCCCCCCCGAAAAAAATGCTCAAAATATTTTGCGAATCGAAAAATCTTCGTACCTTTGCAACGGATATACAAGGGTCGGTATAGCTTATATCGCACTTGAGTGTATTGGTTTATAAGTACTTATTTATTCACAAAACAACAAAAACAAAATGAAAAAGGTTTATTTGACCCCCGTAGTTGAGGTCATGAACGCACGCGTTGAGAAGGGCTTTGGCACTTCTGGTGGTAGTGTTACTCCTAGCAGACCAGACGAACCTTGGTATGGAGTGGATCAGTCTAATTATGTTGCGCCAACTGGGTTTCAGTTTGACTAGTCGCCGCTTGCCTTTCAGGCAAAAGAAAAAGAGGATTCCCGCTATGGGAATCCTCTTTTTCTTTTGCCCGAAAGGCTCCCCTAACCAAGGTGGCAAAGTGTCTTGCAAAGTCCGCGACAGTGGTGGGGCATGTGTGCAGGGCTTTCGGTGTGGGAAATCAGCCCCTTGATACCTTGGCGGCAAAAGCTGCCACCACCCCATAGCATACCAGTGGCACCACAAACCCCACTGCCATCTTGGCCTCGCCCAATATGCCCATCAGCATTGGGGCTATCGCACCCCCTACAATGGTCATAATCAAGTAGGAAGAACCTTTTTTGACGCTTTGGGCGTCTAGCCCGCGCAGCGCTATGGCAAAAATGGTTGGGAACATGATTGCCTCGCAGAGGTAGTTTAGCACCAATGCCACCAATGCAGGCACGCCCGACCCAAAAATCACTGCCGCCATGCACGCGGCGGACCCTATGGCACAGCACAGTAGTAGCTTTTCGGCCTTTACAAAATTCATTGCCCAGATACCCGCCAGCCTCCCCACAAGAAATAGCCCCATCCCACCAAAGGAAAGCAACAGCCCAGCCGCTTGGTTGGTAAGGCTAGCCGCCTCGGTGGCGTAATTGATAAAGAAGCTGTTTACGCCCGTCTGGGCTGCCACGTAGAACAGTAGCGACACCAGTCCAAACACAAAAATGGGCGACTTCCACAGCCCTGTGCCTTCGCCTCCCGCCTGCTCGGTGGCTTCCTGCGTGGCAATCTCGGGCAACTTCAGTCGACAGAACACCGCAGCTATCGCCAGCACCACCACGCCAATTACGGCATAGGGCAACGACACCGATCCGCCGTTGCCTTCGCTACCGCCGAAAATTACTAGGCTGCCCACCAGCGGCCCCACAATCCAGCCCAACCCGTTTAGCGACTGCGCCAGGTTAAGCCTCGACGGACCTGTCGCCTTGTCGCCCAGCACCGTAACATACGGGTTGGCAGAGGTCTCTAGGCACGTCAGTCCGCATCCGATAACAAAAAGGCACAGCAGGAAAAACCCGAACGACATCATCTGTTCCCCTGGGACGAACATCAGCGCTCCCACTCCGTACAGCACCAACCCCACAACCACACCCGCGCGGTAGCCCCACTTGCGGATAATCCAGCCTGCTGGCAGTGCCATAACAAAATATCCGCCATAGAGTGCGCACTGTATCAGGGCCGACTTTGCCTTGGTAATCTCAAAGCCTTCCTGAAAGTGTTTGTTTAGTATATCCAAGATGCTGTGCGCAAACCCCCAAAAGAAAAACAGGGATGCAACCAAAGCAAACGGAACGAGGTATTTGCGGTCGACAATACTTTTCATCAGAGCGTGTTGTTGGTGAGTGTTTTTTGAGGGGGGTAGTAGATTGGGAAGAATTTATTGAAAAAAGTAAACTGTTGGTGAATGTTTTTTGTGAGGGGGCAGTGGTGAGGCGTATCGCCCCGCCCGGCTAAAGTCCTCCCCGCCGGATGGTGACCTCTATAGCCCCCTGAGGGAAGGCTTGCCGCGATGCGCACACCAGCACCAGATAGCCTCCTCCACCGGCACCAGGCATCTTCCATGCCAGCACTCCCGGCATTTGGGAATATTTGTCGATATAGTCCTGCACCCGAGGCAGGAAGCCGTCTGGTGCAGGGCTAGTGGCCGGATTGTCTTCAGCCTCAGCATGTGCCGGGTTCACCATCCCCGGGAACATGGCCACCTGCGCCTCGAACGAAGCCTTGTAGGCTGCGGCAAAGCCTTGTAGGTCCTTGCCCATGATGGCCTCCCAGCAGTCGTCGGCAGCTCTGGCTAGGCGCTCTACATTTGCGCGGGTAATGTTTTTGTTTTCCACCACCGAGCAGCCGGGCCGCCGTGGGAACATAGGTATCATGCACAGGTGCTCCTCCAGCCAGCGTAGGATGCCTTCGTCGTGGCAACTCTCAATCTTCTCCGGCCAAAAGTGGCTGTTGTAGTAGTGCCGGCACAAACCGGGCATGCAGATGCCAATAGCGTCCTGCGCCCCGCTAACAATGCCGTCTTCCCGCTCGGGATGGTTCTCGAAACAGAACACCAGTCGCGCTAGCGTTTCGGGGTCCATGTTGGGCAACTGATAGGGCCAGATGCTTTTGATTACGTTGCGTGTGGATGTGCTCAGGCCGCAACGTTCCCTAATCTCAAAGTTCGGCTCCAGCGAAATGGTGATGGCCCACCCTGGGGCATGGCAGCTCACGTAGGGTTGGTCAATCCAGGTTCCTGCCAAGTCCAGCCGGGTAGGGATGGCGGAGCGGCTCTTCTTCAGGTCCGTGCTCGACCGTGCCTGCAACCCCTCCAATGGCTTGCGCTGCAGCACAATGTACGTTATTCCGTGCGTTGCGCAGAACCTCTGTTTTTCGTCGTTGCTGCCGTCCTCATTCACCACTAGGATGTCCGGTTTGAGGACTTCTACGGTGGGGATGAAGTCCATAATGCCGTGCCCGCTATTGATAAAAGCATCCTTTACATAGCGGATGCTCTTTACCATAAACAGCCGTTCCTGCTCCGAGTAGACTGGCTTGTGGTGTTTGTAGTCCAGGATAGTGGCGTCCGACCCGATGCCCACATACAGCTCGCCGTACTGTGCCGCCTCCCTAAAAAACTCCACGTGCCCGCTGTGCAGCAAGTCGTAGCAGCCCGAAACGAATACTTTCTTTGTCATTGTTCTTTTATACGGATTCAAGTGAAAGCCGGATGCAAGAACGCCCCACGGCGCGATAGGTTTCATGGGGCGTTTTGGCGTATTTTTTCTGTGTGTGGGGGGTTATCTCACGATGTCCAACTCCGAAATTAGGTTCTGGGCGTTGGCAAATTTGTCGATGACAAAGAGCATGTAGCGGGTGTCGAGGCAGATGCAACGCTGCAGATTTTGCTCAAAGTCGATGTCGCCCGACATGGACTCGCCGTTGCCGTCAAAAGCCAAGCCAATGAGGTTGCCGTAGGCATCAAGGACGGGGGACCCGCTGTTGCCGCCGGTGATGTCGTTATTGGTGATAAAGCAGGTAGGCAACTTGCCTTCGGCATTGGTGTAGGAGCCGAAATCACGGGCATTGTAGAGCTCCTTGAGCCGGTCGGGCACGAGGAATTCGGTGCTACTAGTGTCCTCCTTCTGCATCACGCCGTCTAGGGTAGTGTAGTAGTGGTAGGTAACGCCGTCGCGGGGGTCGTATTCCTTAACATTGCCATAGGAGAGGCGCAGGGTGCTGTTGGCATCGGGGTAGACAAGCTTGCGGCCGGAGTTGATTCGCAGCAGGCCGTCCACAAAGTCGCGTTTGCCTTTGCGCATGTTGTATTGGCTGTCGGCAGGCAACATTTGGTAGATCTCGCGGTCCTTGGCAAGGATCTCGGTACCGTATTTGTACATCTCGTCGCGCTCAAGAACCTTTAGGCTGGGGTTTTTGAGAAATTGATCAAAGGACTCCTCGTTGGCCATAAACGACTGGTCGAAAATGTGGTTGACTAGCGCCACAAAGTCGCCTTTATAGCGGCGGTCGGCTGTCTTGAGGCAGTCGGGGGTGTATTTGATGTCGATGTGCTGATAGGTGTATTCCATCATGGCAGCCATAACAGCTTTCTCAACATTCTCGTCGTAGTCCTTATAGAACTTGGCGGCATCCTTTTTGAGCGCAGCTAGCTTGGCGTCCCGTTGCTCGGGGTTCTCCTCGGCAAGCATGTCCTTGATGCTGTTGCCAAAAAGAACGGCTTGGTAGAGCATTTCGGGCCCTTCAAGCAAGCCCTCTTCGATGTAGAGAGTGGCCTTTTGAATGTCGCGGCCCTCGGCATAACTGCTCTTCAACAGGCCAAGTGCCTTGCGGTATTTGGGGTCCTTGTCAAGGGCCCAATCGTAGTATTCCTGCTCGATGTCCTTCTTTACCTGCATGGTGTTGAGCGTGTAAAGGGCGTTGTTCTGCTCGATGCTGTATTTCCAGTAGTTGGAGCAATTGGCATATTTGGAGGCGTATTTGATGCGGATGGCTTGGTCGTCGTTCATCATCTGGCGTAGGATACCAATCTTGACGGTGCGGATGTTGTAGCGGATGGGGTTGTCCACCTGCATGGTCTGCTCGAGGCCGTAAGAGGTGAGGAAGCGGTCGGTGGAGCCGGGGAAGCCTAGCGTCATGGCATAGTCGCCGGCTTTGACTTGACGGGCACTGACCGGGAGGTGGTGCTTGGGCTTGAGAGGGATATTCTCCTTGGCATAACCGGCGGGTTTGCCATTGGGAGAGGTGTAGATGCGGAACATGGAAAAATCGCAGGTGTGCCGAGGCCAAGACCAGTTGTCGGTGTCGCCGCCGAACTTGCCCATAGCGGACGGGGGCGCACCTACAAGGCGGACATCTTTGTAGATGGTGTAGATGAAAAGAAAATATTGGTTGCCCTCAAACATCGACTGGATGATGCCATCGTATTCGTCGCTCTCGCCAACGGCCTCGTTGATGATGCGCACGCCCACATTGCGCACGGCCTTGGCTCGGTCGGCCTCGCTCATGTCGTCGCTAAGGCATTCAAGCACGCGGGAGGTGACGTCTTCCATGCGCACAAGCACCGAGGCGGTCAAGCCCGGACAGGGAAGCTCCTGCGCCATGTTGTAAGCCCAAAAGCCATCGCGCAGGTAGTCGTGACCCACGGTGGAGTGCTCCTGCAACTGACCGTATCCGCAGTGGTAGTTGGTGGTCATCAGACCCTTGCTGCTGATGATTTCGCCCGTGCAGAAGTGGCTGAATGGGTAGCTCTCATTGCCCAAGCCCACAACGGCGTCCTTGATGCAGTTTTGGTTGATACTGTAGATGTCGTCGGGGGAGAGTTTCAGGCCGGCTTTCTGCATGTCGGCATAGTTCTTGCCGATAAGCGAAAGAAGCCACATGCCTTCGTCGGCACGGCTGGCTACGGGGGCCAGAATCGAAAGGGCCAGCGTCAGAGAAAGTATGAATCTTTTCATGCTACTATTAATATGTTTTTATCCTTAAAATACTTTTTTTGCGGGTGCAAAGGTACAACTTTTTTTCCAATTACAGAATTTTTCCTCTTTCGCCTAGGCGATAGAGGGGCTTTGGGTTGGGTGATAGAGATGTTTTGGGTTGGGTGATAGAAGGTTTTTGGTTGGGCAAAAGAGGGTTTCCTGTTGAGGAATGAATGGTTTTTGATTGAGCGCTAGAGATGTTTTGGTTGGGTGAAGGAGTGCTTTTGGTTGAGAAAAGGAGTGCTTTCGGTTGAGCACTAGAGATGTTTTTGGTCGAGAAATGGAAGGGTAGGAACGAGGAAGGTTTGTTAACTTTCGATTGTGGATTTCGGCTGCGGTTATCAACAATTCGGTGTCGAAAAAATTCATTTTCAGGTATTATTGGGGGAAACTTCCTCGGCAAAAACCATCCCCCAGTAAAAGCTATTTCTGTATTTTTGGCAAAAGACCATCCCCGCAAAAGGAAGGTCCTCCCCCACAAGAGCCCTTCCCAGAGGGGGGAGGATGTTCCTGTAAAAAGTCCTTTCTCGTGGGGGGGGCGTTGCCCGCTACCAACGCATCCGACCCTCAATCCAACTCCGCGGCTATCGGTAGGGCGCAGGTGGGGTATAGGTAGGGAGAGGGTGGGGTATAGGTAGGCTCGTCTTTTTGTTTACCTTTTGTTTACCTTTCTTTTACTCTTTATTTACTCTTTATTTACCTAACCTAAACAAAAGGTAAAAGAAATGTAAAAGAAATGTAAACAAAAGGTAAACAAAAAGACGAGGTTTCCCTTGACGCACCCATATGTTACCGATGTTTCTTCCACTGCCATTGCAGAGCCTCGGCATGCACCTACCTAGGGATTGCAGAGGTGGCGCCCTGTGCTAGAAAAAATCTGCCGCGGTGAAACTTTTTGTGGTTTTTTGCGTATACTTGGATGAGAAGAAATGGGAGTAAATAACTTTTTTTGGTAGAAAATGGCAATTATTGGAAAAATAGTTGTACCTTTACAGTCTGAACGATAATATATAAAAATGTCCTTAATACTTGGTACTGAATACTGTAAGATAGATTCGAACGGTCGATTCAAGTTCCCGATTGCTTTCAAAAAGCAGTTGGAGACTTCGGATTCGCGTTTTGTAATCCGTCAAGGGTTCACTGCCGAGTGTTTGGAGTTGTGGACATACGACAGTTTTCAGATAGAAGTGCAGATGTTGAGCAAAAAGTTAAACGACTTCAACATTAGAGACCGACAGATTATGCGTCAGCTGACTCGGGCCAACATCGTTGAGCTAGACAGCAACGATCGCCTGATGGTGCCCCCCGAGCGCAAGTCGGTTTTGGGGGAGGCCAAGGAGATAGTGTTGCAGAGTACCGGCAAGTGCATCGAAATCTGGGAACGTAGTGCCTACGACAAGATGAACGATGAAATTGCCGACTTGGCGTCGATAGTTGACCAAAGACTGGGGGAGTTGCATGAACTACCATTTGCCGGTGATGCTGAATGAATGCATCGAGGGTTTGAACATTCGTCCTGAGGGGACTTATGTGGACGCCACTTTCGGAGGTGGCGGGCACTCGCGTGCCATAATGGACCGATTGGGTCCGGAGGGCCGTCTGATAGGATTCGACCAGGATGAGGATGCCTTGGCGAATGCTTTGGAGGACAGCCGTTTTGTGCTGATTCACGAAAATTTCCGTTACCTCAAGAGCTATTTGCGACTGCATGCCGTGCGGGAGATTGACGGTTTGCTAGCCGATTTGGGAGTTTCGTCGCATCAATTCGATGTGGCGGACCGTGGGTTCTCCACCCGCTTTGACGGAGAGCTGGATCTGAGGATGGACCGCCGTCAGGAACTCACTGCCAAAGAGTTGGTCAACAGTGCCGATGAACAGGAACTCGCCCGTCTGTTGCGCCTTTATGGGGAATTGCCCAATGCCGGCCCGATGGCCAAGGCAATATGCAGGGCTCGTGCCGATAAGGCTATTGAGACCACTTTCGAGTTGCGTCAGGCAGTGAGTCGGCATCTGCCCAAGGGAATGGAAAACAAATATTTGGCCATGCTTTTTCAGGCATTGAGGATTGAGGTTAACGGTGAGTTGGAGGCTTTGCAGGCTATGTTGCAGCAGGCGGTGGAGATTCTAAAGCCGGGCGGAAGGTTGGTGGTGATGTCGTACCATTCGCTGGAGGATCGCTTGGTGAAGAATTTTTTCAGAACTGGCAATTTCGAGGGAAATCTGCAGAAGGATTTCTACGGCAACCCGATAGTGCCCCTAAATCCGGTGAGGCGGAAACCTATTACTGCCGGTGAGGCGGAGCTACAGCAAAACAGCCGCTCGCGTAGTGCCAAACTGCGCATAGCGGAGAAATTATAACCACTAGAGAGAATACCGATGGACGGACATAGCACAGCACAGCAACCTCAGCAGACTGACCAACAGCCCAAAGCGAAAAAAAAGCGCAATTGGGTGTTGAGTTTCTTTGGCGGCGAAGTGTTGCAGAGCAAATTTGTGTTGCGCCAAAAATGGTTGATACTGTTGATTTGCGTTTTTGCGCTACTGTTGGTATACAACCGCTATCGGGTGGAGGACTTGACCAAGGCCAAGATAGAGGCCCAAGACCGCATTGATTTTTTGCGTGAGAGCCGTATCGAACTGCAAAAACGCTATCAGGAAGCCGTCAAGATTTCCCGAATAGCCGAGATGTTGGACTCTACGGGGGTGGGCATTACTGCCGGCCCGCCATTTGAGATATAGGTGAGGGTATTTTCTTTCGGCTGTGGGAGGAAACCTGTGGGGGTGAGCCGACTTATTGAAAAACAGAAAAAAAATTACATTGGAAGAGAAACAACATAACAAGGGTTTATTTGTCAAGATGCTTGTGCTGTGGTTGCTGCTGTCGGTAGGAGGCGGAGTGGCGATGCTTTTATCCACCCTCAAGACCCAAGTGGCGGAGGGTGATGACTGGCGCAAAAGGGCCCAACGGCGCGAGGTCACCGAGCGCATCGAGCCAGCGCGTCGGGGTACAATCTTCTCTTCCGATGGCAAGGTGTTGGCTACTACCGTGCCGGTGTGTGACCTTTGCCTGGACTTGGGCAGATGGCCCAAAAAGGACAGCCGAGGAGCCATCGTGGTAAAGAACGGCGAGGTGGTGATGGAAAGTTGCATTACCAACGATTCGGCTTTCCGTGCCAACCTTGGCACGGTGTGCAAGATACTGCACGAGCAGTTCCCCAGCAAGTCGGAGGGCTATTACCGCGACCGTATCATGAAAGAGTACCTAAAACCGAGGCCCAGCCGCTGCCTTTATGTGGAGCGCCGCGTGCCTTACTCGCAGTGGGCTGCCATCCGCAATTTGGATGGTTGGAGCCGTTGCGTGGTGACCAAAACTGCCGATGGCAGCGTGGCGGGATATGTGCGGGCTCACATCTACGGCAACCTTGGAGAGAATACGATAGGGTTGCACTTCAAGACTGCGCGAAAGGAGGGATATACCGGTTTGGAGGGTTGCTACGACTCGGTGTTGCGCGGGCGTGACGGGATTTACAAATGTCGTCGCCTTACACGTAGCACTTGGTTGCCAGAAGAGGAGGTGGGGGAGTATGTCCCCGACATGGACTCTACCTTGAAGCAACGCCGTGTGGACGGCAAAAGCATTATCTCCACTCTCGATACCCGCTATCAGGACATAGCGGAGGACGCTTTGCGCAAGTCGATGAACCAATACGGCGGGCTTCGAGGTTGCGCCATCCTTATGGAAGTGTCGACAGGTTATGTGTTGGCTTGCAGTAGCCTCACCCGCGACAGCAGCGGAAAACTTTCCGAGAACCTTTGGAGCAATGTGGCTGTGAGCGACCATTACGAGCCGGGTTCCACTTTCAAGACGGTGGTAATGACGGCTATGCTCAACGACAAGAAGATAGCGCTTGACACAACCAAGCGCGTACGTGCTGGCGGCATCAAGCGCTATAGCTCCAGTAGCGGTGAAATCAGCGATGGTCATGGCTATGCCACCGATACGACCAATTTGGCTGGGGTATTGGCCAAGTCGTCGAATGTGGGTATGTGCGAATTGGCGTGGGAGTATTACCGCAACCGTCGCAAAGACTTGAAAAAAGGCATACAGGAGATTTTCCCCTTTGGCAAGATGCACCCCGACTTGAGTGTGAATGAGACCAACACTGGAGTTGTGGAACTTAATTCCGACCGCGACTTTCTGAATCTCAGCTACGGTTATTCTGCCACAGTAACTCCGCTGCAGATAATTACCTTTTATAACGCTATAGCCAACGGAGGCCGTATGATGAAGCCACTTTTCTGCCGTCAGATACTGGACGGTCGCCGCCAGTCGGAAATCGAGCCTGTGGTGCTGAATGAGCACATCTGTAGCGAGGAAACCGCCAAGCAATTGCGTCAGATGCTGGTGGGCGTGGTGGAGCACGGCACGGGCAATATCATCTACAACCCGGCCTACAGCATAGGCGGCAAGACGGGTACAACCGAAAATATTGGCAACCGTAGTATCAAGAACTCCTCCTTTGTGGGATTCTTCCCCGCCGACAATCCCCGTTACACTTGCTTGGTGCTAGTGGAGCAGACCAGCATTTCCGGTCGTTATGCTGCCGCTCCGGTGTTTAAGCAGATAACCGACTGCGTGATGGCTTTCGACAGCGAGCTAGGCAGTGTGCGCTTGCAGGATTCGGGGCGTGTGGCACACCCGGTGATGGCCAAAGGCAACGAGAAACAGCTAGCCGAAACATACCGCCTGTTGGGGATTCCGTTCAGCGTTGCAGACACAGTGCATCCATTCACTGGATGGGCGATTTATGACAATGGACAGGAGTGTTACAAACATTACACCGTGCCCGTAGGTGTGATGCCGGATTGCTCCGGCATGACTATCCGTGATGCCATCAAACTGCTACGCAGTATGGGGATGAAGGTACGTTTCAGCGGGCAGGGCAAGGTAGCAAGCCAACGCCCCGAGGCCCGCACCCGAGTGAAGAAAGGAACGACTGTAATGCTAGAACTTAAACCGTGACAATACATTATATGAAGTTATCAAATATAATAGCAGGTCTTTATCCGGTGATGCCGGTGACCCTTGACCCCGAAGTGGGGGAGATTTGTTTCGACTCGCGCAGGGTGGTCAAGGGCAGTTGCTTTGTGGCACAAGTGGGTACCAAAACCGACGGCCACGCTTATATTGATGCTACCGTCAAGGCTGGCGCTGTGGCTGTTGTCTGCCAACGGATGCCCGAAAATCCACAGCAAGGCGTTGCCTATGTGGTGGTAGAGAATAGCGATGAGGCATTGGGAATCATGGCGGATAATTACTATGGTCACCCTTCGCGACGGTTGAAACTAGTGGGCATAACTGGAACTAACGGCAAAACTACCACGGTGACTCTGCTTCACCGTTTGTTTCGCGAGCACGGATGTCATGCAGGCTTGATTTCCACCATTGTCAATAAAATTGACGAGCAGGAGATACCAGCCAACCATACCACTCCCGATGCCATTGAGTTGAACAGCCTTTTGCGCCAGATGGTGGATGCCGGTTGCCAATACGCCTTTATGGAGGTGAGTAGCCACGCGGTGGTGCAGAACCGCATAGCCGGCCTTACGTTTGCCGGAGGCATCCTCAGCAATATCACACATGACCATTTGGACTTTCACAAGACAATGGCCAACTATATCGCAGCCAAGAAGATGTTTTTCGATAATCTCCCAGCTAAGGCTTTTGCGCTGACCAATATTGACGACCGCAATGGAATGGTGATGGTGCAAAACACCAAAGCCGCAGTAAAGACGTACAGCCTGCTGAAGTCTGCCGACTTCACTTGCAAGATTGTGGAAGATACCTTCCAGGGTTTGCAAATGGAAATAAACGGGCAGGAAGTGTACACTCGTTTGGTGGGCCGCTTTAATGCCTATAACCTTACTGCCATCTATGGAGTTGCCGTTTTGCTAGGGGTTGCCCCTGCCGAGGCGTTGCGCTTGCTGAGCACCCTTTCGGCCGCCGCCGGCAGGTTTCAATATGTTTCGGGCAAGGGCTTGGTGGCTATTGTCGATTATGCCCATACCCCAGATGCGCTCGAGAATGTTCTCTCCACAATCAACGATATTCGGCGGCCTAGCCAGATGCTCTTTACTGTAGTAGGGTGCGGCGGCGACAGAGACACTACCAAGCGCCCGGAAATGGCGCGGATAGCCCTTAAGATGAGCGACCGCTTGATACTTACCTCCGACAACCCCCGCTCCGAGGATCCGGAAAAGATATTGGATGACATGGAGTCGGGGCTGAGTAACAACGAAAAGGGGCTGGTGGTGCGTATTGCAGACCGCCGTTCCGCTATCAAGACTGCCGTAATGATGGCCCGCGAGGGCGACATCATTCTAGTGGCAGGGAAGGGCCACGAGAAATACCAGGACATAGGTGGTGTTAAACATCATTTTGACGATGTGGAGGAATTGGAGAGGCTGTTGGGGGTTGAGTGAAAATAGGGTTGATAAAGTAAAGTAGAGGAATTAACGGGGCGTATGGGTTTTTGAAACTGCAAAAATAGAAAATAAAATATGTTATACTACCTTTTTGATTGGTTGGATAGGGCGTGTGACTTCCCAGGCGCGGGGGTGTTCCAATACATCTCGTTCCGGGCAGCTATGTCGGCAATTACATCGTTGCTGATTATGCTGGTATTTGGTAGACGATTTATCCGTTTTATCCGCCGTAAGTCGATAGGTGAGACTGTGCGCAACCTTGGTTTGCAAGGGCAGAAGGAGAAGGAAGGTACGCCCACAATGGGTGGGTTGCTGATTCTTTCTGCCATCATCATTCCCACCTTGTTGTTTGCCAAACTCGACAATATTTATGTGATTGTTATGTTGGTTACTACTGTGTGGTTGGGAATGATTGGATTTGTTGACGATTATATCAAAGTCTTCAAAAAAGACAAACAGGGTCTCCCTGGCAAGTTCAAGGTTTTTGGTCAAGTGACGCTTGGGTTGGGTGTAGGGTTGTTGCTCTCGTTCCATCCCGCCATTGCGTCCACCAAAACCACCATTCCCTTTGTTAAAGGCAATGAGTTCGACTACGCATGGCTGATTGGCTGGATGGGAGACTGGACCCAGAACTATGTGTGGGTGGTCTATGTTCTTGTGGCCATCTTTGTGGTTACGGCAGTTTCCAATGCTGCCAACCTCACCGATGGCATCGACGGACTGGCTACTAGCACAGCAGGCATTGTGGGCGGTGTTTTGGCCATTTTGGCATGGCTATCGGGCAATATTATCATGGCCAACTATCTGAATATTGTCTATTTGACAAATATTGGCGAGCTTACGGTCTTTATCACAGCCTTTGTGGGGGCAACGTTAGGTTTTCTGTGGTTCAATACCTTCCCCGCGGAGGTGTTTATGGGTGATACTGGTTCTTTGGCGTTGGGGGGTATCATTGCGGTGTTTGCCCTCCTAATCCGCAAGGAATTGTTGCTCCCGGTCCTTTGTGGAATCTATGTGGTGGAGGATTTTTCGGTCATCTGGCAGACGTGGGGGTGCAAGCGCTACCGTCGCAGACACAAACTTCCCGCTGGGGAGCCCGTGCCTGTGGAGAAACGTCCTTTTCTTATGACGCCAATTCATCACCACTATCAGAAAAAAGGTATTCCCGAGCCCAAGATTGTGCAGAGGTTTGCCATCATTGGCATCCTGCTAGCCATCGTAAGCATCGTGACACTCAAACTTAGATAAACACAAGCTCCGCACATTGCCTGCCGAGGCGCACGCCGTAGCGGGCAAACACAAACAGGCGCGCATCCTGCCAGAAACATTATTCGGAGCACATACAATACAAACTGTAAAATACACTGATTGACAATGAGTATAGAACTATTGACAAACTTGGGCCGCGATCGTGTTCATGACGGCTTAGCAGCCGTAGACGCATCCAAACTGCGCCAAATGCGCGACAAGGCTCTGCGTAGCTGCTTCACCCGTTTGGAAGAAACGGCCTATCGTATGGAATACGTGGCGCGTATCCACGGCAAGGAATTTATCAACGATGCCGCAGGACGTAGCGTCAATGCCACTTGGTATGCCTTGGAGAATACCGAGGGCAGTATTGTTTGGATTGCCTTTGGCGGCGACAATGAAACCGACTACTCGAGGTTGCGTCCTATGGTTCTGCGCAAGGTGCGCATGCTCATTTGCGTGGGTAGCGACAACCAACATCTGCATGATGCTTTCAAGGACGTGGTTTCGGACATTCGCGATGTGGAGAGCATTGGTGCTGCCGTGCATTGTGCCTGCTACAGCATGCTTGAGAATGCCAAGGTACTTTTTTCGCCGGCCACGCGCAACGGATTCTCCGACGAAACTGCTGGGCGTATCTTCCGTCATGAGGTCAATGAACTATAATGAAGCGTAAACTGAATATTCTGGCCGGTGATAAAGCCCTGTGGGTGATATTCATCTTTATGGGTGTCATCTCGTTGGTGGCGGTCTATAGCACAATAGGCTATTCCGCCATTACCGACTATCACACTACACCTAGGTTGATGTTTTTCAAACATCTGGGGATTGTGGTGGCTAGTTTTATTTTCGTTATACTGCTTTCCCGCCTCAATTACCGTAGTTTTTCCAATTTATCGCTTTTTGGGTACATCGTTTCCATAGCATTACTGGCACTGGTGGCAATTATGCATACTCGCTGGATTAAGATTCCCGGTATGCCGTCCTTTCAACCATCGGAGCTTGCCAAGATAGTGCTGATGGTATTTTTGGCCCGCCAGATTGCTCGCAATCGCGACAAGCTAGACGAAAAGGGAACCTTTTGGTCTCTTTTGCTTGCGATAGCATTGGTTTGCATTTTTGTGGTAGGGGAGAACCTTTCAACGGCATTGCTTATATTTGTAGCTGGCTACATTCTACTTTTCTTTGGCGGGGTGAACCGTAGCCTGTGGTGGCGCGTATTTTTGGTGCTTGTAGCCTTGGGCGCGATAGCCTTTGCAGTCATCTACTTTTATGGCGACAGGATGGACCTATTCAGGTCCTCCACTTGGGGGCATCGGTTGCAAGCTTGGCTAAACCCCAACCCCGATGAACTGAACCAAGAGAACATGGCCCGTATGGCAGTGGCGCGTGGTGGATTTACCGGTACCGGCATTGGCACTACGATTCATGGCCGCCTGATGACACAGGCTCATAACGATTTTATATATGCCATTATCATGGAGGAGAAGGGTTTGCTTGGTGGCATTGTCATCTTCTTGCTCTATGTACTCTTTTATTTTCGTTGCATCCGCATAGCCAATGCCTGCAACGGACTTTTTGGTAGCCTTAGTGTGGCTGGCATTGGAACGGTGATTTTTCTGCAGGCCTTTATCAATATGTCGGTTGCGGTGGGGGTGTTGCCGGTTACAGGGCAAACGTTGCCGTTTATAAGTTATGGAGGTACGTCCTATGTTTTTTTGGCTATGGGTGTGGCGGTGATACAGTCGGTGGCCATTGACAACAAAAAGCAGCGCCTTTTGGCGCAACAACAGGCAGGATGCGGAACGGCTTCTGATGAGGCTGTTGCGCAATCAGCGTACGATTCTTTGAATTAAAAAAAACAATAAGACATGAAAGCAATTATCAGTGGAGGAGGCAGTGGAGGACATATCTTCCCAGCAGTGGCAATAGCCAATGCAATTAGGGCTCGGCATGCCAGCGCACAGATACTCTTTGTGGGAGCAGAGGGGCGTATGGAGATGGAGAAGGTCCCGGCGGCAGGTTATGAGATTAAAGGGCTACCTATTGCTGGCCTGCAACGCAAGCTGACGATCGCCAACATTATTAGGAACTTGCAATTGCCTCTCAAGGTGGTTCGTAGTCGATGCATGGTACGAAGTATCATACGCGACTTTGATCCGGACATTGTGGTGGGTGTGGGCGGCTTTGCTAGCGAACCTACCCTTAAGGAAGCCTCTCGCATGGGCTACCCTACGCTGATTCAGGAACAGAACTCGTATGCAGGCCTTACCAACAGAACGTTAGCCAAGTCTGCAGATGTTATCTGCGTTGCCTACGAAGGCATGGACCGTTTCTTCCCCAAGGAAAAAATTGTCTATACCGGTAACCCTGTTCGCGCTGATATAGAGCAGATGTGTTGCACCAAGGAAGAGGGTTGCGCCCATTTTGGTGTTGTGTCAGACAAGCCGGTGATGCTTTCGGTAGGTGGTAGCTTGGGAGCGAGAAGCATCAATCGAATGGTTTTGGACAATTTGCAGTTTTTTAAAAACAACGGCATTCAGATTATTTGGCAGACGGGCAAGTGGATGTACGAAGAGTCTGCCGAGGCCGTTAGGAAGGCGGGGTTGGAGCAGTGGGTAAAGGTGCACCGGTTCATCAACCGGATGGATATGGCCTATGCTGCCGCCGATGTGGTTATTTCGCGTGCTGGAGCCATTGCTATATCGGAGCTGAGCTTGGTGGGGAAGCCGGTTATATTGGTTCCTTCCCCCAATGTGGCAGAGGACCATCAGACCAAGAATGCCATGGCCTTGGTTGATAAAGGTGCTGCGCTGATGGTAAAGGATGCCGAATGCGGGGGTGAGGGGCTAGCCAAGGCGTTGCAACTGATAGGCGACAAGGCTAGGTGTGAGCGGATGAGTCGGGCTATTCGGTCGATGGCTTCGCCCAAGGCAGCTGATAAGATTGTTGACCAAATCGACAGATTGTTAAAGAAATAAAGAGATGAACTACTATTTTCTTGGCATAGGCGGCATTGGAATGAGTGCCATTGCGCGGTTCTTCTGCCAACGCGGAGACAAGGTCAGCGGATACGACCGCACGGAGTCCCCGTTGACACGTCAACTGGTGCGGGAAGGCATTGCGGTTCACTATGATGATGACCCGAATCAAATTCCTGCGGATATAGACTTGGTGGTCTATACCCCGGCCGTTCCCCAAGAGACTGCCGAATTCCAATATCTTTTGCAAAGAGGCGTTCCCATGAAGAAACGTTCGCAGGTGCTAGGCGAGCTTACTCGTGGCAAGAGATGCATTGCTGTGGCAGGCTCACACGGCAAGACCTCTACCTCGAGCATGATAGCCCATATCCTCAGTCGGACCGATCTTGGTTGCAGTGCCTTTTTGGGAGGTATTGCCAAAAATTTTGACTCCAATGTGGTTGTTGACAACAGAAGTGACTATGTGGTGGTGGAGGCCGATGAATATGACCGGTCTTTCCTTCAGTTGCACCCGTTTTGCTCGGTGATTACAGCCACCGACCCAGACCATCTGGATATCTATGGCACCCACGAGAACCTGTTGGAGGCTTTCCGTCAATTTGCTTCGCAGACCGAACCTGGAGGGACGCTGATTCTCAAAGAGGGTATTTCCATGTGTGAGGAGGGTGCCCACGATCAGAATCACCATGGGGTGCATCTTGACAATGTGGAGGCTATCATTCGTTCCTATACGGCCCGCGGGCTTGATGCAGACTATTACTCGCAGAATGTGAGAAACTATAATGGCAACATTTACTTTGACTTACGTACTCCACAAGGGGTGATTTATGATTTGGAACTGCCCAATACGGCGCTGTATTCCGTAGAGAACGCTGTCGCCGCTTCGGCCGCGGTGCTGAGTTTGGGCGTGAGCGACAGGCAAGTGCGGGAGGGCTTGGGTACTTACAGGGGTGTGCGCCGTCGTTTTGATTATCGTATCAAGACTAAGAATTTGGTGATGATTGATGACTATGCCCATCATCCACAGGAGATTGCCGCTTGTTTGGAGAGTGTTCGCTATCTCTATCCGGGCAAGCGTGTGGTGGTTGTTTTCCAACCCCATCTCTATTCCCGCACGCGGGACTTTGCCGATGAGTTTGCTCAGGTGCTTTCCTCAGCCGATGAACTGATAATGATGCCTATTTACCCTGCCCGTGAGCAACGTATCCCTGGTGTTTCCTCTAGCATGGTGTTGCACAAGGTTAAAGGTCTTTCCAAGTATCTCTGCTCTGCTGAGCAAGTGTTGGAACTGGTGCCGGCACTCTTTCCAGATGTGGTGGTGACAATGGGTGCTGGTGATATAGACCGGTTGGTCCCACGTTTGGAGGCAGTGCTGGCCAAGGACGCATAGTGCCTATAAAACGAAACAGCTGATAATGAAAAAGAGAGCCAAGATAAAATCTATCCTACTCGTTGTCTTACTGGCAATACTAGTGTTGGCGGCTAATATTTGGCGTTGTCGGTCGCGGGTGCGTGATGTGCGCGTGGATATTGACTACTGCGGCGCCGATACCTTGGTGACTGATTTCCAGGTGGCGGAGTTGGTGAAAAAGGAATTGCCTTTTCTGTTTTCTCAAATGCTTAGTGAGGTAGATCTTGGGGCAGTGGAGAGGGTCGCTGACGAGTCGCCTTATCTGCGAGACTGCGAGGCAGGAATATCTATCGGTGGCTCGGTTGTGGTGTTTGCTGTGCAGCGTAGGCCCATTGTGCGAGTATGTGCTGGGGGAAAGGAATATTACCTCGATGATAAGGGTTATCGCGTTCCCGTTAGTTGTATCGGTTCTTGTGACGTGATTGTTGCTAGCGGAAACATTCCAGGGAAAGGCAAGGGGCTGAATGAGGTGTGGATGTTGGCCAGTTTCTTTGACCGACATCCCGATATAGCGCCACTCTTCGACCAGATTTATCGTGATGATGCGGGCGACCTTTTCGTTACCCCCAAGCTAGGTAACCATGTGGTGCAAGTAGGTACGGTAGAGAATCTGGAAGAGAAGTTCAATAATCTGAAGGCATTGTATGTCCGTGGACTGCCCAAAGCTGGTTGGGAGACATACAAAATGGTCAGTGTTAAGTATAACGGTCAAGTGGTTTGTACAAAAAGGAATAATAACTAAACACAATACATCATGAATAAATACATCGTAGGACTTGATATCGGAACAACCAAAATTGCTTGTTTTATTGGCGACCGCTCACAAAATGGTAAAATTCGTATTTTAGGTTTCGGTAAGACCGATTCTGTGGGCGTGGAACGTGGCGTGGTTCGCAATATTCGTGACACATCTGTATCCATACGTCGCGCAGTTTCTGAGGCGTCGGAAATGGCAAAATATGATGTTGAAGAGGTGTATGTAGGCATAGCGGGGCAACATATCAAGAGTCTTTCCAACACGGGTAGCACTATGATTCCCCAAGACCATCGCCAGATTGAGGAGTCTGATGTAGAACAGCTTATTGAGGATCAATACCGTGTGATGCTAGAGCCAGGAGAGGAGATTATCCACGTCTTTCCTCAAAGTTTTATTGTCGACAACGACAAGCTTGATCCGGAAATCAATCCAGTGGGTGTGGCAGGCAAATGCTTGATGGCCAATTTTCATATTGTTACCGGCAATGCAGCCAATGTTCGCAATATCCGTGAGGCTGTGGAAGGGGCTGGCTTGAAAATAAAGGGTGTGGTGCTTGAACCCATAGCTTCGGCTTATGCTGTGCTTGACGATCGTGACAAGAATGCCGGTGTGGCTTTGGTGGACATTGGTGGTGGCACTACTGATATAGCCATCTTTCAGGATGGTATTATCCGTCATACTTCGGTTCTTCCTTTGGCAGGCAATGCTATTACTAGCGATATCCGCACGAACTGCAAAATTCTTAAACATCAAGCTGAAAGTCTAAAGACTAAGTTTGGCTCATGTGTGCCGAGTTTGGTCAATCAAGACGATATCGTTGCCATTCCAGGCATCCGCAATCAACCGCCCCGAGAGATTAGTGTAAAGACTCTGGCCGGCATTATCAAGGACCGTATGCAAATCCTCTTAGAGCAGGTGCAATACGAAATACAACTATCTGGTTATGAACATCAATTGATTGCAGGAGTGGTGCTTACGGGTGGTGGAGCCCGATTGAAGAATATCAAGGAATTTGCCGAAGTGACAATTGGCATCGATGCTCGGATTGGAACACCCGATGAGCATCTCGACCAACAAGGTAGTGTAACCTTTGAGGATCTGGCTCATCCGATGTATGCCACTGGTATAGGATTGGTTATTTACGGCTTGCTTGAGGCGGAAAAGAAACATCGTGATGATGTGGGGAAAGAAGTCGCGGAAGAGGTGGTTCCTGAGGAGGAAACTGTTGCTGTACCTGAAGAGGAGAAGCAACCGGAAGAAGCCCCGAGGCATCATAACCGGAAGAAGGAGAAAACCGACAAAGCTTCAAATGGAAAGGGTTTTGCCGAATCCATTAGAAATTGGCTCACCAGGATGTTTACGGACCCTGATTTGGGAGAATAACCGTCCGGACTGTTCATAAATTGTTAGTAAACACTTACCGCAAACTGCCAGATGTTGTGAATAAAATTGTAATTTTACACATTCAAAATATTTTGAGTTTATTTCATAAATATATAATTATCAGTAATTTAATAAGATAAATACCTATGGGCGACACACAAATTTTTGATTTTGATTCCCCCTTGAATCAGTCATCCTACATCAAAGTCATTGGTGTTGGCGGTGGTGGAAACAATGCTGTCAACCATATGTTCCGCAAAGGTATTACTGGTGTTGATTTTATCGTCACCAATACCGATATGAAGGCCCTTAACGGCAGTCCTGTACCAAATCAATTGGCTTTGGGCCACGAAGGTTTGGGGGTAGGGGGGCGTCCTGCCCGTGCCCGCAAAGCTGCAGAGGAAAAAGAGAAGGAGATAAAGGAACTTTTTGAGCACAATACCAAAATGATTTTTATCACTGCCGGTATGGGTGGAGGCACAGGCACTGGCGCAGCCCCTGTGATTGCCAAGTATGCCAAAGAGATTAAGCTTGAGGTTGAGGACGATGACGATTCTAGTCAGATATTGGTTGTTGCAGTGGTTACCACTCCTTTCTTGTTTGAAGGCAACCGTCGAATCCAACAGGCCAATGAGGGGGTTGAAGAGTTGCGCAAATATGTTGATTCCATTTTGGTTATCAATAACGAAAAGTTGCGTTCTTACGGCAATCTTGTTATGTCCGATGCTTTTTCCATGGCCAATGACGTGTTGCTTACTGCGGTCAAGAGCATTGCCGAAATCATTACACTCAATGCTTGCGTCAATATCGACTTTCGCGATGTGAACACCGTAATGGAGAATAGCGGGACGGCCCTTATGGGTATTGGCGAAGGAGAAGGAGAGAACCGTGCTCTGCAGGCAGTTGAACAGGCCACTACTTCGGTACTGTTAAACGACAACGATATTGCTGGAGCAAAGAATGTTCTGCTATATTTTTCCTACAGCCCCGAGCATGAGATTACAATGGATGAGATGGGAGTGGTCACTGGTTACATAACCGATAAGACTGGTAGCGAGGACACGAATGTAATTTGGGGCACCGGCTTTGATGAAACACTTGGTGACAAGGTTAAGATTACCCTTATTGCTACTGGTTTTGAGACAAAGGAACAGAAGAAACCTGATGTGCATGTGCTCCCTTCCGAGAATCCCGATGATCACAAGCCTATTGCCACCAAGAAGGATGATGAACCTACTTTGGTTCAAAACCAAAGACAGGATGGTTTTGTTGTTAAGGAGGTAGAGCCTAGTTGCGGAGATCCCACTGAGATTACATCTGCTGCAACTCTGTTGCAGGGAGGTGGTTTCGGCTCTTCTTTTGAACCTAACTCGTTTGGGTCCAACGATAAATCCCAGCCTGCAGTCTCCCATGGAAAGAATGTCATTCTATTAGATGCAGAAGAACCTGGGGCAACGGAAAAACAATCTAGATTCCGTGATGCTGTGGAGGATGAGATAGCCTTAAAAGAACCTGCTAGGGATTCTGCTGTTGCAGCCAAGCCTCAGCCTGTTCCTCCATCTGCGGTTGCATCCAAAGTGGTGGAGCCCCCAATCGCTATGACTCGTCCTGTAGTTGCCAATAACCCGATTGACCGTGAGTCTCTCAGCCGAGCTGAGCGTATCAGAACCATGCATGAGTTGCTTCGCAACGACCCCAACGGTCCTCAAATTGTTGAAGACATGAATCCCGCAAGATATACCAGTGATGATCTCTACCAGGTTACCCATTCCAGCCATTCCGAGGTGAACCGTATTGTTGTGAACCCTGATGGATCCATTACCGAGAACCGTTCACTCCATGACCTTCCTGATTGATAGTGACTGATTTATAATAGAGTATTGGACGGCGGACTGTATGTCCGCCGTTCTCTATATCCGATAATATGAAGAAATCCGGAAAAGTTTTTGGCACTATTTGTGGCATCTTGGCTGCTGTGTGCTATGGCACCAATCCATTGGGTGCTCTTAAGCTATACGCTGAGGGCATGCAGACTAGTAGTGTACTTTTTTACCGTTTTGGTCTAGCATGGCTAATTTTGGCTGTTGTTATGCTGATACGGGGTCTTCCTGTCAAGGGCCGGTGCAGAGAATCACTCCACGTTACAGGCAAGGAGTTTGGTGTGTTGTTTGCATTGGGTGTCCTTTTTATTTTTTCTTCGTTGGCACTCTACCTTAGTTTTCATGTGATGGGTGCAGGTGTGGCCTCCACCATTCTTTTTACTTACCCAGTTATGACGGCTGTTATTATGGCGGTCTTCTTTCACGAGAAAATCAATTGGGTTACAGTTTCTTCCATTGTGCTCTCTTTCGTTGGGGTGGCACTACTTTATTGGGGCGATGGAACGGCGACCTTGCCTATAGGAGGCGTTGTAATGGTACTTGTTTCGGCGCTAACTTATGCCATTTATATCATTGTTGTCAACCGTAGCCAGCTGAAGATGTCTTCCTTTAAGATTAATTTCTATGTACTCTTCTTTTGCGCTTTGGGGATGGTAGTATACTCCTTTGTTGCAGGTGAACCGCTTACGCTCCCCCAAAATGCAGCTAGTTGGGTCTATGTGGGTTGGCTGGCTATTGTCCCGGCCATTATGGCGCTCACACTTATGGTTTATGCGGCCAAATTGGTCGGTTCCACTACTACCGCTATATTGGGTGCTTTGGAGCCTCTCACTGCCGTGCTGATTGGCATATTTGTGTTTGATGAGGCTTTTTCCGTCAACTTGCTCATGGGAATTGTGCTCATTTTGGCTGCCGTTACGATGATTGTCGTTCTCCCGACCAAGCGTCTACCAAAGAAAACAAACAAACCCGATGTATCGTAGATATCCGGTAAATTGAAATTTGTCAAAGCTTTAACCTATGAATATTGCTGCATTGGTCTCTGGTGGTGTTGATAGTTCTGTTGCCGTTCATTTGCTTAAAGAACAGGGATACGACCCCACTATTTTTTACATCCGCATTGGCATGGAGGATGCGGATGGATATATTGATTGCCCAGCTGAGGAGGATATTGAAATCACTTCCTATATTGCCCGCAAGTACGGTTGCCACTTCGAGGAGGTGAACCTGCATAAAGAATATTGGGACAATGTGGTGTCCTACACTATCGAATCGGTACGGAGGGGCCTTACTCCCAACCCCGACATTATGTGCAACAAACTCATCAAGTTTGGTGCTTTCATAGGACGTTGGGGCAAGGATTTTGACCACATTGCCACAGGACATTATGCCACCACCGACACAGTGGATGGCGTGCAGTTTCTAGCCACCGCCAAGGATCCCGTCAAGGATCAGACCGATTTTCTCTCCCAACTGAACTCTGCGCAGATTGACAAGCTTATGTTTCCTATCGGCCACTTAATGAAGAGCGAGGTGCGAGAGATTGCCCATCGGGCCAAATTGCCCAGTGCCGACCGCAAGGATTCGCAAGGTATCTGTTTTTTGGGCAAAATTAACTACAATGATTTTATCCGCCGGTATTTAGGAGAGAAGGAAGGACGGATTGTGGAACTGGAAACGGGTAGGGTTTTGGGTACGCATAGGGGCTATTGGTTCCACACCATTGGTCAGCGTAAAGGACTTTTTCTCAGCGGTGGGCCTTGGTTCGTGGTAAAAAAGGATATCAATGAGAATGTGCTTTACGTTTCTCAAGGCTACGATCCTGCTGCACAGTACGGCAATCAAATCGATCTTACGGGCTTCTACTTTCTTAGTAAGGATATCTGGGGTAGCCAGTTAGATGCCGGTCAAACAATAGATGTAAAATTCAAAATCCGGCATACCCCTGAATTTGCCCAAGGTCACCTTTGCAAGACAGAACAGGGCTACCGCATTCTCTCTGATATTCGCATTCAGGGTATTGCCGCAGGCCAGTATGCCACTGTCTACGACAACAACGCCCACCTCGTTGTTGCTTCAGGAATGATTTGCTGAGTGCCGGTGGGTGATGCTAGTTTCTTTTTTTTGTTACTGTGCTAGCGTGTGGTGTTAGTCGCCAAAGTGGAGGATATCTATTGCGTAAACACAAATTGTAATATATTTTCACCCATCTGAAGGGCTTTGGATCGCACTGCTTGGCTGTCGTTGTGCACGCTAGGGTCTTCCCAACCATCGCCCAAGTCGCATTCCCAACTGAAAAAGCATACTAGCCTTCCTTCGTAGATAAGGCCGTACCCACGTGGTGGTAGGTTGTCGTGCTCGTGAATTTTTGGTAACCCATTGGGGAATTGGTATCGCTGATGGTAAATAGGGTGGTTGAAGGATAGCTCGACAAAGTCTAACTCGGGGAAGACCTTTTTCATGGCGGGAATGATGAATTCCTTGAGGCCGTAGTTATCATCGATATGCAAAAATCCTCCGCCAATGAGATAGTTACGTAGGTTTTGAGCTTCCTGGTTGCTGAAGACCACATTGCCGTGTCCGGTCATGTGCACAAAGGGATAGTTGAATAATTCCGAACTCCCTACATCCGCTACAGCGTAGTCCTTATCTAGGTTCATCTTGGCATCGGCATTGCAGAATGTTATCAAGTTTGTTAGTGAGGTGGGATTGGCGTACCAATCGCCTCCACCTCCGTATTTAAGCAAGGCTATCTGCGTTTGCCCCCAAGAGGGTAGTGCCGATGTTAGCAAAAACAGAATGACGAGTGGGCGGTGTTTCATGGTCGGAACTATTTTTCGTTCATTAAGTTCAGGGCTACTGTGGCATACAAGGCAGCCGTCTCGGTCCGTAGTCGGCTACTACCCAAAGTTACTGCTCGAAAGCCTTTTGCCAAAGCGGCAGCGATTTCACGTTCTGAGAAATCGCCTTCAGGCCCTATCAGCACCACGGCATCTTGCTTGGGCGTGTAGATTTCCTTTAAGGTAAGCCGCTCGTCCCCGATGCAGTAGCACATTGCCAAAGAGGCATTGTTGGTATCGAGGTCGTTAAGGAAGTCGGTCAGCTTCAAAGGTTTGTCGATAATTGGCTTTTGGGCTTTGAGCGACTGTTTCATGGCACTTAGGGCCAGCTTTTCCAACCTATCGGTTTTTTGGTTGTAACGTTCGGAGCGGTCGCACAGTACGGGGGTGATGCGGTCGATGCCTATCTCCACCGCTTTTTCTACAAACCATTCCAACCGTGCGCTATTTTTGGTAGGTGCCACGGCCACATGCAAGTGAAATGGGCGTTGTTGGTATCCTCTCAACCGCTCCACAATTTCTACCTCGCATGCTTTGTCGTTGGGGATGCTGACGCGGGCGCGGCACATCACCCCATCGCCTGAGGTGACCCATAACTCGTCGCCCACCCCCATGCGGAGCACCCGTACACAGTGTTTCGATTCCTCTTCAGACAGTTGGGAATAGAGCCCGGTGGTATCTTCTGCTAAAAATAGACGCATTTTTTTGCTTTTGCTTGACAGGTTGTTACATAGCGTTGACTCTGAGACCATCCCCGAGTAACGCTACCGAGTTGCAAAGATACACATTTTTTTCGAAACGGGACCATTCCAGATCTTTGGAATGGTCCCGTCGCGGAAGGTACACCAATCGGCAAATGCTTATCAATAGATTGTCAGCAATAAAAAATCCGAAGATCCGTTACTAATAATAGTAATCATCGCTTTTTGTATTTTGTCCAACAGACGAAAATGTTTAGCATAACAATTGCCAATATGAAAAAAACTTTCTTTTTATTAATAGCCCTGCTGGTATTTCTGATGCAGGGTCAAGTACTTCAGGCCCAAGTCCGTCCAAAGAAATCAAAGGCTTCTTTCGAACTTGACTCAATGGGTGTCCAACTGCTCCGTTATCTAAACGGCAATTCCAAGGTGGAGGAGAAATTAGCTGAGAATACTGCGTTGGTTGACAGTTTCGAAACTGTTCTCAACGGCCTCGATAGCAAATATCAGCAGCAAGTTGTGGATATTTACAATGCGGCCCGAAAAACTAAGATGGAGCCCACACCCGATTATATTAACCTCACTCGGACTCTTATTTCCTACAGTAACGCAACTATCTCGGCCACAATTTTTGACGAATGGCTCAATGCAGTTTCGGCTATTTTTGAGCTAACCAAAAAGAAAAAGGAAATTATAGGTTTTATCGGGTACACTGCCGACCTGCTTGAGAGCCGTACGCTTTACAGGTCCAAATCCTCTCTTTGGCACGTGCAGGAGAATTCCAAGTTTGCATTTGATGTGCTCAAGAACGATGTTCGCACCCGTTTTAAGGGTAAGGTGGAGTTGACTTACGCCTCGGGAACCGGTAAAAATGCCGATGAAAACACCATCCATAATACCACGGGCGACTACTATTTCCTAACCGAGACTTGGGAGGGCAAGGGGGGGCGCCTTACGTGGAATCGTTGTGGTGTGTCCGAGACTGCCTGTTATGCCGACTTGCAAGACTATTCCGCTTCTGTTAAATTGCCCAAGTTTACTGCAGATTCAGTCACCTTTATCAACACCAACTATTTCAAATCGCCCATCAAAGGTTCGGTTGAGGAGGCCCTAGCTTACAAGACCGATCCCGAGAAATACAATTTTCCCAAATTCCGGTCTTATCAGAAGGATTTTCAAATCAAGGACATCCTTCCGGGTGTTGATTTTGAGGGTAATTTTATGATGTATGGCGCGCGGTTTGTTACCAACGATGAGAAGAACCCTGCTTCAATGATTTTTTACCGCAACGGCAAACGTTTTCTGGTGGTCAGCTCTACCAAATTTTCCGTCTTGCCGCATATGCTCACTACCGAACGTGGCTCCGTTAAAATCTATATTGATAACGATTCTATCACAAACTCTGGTGTTCTGGTGCGCTACACTACTGAGGATCAGCGGGTGAATATGGTAAACAGCACCAAGCGCAATTACTACAGCCCCTATAAGGACAGCTATCACCAACTCGATATTTTTTGCGAAAACATCAATTGGTACATTGCTCGGGATGTGGTGGAGTTCAGCATGGTGGCGCAAAACAACACCCAAACTTTTGTTACCTTTGAATCAAACCGATTTTATTCCCTTGCTAAGAGCATGGAAGTGCAGGGTATAGACAATGTTAGCCCCGTGGTGCGCATGTATCGGTACATGAAAGCCCACGAGATGAAGCAGGACTTTTCCTTAGTATCTTTCCAAAACTTCCTCCACATGGATGAAGGGCAGACAAAGCTAATGATACACGGCCTCTCTAAACAGGGGCTCGTCTCCTTTGATGAGGGTACAAATCGCATCCATGTCCATGACAAACTTTTGGGTTTTTACAAGGCCATTGTCAAGCAGCAGGGACACGACTACGATGCCCTCACCCTACAGTCCGAAACCAAGACCAACAATGCCGAACTTGACCTCAAGACGCTCGATCTCAATGTTCATGGCATTGAAAAATTCGTGGTCAGTGACAGTCAGTTAGTGGTAGTGAAACCCTATGAAGGAAATATTGTGGTCAAGCGTAACCGCGACATCATCTTTTCGGGTTTTATCAATGTGGGCCGTTTCGAAATGAATGTAACCGGCGCCACTTTTTTCTACGACGATTTCCGGTTCGACTTGCCTCAAATCGATTCTGTCCGTTTTTATGTTACTGATTTTCGCGACACCAACAAGTTGCATATGGTGCGTACACCTCTGTACAATCTAGTGGGTGACATTCAGGTGGACAAACCCGACAACCACTGTGGCCTGAAGAAAAACAAGGATTACCCCATCTTCAACAGCGTTCAACCCAGCTATGTCTACTATGACCGTCGGTTTATCTTCAATGGGGTCTACGATCGTAATCGTTTCTATTATTCGCTCTATCCTTTTGTTATCAAACAGCTTACCGACTTCAAGACCGATAGCCTCGAGTTTGTGGGTAAACTTACCTCTGCTGGCATCTTCCCAGAAATCGAACAACCTCTCAAGGTCCAGCGCGATTATTCCCTCGGCTTTATCCACAAAACTACCGGTGATGGTTATCCAGCCTATGGCGGAAAGGGCACTTACCGCGACACGATTGCCCTCAGTTACGGCGGTCTCCGCGGCAAAGGTACGCTCGATTACCTTACCTCCACCACCGTTACCGATAAGTATATTTTCATGCCCGATTCAATGATGGCCCAGTCCGACACCTTCTACGTTCGTCCGGAACAGGACTTCCCCGACGCCCACAACTCCAGCACCATTGTCCGTTGGTATCCTTATCAAGACTCAATGACTGTTTCGCAACTTCGCAACGGCCCACAGTTTCAGATGTATGGTGGGCTTACTCAACTCTCGGGCCGCCTAACCCTGCAACCCAAAGGCGCTACCGGTTACGGTACTGCCACTATTATGGAGGGTTCGCTTTATTCCAAGTGCTTTGAGATGAAGACACTTGAGATGAATTCAGGCAATACCAATTTCTCTCTCCGCTCCACCAAGTATGGTAACGAGGCCTTCTCCGCTCAGGGTGTGCGCTCGCATGTCGACTACGATGCTCATACTGGCCAATTTACCTCTGGCGATTCTCTTACCCGTACACTGCTACCCGCTCTCGGCTACGCTGCGTGGGTAGACCAATATACTTGGAATTGGGACCTCAAGGACCTACAATTAGATAATAGCAAGAGCATGGAAACGATTGGCACCGAGGCTCTCACCCTCCGCGAACGTGCCAAACGACTTGGTCAAATGCCTGGGGCTAGGTTTGAGAGTACCGACCCTAAACTCAAGGATATCCGTTTCTGCGCTATCAACAGCAATTATCGTTATGACGACCTGGAACTTTCCAACCATAATGTTTATGCTTTGCCTGTTGCAGATGCCATCATAGCTCCAGCTGGTGATTCCCTTCATATCTCCAAGGGGGGTGATATGGCGCTCATTCAGGGTGGTCAACTGCTCTTCCCGCGCGACAGTGCATACCATCTCTTTTACGGTTGCGACCTTTTGGTCAAAAATGGCCAACAATATAGCGGCAAAGGCACTATCGACTATGTGGGCCAAGACGAGAAAAGGCAACCTATCCATATGACCGAGATCGGTCCCAATGCTCAGGGAATCAGTGTGGCAGAGGGGGCTATTGGCGATGAAATGGGCTTTACTCTCAATGAGGCTTTTGGCTTTGCCGGGAAAGCCCGTGCCGATGCCCAGCACGAGCACATCTACTTTGAGGGTGGCGTACGCTTGTTGCACAAATGCGCTCCGGTTGATCAGTTAGGACTTTTGGCATATGCTAATTATCTCGATCCCAACGATATTCGTATCGAAGTGCCCGAAACGCCTGTCGATTGGAAAGGTCAGCCCATCAGTGCTTCCCTCCGTATGGGAAATGTTGGTTTGAAGCCTGTTTCGGGTTTTCTTACCAAGGACCAGTCGGGTATTAGCCTTATGAGTAGCTATGGGCTGCTTAGCTATGATGCCTCGGCAAGCACCTATACACTCACATCGCAGGAGAAACTCGATGACCCCGAATTTGTCGACCGCTTTCTCCGTCTCAATACAGGAAACTGTGTCATTGAGGGAGAAGGTCCCATTAGCTTTGGACTTGGCGATGGCGCTCCCGAAGGCTCCGCCAAGCTCCGTGCGTACGGCACTGTATATTACGACCCCGACAACGAGCAGGACTTTAGCATGACCACCGTTTTGGGCATCACCTTCCCCATGGCTGAAGATGTTATCAAACAGATGGCAAAACAGATAGAGGACGACCTCCGACCTTCGCCATCCGACCGCGACAATGATTTGCTCAACCGTGCTCTACTTTTTGATATGGGCGACCCAGATGGTGAACTAGCCTATCAGACTTATCGCAGTCAGGGGGCTTTTGATAAGTTGGAGGGATTCCTGGACAACACCATCCTTCTTGAGAATGTCCGGTGGCAGTACAACGCCGCGCGTGGTTATACCGCTAGCGGAACCTCTGCGCTCTGCAACATAGGTAAGACTCAATTGCATGTCAACATACGCTACCGCGCCCAGCTGTTCAAGCGTGGTTCCGACATCCGTCTGGTGCTATACCTTCAGGTTGCCAACGACCATTGGTACTACTTTGGCTACGACTATCGCACTCATCACTTGAGTGTCTCCAGCAGTGTGGGTGAATGGAACGACCGTATAGTTGGTATCAAGAAGGATAAACGTACTTCCGATACCTTCAGCTATTCTCTCACCAACTCTCGCAACGAGATACAGAACTTCTTGTCGGGTTTTACTTCCGATGCTTCTGACGAGTCGGAAGAGGACCTCGAAGACGAGGAATAGTGGCAAGTCGAAGTCTGTAGCTTGTCGACTGCGGGGTGGCGTATGGAGTGCGCTACCCCGCTATGGTTTGGTGTTTCCGTCCTTTGCGCATTGCTTCCAATGGGCGTAATCGTGCTGTTTTATTCCAGCTACAATTGACCGTTTTTTTTGCCTCGATTTTTGCGAAAATTCTTCCACAGAGCTTCCTTTTTTTATTTGTTTTCTGGCTTTTTATTCAAAAAAGTTTTGTCATGGACATTTTGTATTTCAATGTGTTGTATCTTTAATACAAAAAAAAGTCGAAGTTCTTTTTGCTATGTCAAAAAAAGTTAGTAATTTTGCACCCGCTTTCGACAGAGAAAGCATCTCTTTTTTGCCCAGGTGGTGGAATTGGTAGACACGCTACTTTGAGGGGGTAGTCGCCGTAGGGCGGTGCAAGTTCAAGTCTTGTCCTGGGCACAAAGAAAGTATAGCATTAAAGTTACTTTTTCGACAAAAACGTTCCAAGAGTTGGAATTCTACCAGATGCCCGGGTGGCGGAATTGGTAGACGCGCACGTTTCAGGTGCGTGTTCCGAAAGGAGTGCAGGTTCAAGTCCTGTTCCGGGCACCAAAAAAATTTGCAAGCGTCTTGATAATGATGATTGCAAATTTTTTTTATCTCTCACTTGCTTATAATTGGTTCTATTTTCTTATTGTAGCCATTGCATCAGCATTATTGGAATGCTTGGTAGTGGGCTTTTGAAGGTTGTTCAAAACAGTTTTGGCAACTGTGCCAGGTAGGATCCACGAAAGGGATAGTTGGCGCGTTAGCTGAGAAGTCCATATGGATTAGACCCGAAGGGAGAGTGGCCCTGCCTTTTGAATAATGCTTTGTTTTTTTGTTGCTGCCCGGTAAAACTTTTTTGTCCCAGTAAAATTATGACCGACACTTTTTACGAGGTGTCTGCCATTTCCCCTATCTTTGTTTTGTCGAAAAATATACTATCACGGTCAAAAACAGTTATTTATCAGTCAGCAACAAGCATGATGCAAAGTCCCAGCCAAATGAGCGAACAGGTACTACCTATGGTGCCATACGTTACTAGTGCGCCAGCGGTAACGGACCTACAGCGGTCCGCGAAGCCTACGACAGAATGGGGGCAAGTGTCGCACACCAATTCTCCAAAGCCATGCAGGACAGCATGCAAAGCCTCAAGGATCTAGTGCAGGTAGTATATGAGACCGAAGGGACGCACCTTTAACCTATTGGTAGATTGTAGGTGGGTGCTGAATTCAACCAACAAATGCAACAGAGTTGATAAGGTTGGCTATCCGATTGT
>CAZAAK010000007.1:0-43894 GCA_964483145.1 uncultured Bacteroidaceae bacterium
CGCAGACGTCGCGTCCGGGATAGATGGTGAAGCCGGCATGGGGGCGACCGAGGACACTGATGACATAAGTGCTGTCGCTATAGCAGGTGTGGTCCAGATTGTTGAAGGAACGCACCTTTACAGCATATTGCCCCACTTCGTCCCAACGATAGTTGATTTGGGCTCCCACAGCACTGTCAGCCAAAGGAGACAGTGTGTCGCTACCGGTATGAAACCACCATTTTGTGATAGAGGTGTCGCAACCATTCAAATCGTTTGGTACATAGCTTTTATTGGTCAAGAGGATGTCGCCATCGCATGATTTGAGGGTATCGATGGACATGGTTGGTTTGGTATTTTGAACACGCACATAGACCTTGGAGGTAAAGGGTATTGTCTCGTTCATACGTGAGGTCATATCGCAACGGAAAATCTGTTCGTTGGTATACTCGCCTGCCATGGAACCTTCACTCAGGTGAAAGTCCTCGACCTGGCACTGGTAGATGTTGCTTTCGTTTACACTCGGCGTCAGCTGGGTGAAGTTGATATTGTCGGGCACATTGTAGAGGCTGGAGATGCCCTCTGTGCCGGAATTGCTCTTGTACCATACATAGTTCTCCAAACCGGACGGAGCGGTTAGCTCTTGCACCATTTGGGTCGAACCAGCTGGGCAACCGGATGTCTTGATTTCCATTGGCTGACATTCGCCGGCTATGTAGGCGCATCCATAGTGCGCACTCATGCTGCAGTCGCCAGAACCAATTTTGATGCGGATGGTTTCATAGAGGTATTTGTTCAGGTTGATGGCCACCTTGTTCCACGGAAGATAGATGTTTACGCCATAACCCGCGCCAGAATTGTGCTGACCTGTGCTGCCAACATAGAATGGCGACACATCGCTGCCGCTACCGGCAGGGGTAGGCCTGATGTAGCACAAGGTGTCGCCGCCTATGCGTTGCCATGTGCCGGATGTGCCGGAACCACTGACGCGTTTTTCAATTTCAATAGCAAACTCGGGATTATCGGCAACCGAATGCTGCCCATTTTGCAGCGAAAGGGCGTACCAAATGAAAATCAACGAATTTTGTGGGCGTACATCCAATTGGTAGCATAGCATCTCTGCCTCATGCGTGCCCCCGCAGTTGTTGCCCAATCGGATGGAGCTAGTGTAAGTAGCGTCCGGCGGTAGGTAGCTGAGCCGGTTGAAGGTCAAGGCATCGTTGCCCGGACCTTTGATCACAAAGCGGTTCATGTAGTCGGCCTGGCCGTTGAGATTGGTGGAGGCAGGGGATGCCGAGGTGCAACTCGAGCCCGAGGACTGGCTGGCCAGCTGACTAGCCGGAATCTGACTGCCCCAGTTTACCATTCCCCAGTTGCCGCATTGGCTCGCTTGGTCATCTTTTGATCCAGTATACCCGTACCACACGGCATTGGCTGAATTGCCTGATGCAGTGATGACAAAACTGGTGGGGTTCTTCAGACCCTTACAAAAGTCAGTGCCCTGAGCCATGGCGTTTGTCGTAAGCAGCAACGCCACGCAAATCACGGCAAAGTGCTTGAGATAGGTTGTAGTATTCATGACGGTGTATTTTGTTTCAAAACGATACGGTTCCTTCACCTCAACAATATTTTATAGCTCTCTCGGAACTAGTTTGGTTGGTCGTTACGACACACCTATGGTAGTTTTGTTGCAGAATTAGGTTTATATAACGGTCCACTACTGTTGCTGAGCATAGTGTCTTGCCTTGGTGGGTTTGTCGCTTGCAATGGGTATATGCCTGTTGTTGATATATCTGTAACGGATAGCGCGGGTTGCAAAAAAAGCCAACAAGTTCCGCTCTTGTTGGCTTTGTGTGGGAGTAATTGGATTCGAACCAATGACCCTCTGCTTGTAAGGCAGATGCTCTGAACCGACTGAGCTATACTCCCTTATGTTCGTTTTAGGTGGGTTCTATCCCCCCGATTGCGATTGCAAAGATACAACTTTTTTTTGACATTCCAAGAAAAAAATACTTTTCACCATTTTTTTTGTGTGTTTCTACCTCTTTATTCATCGTTCAAATCTCACGTAGTGCGCCCTTGATGTGTCGCAGGCTATCTCTCGCACACTCCACTCAATCATAGCCCAGCATAGCTTTTTACTTGTAATGTGCAATTCAGAAAAATTCTGTACCTTTGCAACCCAGTTGCGTGAATCAATCTGTTATGAAAACCCGTAGAAATAATTTGTTCTCAGCTAGTTCAATTTTAATATTTACCCTTGTTGCATCCACGGTTTGTTTCTGCTCATGCAAATCCGAACCCGCCCCCAAAGAGCCTGTGATGGACGAGGCCACGTTTGTCGACTTCCTTGAAAGGGCTTTTCTTCTAGAAGGCTACTACTCTCTCGAAACCCACTATCGTTTCGATTCTCTCCAACCCGAGATGATAGCCTCTTACGACTCGCTCATGGCTAGGTACGGCATCACGCCTGAAATCTTCGACACCACCATCAATTGGTATGTCCGCCACCCGGATATATACCTCCGGGTTCAGGAGTCTGTCATGTCGCGGCTCACCCCTTCCTGCGATACTGCCGCAGTCCCGCTTCTGTAATTTCTGGCAACTGCCTCTTAATGACTTGAATTTCTACAACAGACGACACCTTCGTGTAGGGCAGGCGCGCGGATTACTGTAGCTTCAGACTATCTTTCTGAGGGCCATTTTTGCGCATCTCTTCAATCGTTTCTTTCTCAAAGGTGCGTGCCGTTGCTGTGGTGGTATCCACTGCGCTGCGGACAAGCCCGGGCACTACTATCACCTCGTTGACCAACCATCTCCCGTTACGCTTCACGCAGTGCAGTGTGCCGTCTTGCTCCATGCTTGGGGTGCTCTTGTGGAAGGCTACCTCGGCAATGGTGTCGTCAATGGCGATTTCGCCCAAGGTGATGGTGGCGGGGATGTTGTTGGCGTAGACCTCTGGGTCGGTTTGCGCCACTACCGCCTCAAAGAAACTGAGCGTTACATCGCAAGTTTGTTGGGTGGAATAGGGGCGTGCTTCGGCAGGTTTGTAGTTACCCATGGCATCAAGGTATCCTTGTGCTACGGTTTGTATCTCTTTGCTCTCGTTGTTGCAGGAAGTCATAAATGCAACTGCGCACAGGAGTGCTCCCCCTAGGAGTGTGATTCTTTTTTTTATCATATTGTCTTTTTTTTGTTTGGTGTGGCCAGATTATCATTAAAAGAAGAGAGTGCCCAGCTGTGGTCACTCTCTTGGGTTTGTTGCTCAAACGAATGAATCATTTTTTGTCGAAAGTCTGCTCCGAAGCGGGCTTCTTGCCAGTACCAAGACCCTTGGCCGCGGACTTGGTGCCACCCACTGAGACGGAATTGCCTTCGCCCTTCTTTAGCTCGTCAGTAACAGTCTCAACCATTTTTTTGCCGGCTATAGTCGCGGCCTTAACGGTTTTATCGACCTCTTTCTTGACGGCTTTCTTCACAGCCTTCACGGGAGCAGGTTCAGCCTCCACGGTGTCGGCGGCCACAGTATCGGTAACTTCTTCAATAACAGCGGTGTCGATAGCGGGTAAGGTGTCGAGGGGAACTTCTTCGTTAGCGTTGTTGTTGCAAGCTGTCATCAATGCCATTACGGTGAGTGCGACAGTTGCGTAACGGAAATTTTTCTTCATCGTTTTGTGGTATTAAAAACGGGAACTCACTATTTAACAACGTTCATTTTTTTGCCAAAGCTGGCCTTGCTGGTGTAGAGATCATAGGTGATGTTGCTCAAGGTCAGGGCGAGGGTGGCGTGGGTAGCGTCGGAGCCATTGCTGGAAGCACCGTTCTCAACAACATCGGTCAAGGAGTACATGGTCATGCTCATGGTGGCGGACATGGTGATGGTGTAGGTGGTCAAATCCAGAGCGGTGCAGTTGATGGAGTTAGCGCCTGCACTGTAGTACTGCCAATCGCCATAATTTTCATCACTAGAGGTGTAGTAGGTGTTCTGGTAGAGCTCAGTGTTGAGGATGGCCATGTCGGTAGTGGTGGTACCCATCAAATAGTTGACAATGAAAGGGAAATAGACCGATTGGCCTTCTGCTTGTTTAGCGCATTGGAAAAGGAACATGTAGGAACCATTCATTTCAGCGCACTGAGCATCGCTAAAACCGGCAACGTCAAGAGCAGTGCCGTCAAGGGTGGCTGCATAGCTAGGCTGAGGTTTGGCCTCGAAATTGGCGGTGTAGGTAGCGTTCTCAGAAACCTTGAAAGTGTAAGGATTGTCAACAATAGAGCCGTTCCAGTTGAGGAAGTTGGCATTGCTGGCAGGGGTGGCGGTGATGGTTACTTCCGTACCGGCTTCGTAGGTGGCCTGAGCAGGGCTGATGGCGACGGTGCCAAGGGTAGCATCGTTGCTGTTCACGGTAATGGTGTAGGTGGTGGGAGTGTCGGGGGTGACAGGATCGTCAGTGGAGTTGCAAGCGGTGAACATCATCGCACTAGCAACCAAAGCAACGCTGAGAAATTTGAAAATGTTTTTCATCTTTTGTGTTGATTTTTAATTGTTTATAAAATTTATTGCTTAACTTTCTCCTCATATTTGGTTTGCAAAGATACGACTTTTTTCAGTCGTGGTATTTTTTTTTTGTTTTTTTACGGTTTTTTGATGTCCAATGCATCCCTGACCCCATTACCTAGCAGCATAAAGGCAAGCACAACAAGCATGATGGCCAGCCCTGGCAGTAGGGCTAAGTAGGCGCTGTCCAGCAGGATGTAGCTGTAGTTCTCTTTGACCATGGTACCCCACGAGGGCATGGGCGGCTGCACCCCAATACCCAAAAAACTTAGGCCCGCCTCTAGCAGGATGGCGCTAGCAAAGTTGGAGGCGGTGACCACAATGATGGCTCCTGTGATATTAGGCAATATATGACGGAAGATAGTGCGAAAGGTGCTGTATCCCAAAGCCCTTGTGGCTTCGATGTATTCCGTTTCCTTGATGCTGTACACTTGCCCGCGTACCACGCGGGCAATGTCCACCCACATGGTAAGGCCCACGGCAATGAATACTTGCCAAAAGCCTTTTCCCAAAGCAAAGGTGATGGCAATGACCAGTAGCACGGTAGGTATAGACCACACAACGTTGATTAGCCAAGTAATCACCTCGTCCACCCAACCACCGTAGTAGGCCGCCAAGGCCCCCAAAACAATGCCAATAACCAAGGCAATGAGCACGGCAATAAACCCTACCGAAAGGCTTACACGGCTGCCTATTACAATCATGCTCAGCACATCGCGCCCGTAGCTGTCGGTACCCAAAACAAAGGTGCGCGTCCCGCTGTCCACAATCTGCCGTTTGTCCACGCGGCGAATCTCCCCGTCGTTAGGGGTGGCCCCGGTGTAGCTTTCAATCTCCACGCTGTCGCCTACTGCGGTGGTGCGATAGGTGGGGATGGCGGTGTAGGCAAGTTCTTCGCCGTAGAGCATCTTGTGTAGCCAGCCTGTGGTGGGCTGGGGCAAGCCGTCGTCGACATAAGTGAAATCCACCTGGCTCATGGGTTTAAGGGTGGCCAACTCTAGGTATTGCTGGTTGCAGTGTGGCGTGCTGTCGGGGGTGATGAGGTAGCCTAGCAGGGCCGCCACTACAAACAACCCTATCACTGCTAGGCTTGCCACCGACAGCCTGTTCTGTGCAAAGCGGCTCCATGCCATGCCCGAAAGCGAAGTGCTCCGCACGGCAGCTGTCTCTTTTACGAACTGCCTGTGTTTTTTGTTAAAAGCCGCCTGTAGATTCATCTTTTTGGGGTATTAAAACCTACCGGTCGATGGAGTGTTCAAGGACTTCTACTCCCATTAGAGCAACCCTAGCTCGGTTTTTACTTCGTCGCTCAAGTTGTTGAAGTCCCAGGGCGGGTTAAAGGTTAGCTCTACCTCCACCGATTTGATGCCCTGGATGTAGCCAACCATCTGTTTGACTTCCTGAAACATGTATTCGGCTTCTGGGCAGTCGGGCGCCGTCATGGTCATTAGTATTTTTACGTTAAAGGCATCATCAATATCAATGTTGTATATCAAGCCAAGGTCATAGATGTTGACCGGTATCTCGGGGTCGTAGATGTTTTTTAGGCAGTTGACAATGGCCGAATGCAAGGTTTCTTTTGTGGGCTCCATAGGTGTGTCTCTTTGTTAAATAAATGTGCGGTTGTCTGCTATCGAGCAGAGGTTTGCGGCTACTGTGGCCTGATCAATCTGGGGCCACTGCTTATTTGCCAACGCTGAAGGCTAACGCGTACATCTTTATTTGCTTTATCATGGCTGTCAAACCGTTGGAACGGTTGGGGGAGAGGTGCTCCTTCAGTCCGATGGCGTCAATAAAATGCAAGTCGGCAGCCAGTATATCCTCGGGCGTTTGCCCGTTTAGGGCGCGTATTAGCAGGCTGATGATGCCCTTGGTGATAACGGCATCGCTGTCGGCCTTGAACCATAGTCGACCGTCGCGGTGCTCGCAACTGAGCCACACCCGGCTCTGGCACCCTTTGATTAGGTTGCTCTCGGTTTTGTCCTTTTCGTCAATCGCTGGGCAGTCCTTGCCCAACTCAATGATGTATGCATACTTGTCCAGCCATTCGTCAAAACTGGCAAATTCGTCGATGATGTTGTTCGAAATTTCTTCTATGGACATGGGGTTTAGAGTTTTTTTCTGGAGGGTATCGTTTTTACTTGAATCGAGAGGGCCACTATGGCGAAAGATCGTTTGCGGACGGGTGGCGTGCCCCTATTTAGGAGCTGTCCGCACCACGTATACTGCTGCTACGCCGAAAACAATTTGGGGTAGCAACACGGAGAGGAAGGGATTGAGCGTCCCAAAAACAGCAAAAACGGTGGAGACTTTCATAAACACAATGTAACCAAAGGCCAGCGAGATGCCAATGGCCAGATGCATGCCTATGCCTCCACGGGTCTTGCGGCTCGACACGCCCACGCCTATTAGCGTCATGATAAAGATGGATAGCGGGTTGAGCAACCGTTGGTAGAGTTCTATCTTGGCGGTGATGACAGTCGGGGAGCCGCGCATCTGCTCCCGTTTGATGAATTTGTAGAGGTCGATGGAATTTATTGTGGTGATGTTCACCGACGACGAGTTGAAATCATCCGGCGTCACGTCAAGCCGTCGCAACGAGTGCTCGTCACGGGTCAGGTACTCTTGGTGCCCTCTGATAGTACGGTGGACGAAATTGTCGCACTCCCATTTGCCGATTACCGTGTCGAAGCGGATTTTGCTGCATGAAATCCGGTCCAGCAACTGGTAGTTCTCATCGTACTGGTCTCGATGAAAATTGTTAACTTTCATTAGGTTGGCATCGTAGCTCTCGGCATAGACCTGCACGCCCGGCTTCACCTGGAAGTGCACGTTGTTGAAATACTTGGCCTTGTGTATATGGATGTACTTGCTGTCGAATTTGTCCAGCGTGCGGTTGTTCACCGGGATGAGAAAATTGCCGAAAGCCAGCACTGTTAGCGCCACAATGGTGGCACCGTACATATAGGGGCGCAACATCCGTTTGTAGCTGATGCCACTGCCCAAGATGGCTATCACCTCTGTATTGCCCGCCATCTTGGAGGTGAAGAATATTACACTGATAAAGATAAATAGCGGGCTGTAGAGGTTGACAAAACCGGGTATGAAATTCAAGTAGTAATCAAAAACGATTTCCTGAAGCGGAGCATGTCCGCTCAGGAAATCGTCAAGCTTTTCCGATACATCAAAGGTAATGACAATGACGATAATCAGTGCCATTGCCAACAAAAAGGTCTTCAGATACTTGAATAGCAGGTACTGGTCGAGCTTGGGTATGGGTCTCACTTACTTTTCGATACCAAAGAGTTTCTGATACTTGGTGAGGCAGTCCAGAACATTGGTCTTCACATGGATGAACTCATCCACTCCATAGCCCTTGTAGGTCTCTATCATCTCTGCAGGGTTGCCGGCAATCACAATGCTTTTGACTTTACCCTTGAGGCCTTTGCAGACGGGTTCGGCTATCTCGGCGTATTCATCGTCCGAGGAACACATCACCACAATGTCGGCTTTGGCCTCCAAAGCGGCTTTCACGCCCTGCTCGGCGCTTTCGAAGCCTAGGTTGTCGATAATCTCGTATCCGGCAACGCCAAAGAAGTTGGTGCTGAAACCGCTACGGGCTTTGCGCATGGCAAGGTTGCCATAAGTCAGCAGAAACACTTTGGGCCGTCTGCCGCTCTTCTCGGTGGCCAAACGCAGGTGCTCGAAAGCTTCGGCACCGCGGTAAAGCCGCAATGTCTTGATCTCCGTGTCTTTGCAGTCGCATTCGCACCCATAGGCACTTGCTTTCTTCACGCGCTCTAGGCCTTTGTCGTTGAGGTTAGGATATTGGTTGGTGCCAAGTATGGTGGTCTTGCGAGTGGCTATGGCCATGTCGCGCTGTTGGGCCACGCGGGTTACTTCGTCCTGCACATAGCCTTCGCGGATGGCTTTGGCAAACCCGCCCTTCTCCTCAACAGTCAGGAACAATTGCCAGGCATATTGGGCTATGCTGTCGGTGAGGTTCTCGATATAGTAGCTGCCGGCGGCTGGGTCGACAATCTTGTCCATGTAGCTTTCCTCCTTCAGCAGAATCTGCTGGTTGCGGCTGATGCGGTAGCCGAAACTGTCGGGGTTCTCAAAGGCAATGTCAAAGGGGTTGGTGGTGATGCTGTCGGCGCCAGCAATGCAGGCCGACATGGTTTCCGTGGTGGAACGCAACATATTGACGTATGGGTCGAACACAGTAGTATTCCATGTGGAGGTGGTGGCGTTGATATAGACTTTGTAGCAACTGTCGCAGCAAGGGTTGTACTGCTCCACTATCTTGCTCCAAAGCAAGCGGGCGGCACGAATTTTGGCAATCTCCATAAAGTAGTTGCTGCTGATGCCGAAGTTGAAAACCATGCGGGTGGCAACATCCCCAGTGCTGAGACCCATATCGGTGAGGTGGGCCATGAGGTCGTTGGCAGCGGACAAGGTAAAGCCAAGCTCCTGCACAATGTTGGCCCCCGCGTTGTGGATATTCTTGCCGTTGATGGTCAGCACGCGGAACTTGGGTAAATTGACCTTGGCGTATTCAATCAAGGTCTTGGCCTGCTCGAAGGCTTTGGCTTCGCCGTCTTTGTACTTACCTTTCAAGAGGGCATGCTGGTAGGGGTCGTAATTGCAGCTGCCTTCCACCTTCTCGGGATTGCCGCCGCTGGCTTTGATAAATTCAACAAAGTACTTCAAAGTTTGGAGCATGTCCTTGCTGCACAGAAAATTAATCTTGCAAGCTTCGGGGGCAATACCCTTGAGCAGCGTGTTCATCTTCTCTTGGCTGTCGGCCTCGCAGGCGGGCAGACCTAAGGCATTGGCGCCACGGTTGAGGGCCTCCAATGCGGTGGCGTTCATCTTTTCAAGTGTGTCGGGGAGAATGTCCTCACGAATATCCCACACATTGTTGTCGGCATGTTTGCCGCGCGTATAGGGGGCCTGGTTGGGGTTGCTGTTGAGGTATTCGAGGTTCTCGAGATCCTCGGCACGGTAGTATGGCTTGACTTTAAAACCTTCAATGGTCTTCCAAACCAATTTTTTTTCGTAGTCGGCGCCTTTGAGGTCCTTATTGATGGCTTCCTCCCATTTTTCTGTGGAAACGGGTGGGAATTCAGTAAACAATTTATTGTCTTCCATTATGTTAACTATTTTTTGTGTCTGACTAATAGACGAGCAAAGATACAACTTTTTCTCGAATGAGAAATGCTTTATTCTTAAAAATGTTTATCCACAGCCCTTATCGACCACTCCGCCCGGCAGTGCGTCTGCGAGGCCAATCCTACTCGCAGCAGAGTACTTGGCAGTTGTTGGGGCCGATGTAGAGGAGATAGCCTTTCACCGTTGGGTATCCCATGGCGTGCAGTGCGTTACAGTAGTGCAGCACTTGGGCGTGGTGCGTGGTTTGCGGGGCTCCGGTTTTGAAGTCCACTACCCACACCTCTTCTTCCTTGGCGGCAAAGACAATGCGGTCGGGGCGGAGCACCTCGCCCTGCCACACTAGGTCGCACTCGTTCTTGCAGTGGTCCTCCGGGCGGAAAAACCGCGCCACTTCGGGCTGGCTTAGCATCTGGTGGAGCGAGTCCCTGAGAATTTTGACGTCCTCGGCTTCGCCGTCGTCTGTCAATCGGTTGTTGGTGAGGAATGCGCCAAGGGCCTCTTCGGCGTCGTCTGAGTTGTGAATAAGCGAAAGGAGGGCATGCATCTGGTTGCCCCGGCGGATGGAGTCTTCGGCAAGTCGGTCGAAAATTTTGGCAGACTGTTCTGCAATGGCAATGCGGTCCGACCAGTCGGGGAAACTTACCGTTTCCAACGTAGCGTCGACAATCTCCACCTCCTTTTGTTTCCTTTTTTCCTCTAGGTCTTTGGGGCTGTTTTGCCCCAATGTCACTTCCCCTTCGGGCTCTTGCGAGAGGCCGTGGCGGGCGGTGAGGTAGTCATGCAGTAGTGTGCTGTAGTCGGTGCTCTCAGCCTTTTTGGTGCTCTGGCAGTAAACCAGTAGCTTTTCCTTGGGGCGGGTGAGGGCGACATAGAGCACATTGAGGCGGTCCATGTCTGTTTTTTGCGATTCCTCTAGGCACTCCTGCTCAAAAATGGTGTGCTCCTTCAGTGTGGAGGAAATGAGGCCGGTAGGCAATGGCAACCGCGTTTCCTGCGGGATGTGCACCCAGATGCTCCCCTGTGGTTCTTTTTTGTTGAGGATGGGGTAGAGAACAATGGGCTTTTCTAATCCTTTGGCTTTGTGAATGGTCATTAGTTGCACGGCGTTGAGGTCGCTGGCGGTGCTGGTGGAGAGCTTGTCTTTCTTTTGGTCGAACCATTCCAAGAACTCACTCAGGTCCTGACGATGGTTGCTGCTGTATTTGGCCACCACGTTGAGCCATGTAGCAGTGTAGGCGATTTCGACATCGCCCAGATGTAGCATCCTTAGCGCCTCTTCGCAGCAGTCGTAGAGGCCAAGCTGGCGCAATCGGTCGCTCTCAAGGTCCAATCCATCGCTTTGCAGTAGCCGGTCGAGGTCCACTCCGTCGCGGGTCTGCAGGAAAGCCTCTTCGTGCAGGTCCGCAATGCGGCCTAGTCCATAGAGATGTTGCAACACGCGCATGGCGGCAATGCGGTCGCTGCCATCGAGCAAGTACTTCAGCAAGTTACGCATCAGCATCACCACACGGCTTTGGGTGAGCAGGAACGACTCGTAAGAGACCACTGCAATGCCCCGAGCGGTGAGAAAAGAAGAGATTTCTGCCAGCGTATCTTTATCGCGTGCCAAAATGGTCATCTCGCGCAGTTCGTAGCCTTTTTCATTGGTCAGCAGGTGGATATCGTCAAGCATCTTCTGCCATAGTGGGTCGTGGTCATCGTCTAGTTTATGGAAGCTCACCTGCACATAGCCGCCCTCTTTGGTGAATTTTTGCCGGAGGTCGGGTTCGTCGCCGCCTCCTATGTAGATGTCCTGTAGTTGGACATTGTCGGCAAAGCGGTTGCGGACGGCCCATTCAAAAAAATCGTTGTTGAACTCCACCACCGTCTTGGCAGAGCGAAAGTTGCGCTCAAGGCGGTCGACAACGCTGATGCCAGGCGACTCTAGCAATCTGCCGTGGATGGGGTTGTCGACGTGCGGCAAGGATACAAACTGGTCCACATCGCCCTGCCGGAAACGGTAGATGGCCTGCTTGCCATCGCCCACCACTAGGGAGGTATGCCCAGCTCCGATACCGTTTTCTAGCAATGGCACAAGGTTCTGCCATTGCAAGCGGGATGTATCTTGGAATTCGTCAATGAGGTAGTTGTAGTAGCGGTTGCCGATGCGCTCGTAGATAAATGGAGTAGGCTCGTTTTGCACCACCTCGGTGATGCGTTTGTTGAACTCGGAGATGTGGACGATTTCGTTCTCGTTGGAGTAGACTTTTACCAGCTCGTTGAGTTCGTTGATCAGAGCAAGGGAATAAAGGTTCTTAAGTAGCAGGCGGCGGGAGTTGTAGCGTGGCTGTTCGGAGTCCTGTAGCGCTTGGATGCGATGAAAGATTTCCTGCAGTTGCGGTTTGATCTCGGCAAGGGCGTTGCGGGTGGAGGGAGGGCATTTGGCTGGCCCCAGCTTGTCGCCTTCGATGTAGCTGAGGACATAGTTGTTCGGCTCGGTAACGTTTCCGTTGGCAAGATTGCGGAAGTAGACCCCGGCGCCGCGGCTGCTGTAGTAGAAGTCTTCGGGATCGAGGCCGGCGTTGGAAATAACCTGGAGCCCTTCCTGGCCTAGGCTCTGAAGTTGTTGCTCGTAGGCACGGTTGTCGCGACGCATCTGGGCGTTGATTTGGCGAAACTGGGCCATGTCGAGGTGAGAAAGTTCGCGAAGGTACTCGGGAGTGCGCTCCTTGAAGAGCTCGTCGGCAATATCGGCAAGTTTGCGCTCAATCATATAGCCCTTGCCCTCGTCCATGCGACTCTCGGCAAATTCGCAAACCACTCGGGTGAGTTCCTCCTGCCCCTCGGTGCCTACCTGCGCCATGAGGTCGTCCACGGCATGTTGGATGAGGTCGGAATTGTCGATGTAGACATCAAAGTTCACGGGCAGGTTGAGGTCGTGGGCAAAGGTGCGCACAAGGCGGTGCATGAAGCTGTCGATGGTGCAGACGGCAAAGTCGGAATATTTGTGGAGGATGGCACTGCGGAGGGTGGTTGCATAGCGGCGTAGAGTGCCGTCGGTGAGTTGCATCCGTTGGGCAATGTCGTTGCCCATGCCACAGGCAGTGCCCTGAACGGAGATATTGTCCAGCTCGCGCAGGATGCGCTCTTTCATCTCGTTGGCGGCTTTGTTGGTAAAGGTGATGGCGAGGATGCGGGTGAAACGGGTGGCGACACCCTGCTCGGATGCGGAAAAGGCTAGCATAAGGTACTGGCGGACCAAAGTGTAGGTCTTGCCAGAGCCCGCGGCTGCCCGGCAGATGATAAAGTGGCTACTATCCATGGCTGTTTGGTGCGGGTGAAAACAATTGCAAAGATACAAAAGATGTTTCGTACGGAAAAAAACAATTGCAAAGGTACGAATTTTTTTCGGATACAAATCAGTTTTTGTGGCGCGTTTTATAGAGCCGGTTGTAGTTGTTGCTGCATCACCGGTTGTAGTCGTTGCTGCATCGCCTGTTGTAGTTGTTGCTGCATGGCTTGTTGTAGTCGTTGCTGCATGGCTTGTTGTGTTTGCCGAAATTGTTCCATCTTCCAAAATCGTCAAAAGATGCGCGCTGGTGCAACCTTGGGTGTGGCTCCCTAGGGTGTGCTACTTGGTTGGAATACCCTGCATTCGGCTCACATTCAGCTCAAAGACGGAATAATGCAGCTGTGCGCAACAGCTTAATGGCAATTGCCGAAGGGTATGGGTAGGGCATGGGAAAGGTATGGGTGAGGTCGCTCTTTTGTTTACCTTTTGTTTACATATCTTTTACCTTTTGTTTACCTTTTATTTACCTTACCTAAACAAAAGGTAAAAGAAAAGAAAAAGAAACCTAAACAAAAGGTAAACAAAAGAGCGACCTCACCCATAACCTACCCATACCCCACCAATCCCTTGCTAGGGGGCTACACTTTAGCTGCAATGCAGTTGCTATTTTGTTGCAAAGCAGTTGCAGCTCAGCTAGATGTTGGCTGCGGTGAGGGGGCGTTGTCCCCTATCGGGAGTCCGTAAAATTCTTGCATGGGGTCAGTCTACTCCGCAAGGGACCTTTCGTAGGGGCCAAAACGGTCGTGGCAGCCCCCGTCTATGACAAAAATATTGGCAAAAAGATGCAAAAAAATTGCTATGTCGTAAACATTTTGTACTTTTGCACCGCTGGAGAGGTCGTGTATGTAGGGCGGCAAATGGTTTTTGGGGGCACTGCTTGGTGTGGAATGGAGGCCTTGCATGCCTTGCCCGTTTGCTCAACTAATGTGCAGGGCCTCGCTAGCAGAACAACCAAATAACGCACAAACACATGCTCATAGCAGTTATTCTTGCCGGTGGCACTGGTTCACGCATGGGGGCAGAGCGCCCCAAACAGTTTCTTCCGCTTGGCGGTCGCATGGTCATCGAACAGGCCGTTGATGCCTTCGATAGAGCGCCTTGCGTGGACGAGATTGCCGTTGTGGTTCACCCGGAATGGCTTGAATTTATGGCTAAAGTTGTGGCCCATAACCGATGGGCCAAACTTACGCGGCTTATCCGTGGCGGCAGCGAGCGCTACCTGTCCAGCCTAGCCGCCCTCAATGCGTATGCCGATGCCTCTGCCGACACCAATATTCTCTTTCACGATGCAGCCCGTCCGTGGGTTTCACAAGAGATTATTGCCAAGGTAGGTGATGCTCTGCAGAATGCACAAGCCGTTGGAGTCGGCATTCCTTCTACCGATACGCTTTGGCAGGTCGACCCTCGCTGTGGCACAGTCTCTTCCATTCCCCTCCGCTCCACCATGTATCGGGCTCAGACCCCTCAGGCTTTCCGGCTCTCGGTCATTGCCGAGGCTTACCGTCGGGCACTTTGCGACGGCGATTTTCAGGCAACCGACGATTGTGGTGTGCTTCATCGCTATTGCCCCGAGGTTCCTATCCTTGTTGTCCCTGGGGAGCAGCAGAACAGAAAAATTACCTATTTGCAGGACCTCGAGTGACGGTTGGTCGGAACCTATTTTCAAGCGACTTCTCTGCACCTTGGGCCATCACTCCCTGACCAACGTCCGGCAAGCCCAAAATTCAGAAAATTATGCTATTGAAATCTCTTACACAATCCGTCTGCACCCTTGCCACAGAGGTGGGAGACTACCTCCGGCAGGAGCGCCTTAGGCTGGCTTCGGTCGATTCCGAAGCCAAAGGTATTCACGACTACGTCACTGCCTTCGACAAGGAGTCGGAGCGCCGCATTGTCACCCGACTGAAAGAGCTCCTACCCGGTAGCGGTTTTATTGCCGAGGAGGGTACGGCCACCCACAATGGTGCGGAGCAGTACATTTGGATAGTCGACCCCTTAGACGGCACCACCAACTTTATTCATGGCTTGCCTACAACTTGCATCAGCATTGCCCTTTACGAGAACCAAGGTGAGGGTCGTGGGCGCATGGTTATGGGCGTTGTTTATGAGTTTTGGGCTCGTGAATGTTTCCACTCCTACCTTGGGGGTGGAGGCGCATTCCTGAACGGGCGGCCTATCCATGTCTCCCGTGCTGCCACTACCGAGGAGTCGCTCATTGCCACAGGTTTCCCCTACACCGATTTCAGTCGGTTGGACCAGTACATGAACTTCCTTAAGTGGACCATGCGGCACACGCACGGAGTCCGCCGGCTTGGGTCGGCAGCTGCCGACCTTGCCTATGTTGCATGCGGCCGTGTTGATGGTTTTTACGAGTATTCCCTCAAGCCCTATGATGTTGCTGCCGGTGCCTTTCTTGTCCAACAAGCCGGAGGGTTGGTCAGTGATTTCGGTGGCGGCTCCAATTGGCTTTTTGGGGGAGAGATAGTTGCAGCCAACGCCAATCTCTTTTCCACGCTTCAGCAAACCCTTGACGAGTTTCTGCGCCGGAGTTGAGACCCTATTTTTGACTGTAGCTTTAGTCCCTCTTGGGAATTTTTTTTGAAGCTGTGAGGAATATACAATTTCGTTGAAAACGGTTGATATGTACACACATACCAATTTTGTATTTCCGTTCTGTTCTTTTTGAGAAATTTTTATTCGTTCTCATTCGAAAAAAAGTAGTACTTTTGCACGAATTATCTGTGCCATGTGGTGCAGACGGCCGTTCGGGAATTTGCCGATGTGGGGGAATCCGATTTTTCGCCATTGCCACGTACGCTCCTGGGATTGACCGAGCTGTTGCTTTGCTCCGTGGCTATGGTATCGAATGATAGGACCTTTCTTGGAATATGAAAGTTTTAATCACAGGCGGCGCGGGTGGCATTGCTCAGGCTATCAAGGGTTTGCTCGAGGCCGAAGGTTATGAGGTGTGGGCTGCAACGCGGTCGGAAATGGACGTCACCGACTGCTGCAGCATCGATGCTGCCATGCGTAAGTTTACGCCCGACATTCTCGTCAACAACGCAGGTTATGTTGTTCCCCGCTCTGTTAGGGAGATGGATTTGGAGAACACCAAGAAGCATTTCGACATTAATATTGGCGGCACTTTCTTTTGTACAGGTATTGCACTAAAGTACAATCCTGCCCTGCAGATTGTCAACATTGGCTCCGCAGCGGCCGTTGAGAGTCACGCCACTTGGAGCGAGTACTGTGCCTCCAAGGCCGCCGTAGTCATGGCCACTCGGTGTTGGGCAGAGGATGGGCTTTATGCTGTGGTCATCTCGCCAGGCCGTACCCGCACCAAGATGCGCAAGGGCTTGTTCCCTAGCGAGGATCAGGGCACTTTGCTAGAGCCCCTTGACTTTGCTAGGGTGGTGATGAAGGCCATCCACAGGGATTACGCTTCCGGCACCCATATTATTGTGAGAAAGCAGAATGTAGAACAACTATTGAAAGAATAATTGCAACGATATGAACTGTTCAGAATATTTGGTCGACTTCCTCATAGCCCGAGGCGTGACTGACGTTTTTGGCTATGCCGGCGGCTATATTGTCCCTTTCATGGACGCCCTCTACAAGCGCCGGGACGAAATCCGGACCCATGTCTGTTACCACGAACAGGGGTGTGCCCTTGCTGCCGATGGCTTCGCTCGCACTAGCGGCAAACTGGGAGTCTATTTCACCACCTCGGGGCCTGGAGCAGTGAATGCTTTTGGAGGATTGGCCGATGCATGGTTCGACAGTGTGCCAGTGATGGGGATTTGCGGCAATGTCCCCACCAACGAGATGAAAGGATTTTCGGGCATTCGGCAGAATGGTTTTCAGGAGATGGACATTGTTTCGATGACCCGCAACATCACCAAATACTCTGTTACCGCCAATTCAGGTCTTGACTTCGACGAGATTGTGACTCGCGCCTACAATATGGCGTTGCTTGGCCGGCGGGGAGGGGTGATTATCGATTTCCCACTCAACATCCAACAGACGGAGTACATCAATTCGAAGAAGCAACATTAGTTCTACCACTTCAGTTACAGTATAGCAGAGTATGATATTCAGCCCAAAATACAAAAAGCCCGTTCTGTTGGCTGGGACAGGCGTTCGATCGGCCGGCGCTGTAGGGGAGTTGCACGAGTTCGCCAGAAAGACCAACATTCCAATACTGACCACAATGAACGGGGTAGACCTTGCTCAGGACGATCTTCACATTGGTTTTATCGGCACCCACGGCAATCGGGTAGCCAACATGATTCTGAACGAGTGTGACCTCATTGTTTCCGTTGGCGCTCGTTTGGGTCTGCGTCAGGTTGGTCGTCATACTGCCAACTTCGCCCCGCAGGCCGATTTGGTCCGTTGCGATATTGACGAGAACGAGCTCAGCCGCGACATTAAGGAAAACGAAACGAAATATTCCACCGATGCGCGCGACTTTATGCGCATGCTCCTTGCCGAGGATGTTGGCAATTTCTCCGCTTGGCGCGGGCAGTGTCTAGAGGCCAAGGAGGCTCTCAGCAGCCACGACAGGCAACCTGGCAACAACGCCATTGAGGCCATCGGGGCTCTGTTGCCGGAGGATGCCAATGTTTCGGTGGATGTGGGGATGCATCAGTGTTGGTGCGCCCAGTCGCTTGTGCTCAAAGGCTACGGCGGCCGCATCCACATTAGTGGGGGCTATGGCACAATGGGTTGCGGGCTTCCCTTTGCCATAGGCTCCTCGATTGCCATGCAGGGGGGCAAGGCCTTTTGCATTGCCGGCGACGGAGGATTGCAGATGAATATTCAAGAGCTCGAGACTATCCGCCGTGAGAATCTCCCGATCAAGATATTTGTGCTGAACAATAGGGTTCTTGGCAAGATTAGCGAGACGCAACATTTCAACCATGGCGACCGTTTTGCCGCTACGGCAGCTTCCGGCGGCTACACCGTTCCCGAATTCACCAAAATTGCCCAAGCCTATGGCATTAAGGCAGCCAAACTAGCTAGCTACCAGGAGCTGGTCCAGTATAGCGAATGGGTGAACGACAGCGAGCCTTGCCTTTTGGACATTGCCATGCCCGAGAACAGTTTGCTGACCCCAAAGATTAAGTGGGAAACCGGAAAGATCTCCCCTGCAATCCCCGATGCAGTTGTTGCAAGGGTGCAGGAAATTCTGAGGAGGAAATGATTTATGGAGAACAGCGATAGCGTGGGTGCCATCATTTTGGCTGGTGGCAAAGGAACCCGATTCCATCGGCAAAAGCAATTTGCCATGTTTCGGGGCAAGGAACTATGGCGACATGTCTTTGACAAGGTGCTGCAACTGATTCCGCGAGAGCGCGTTGTTGTTGTAGGGGTGGATGTACCTGGTGGCGAAACCCGTAGCGGCTCAGTCATGAACGGTTTGAGGGATTTGAAGGGGTGCTCCAAGGTGCTCCTAGTAGAGGCAGCCCGTCCCCTTGTTACCATTGAGCAGTTGCGCCGGCTTATCGACACCCGAGCCGATTCCATCACCTTTGTGGCGCCTTGCGTCGACACCATTATCAAAAAGGACAAGACTTACCTCAACCGTAGCGAATGCCTGCGCCTGCAGACCCCTCAGGCTTTCAACTACGACTTGTTAGAAAAAGCTTATGCTACAGGAAAATATACCGATATGACAGACGAAACCCGCGTACTCTTTGAAGAGTACGGCCTTGCTCCCGCCTTTCTGGATGGTGGCGAAAACCTCTACAAAGTAACCTATCCCAAGGACCTTGCTTTTCTTGAGACATATCTTACCGAATTCCTTTAGATTGTCGGCTTTGCGCTCGTACAGCTCAGGCATGGTTTGACTTTACGGGACCAAATGGGCATCAAGGACAGAGAACAGTTCTGTTAGCCTTTGGCCGCCAATAGTAACTAAAAAAATGCAACAATATCGATCGAAAGACTATGCGAAAGTTTTTTAACAGATTGACTTCATGGTATTTTTCAAAAGGCACATTGTCTTATTGGATTGTTTTGCTAATAGATTGCATAATAGTGTTTTTTGCTGGTTATGAGGGCTTCTATGTGCAGTATGGGGGTAGCGGATTTGTCGGCCACTTCTGGCAGCAAACGTGGAGTATTCTGATTTCGGTGCTCCTTTTCTGCGTCTTTTTCCGTTTGCTCCACACCTACGATGGAGTAATCCGTTATTCATCAATGAGAGACTTGGGGCAGGTGGCGGTGGCCAATTTTGGCGGAATAGTTTCGACTTATTTGTTTGGCATAGGCGTTTCGGCAATGGGATGGGACTACATAATCCTCCCGAAAAGCGGGGGATGCATAGTAATGTTTGTTGTGGCTACGGTGCTGATGTGGTTAGAGCGAATTGTGGTTAAGATTCTTTACGATAGTGTTGTTCGTGACAGAAAGACCCAGAGGGTGTTTATCTACGGCGTGAAAGAAACGGGTGTGGCTGTGGCTAAGATGTTGCAGAACGAGGTGCCGCAACGCTTCAGAGTGGTGGGCTTTGTGAGCCCCGAAGGTGATTTGCAGACCAAATGGCTGTTGGGTGTGCAGGTGCGCAGGGATGGCCCGAAGTTGGTGGAACATATGAAAGAGGCCCATGCTTCTGTCATGATTGTGTCGCCTTGTTTGGAAGAACAGTTTCGGAGCAAGACAGAACTGGTGGACCGGTTGATTGCAGAAGGGATTAAGATAATGATGTTTCCCATGATGGAGGACTGGAACGGCAAAAGCGAGTTGTGGCGCGAACAGCTAAAGAAAGTGAGTATCGAGGATTTGTTGCCGAGAGATAAGGTTGAGGTGGATATGGATGCTATCGGGGCTATGCTAAAGGGGAAATGTATTTTGATTACAGGTGCAGCTGGCTCGATTGGTAGTGAGATGGTGCGTCAGATTGCCCCTTATCAGCCATTGCACTTGGTGCTGATAGATCAAGCAGAAACGCCCATGCATAATGTCAGACGGTGGATGGGGAAGACGTTCGCACATATCCCTTGTGACACCATCGTGTCGTCGATAACCAATAAGGAACATATGGAGTGTATTTTCTCCTGCTATAAGCCTGATTATGTGTTTCATGCAGCGGCATACAAACATGTGCCGATGATGGAAGACAATCCCGCTATAGCTGTGCAGAACAATGTGTACGGCACCCGTGTGATTGCTGACTTGGCGGTAAAGTATGGCACAAAAAAATTTGTGATGGTCTCGACCGACAAAGCAGTTAACCCTACCAATGTAATGGGCTGTTCCAAACGCATCTGCGAGATTTACTGCCAGTCGTTGAACCGTGAGATAGAAAAAATAAACAGTTCGAACACGCAGAGCCCAAAGGAGCCCAACACCCCAAGATTGCTTCAGTACGATGGTTCGAATCCGGTTACGCAGTTCGTTACAACAAGGTTCGGCAATGTGTTGGGTAGCAATGGCTCGGTGATTCCTATTTTTAGGGAGCAGATTAAGAATGGCGGGCCTATTACAGTTACCCATCCCGAAATTATTAGGTATTTTATGCTTATCCCAGAGGCTTGCAAGCTGGTGCTTGAGGCCGGCACAATGGGCAAAGGGGGCGAGATTTTTGTTTTCGACATGGGTAAGCCAGTAAAGATTGTAGACCTTGCCGAACGTATGATCATGCTTTCTGGCGCCAAAGATATCAAAATCGTGTTCACCGGATTGCGAGACGGGGAGAAGCTCTACGAAGAGGTGCTGAGTGATGCGGAACGGACAAAACCGACAAGTCACCCCAAAATTATGGTGGCTATGGTGCGGGAGTATGAATACAAAACTGCCCTAGCGAACGAAGAGAGGCTGATGGCAGCGTCCTACAGTTTTGATGATATGGGAATAGTGCGGGTAATGAAGGAAATAGTGCCGGAGTATAAAAGTCCGAGTTCGAAATATATGATACTCGACAGAAGCTAGGATGCAGATTGTGTAGAAAAGGGTTTGATCCCGGTTGCATGATTGCGGCCGGGATTTTTTTTGAAATAACGGCATTTTTTTTGTATCTTTGCTAGTCTGTGTGTTGGCGCATTTGTATAGTAATTAATTTATAAATAGCATATTGTAATATGGCCGAACTGACCGAACAAGAACAAATTCGTAGAAATTCGTTGAACGAATTGAAGAAACTGGGTATAGATCCTTACCCTGCTGCATTGTATGAGGTGAATGCCAAATCGAGCGAAATTTTGGAGAATTTCCCCAAGGACAATACGCTCTATCAGAACATCAGCATTGCCGGCCGTATCATGAGCCGCCGCATCATGGGCGCTGCATCTTTTGTGGAGTTGCAGGATGCCTATGGCCGCATTCAACTCTATATCAAACGCGATGAAATCTGCCTAGGTGAGGATAAGACATTATACAACACGGTCTTCAAGCGCTTGTTGGATATTGGCGACATTATCGGCGTAACGGGTTATGTTTTTGTTACCCAGATGGGTGAGATTTCCATTCATGTGAAGGGCTTGACGGTGCTAAGCAAGAGTTTGCGCCCCTTGCCCATTGTGAAGGAGAAAGACGGCAAGGTATATGATGCCTTTAGCGACCCCGAGCAACGCTACCGCATGCGGTATGTGGATTTGATTGTTAACCCGCATGTCCGCGAGACCTTTATGAAGCGTGCCAAGATAGTGAACACGATGCGTGACTATTTTAACGAACAGGGCTATTTGGAAGTGGAGACACCAATTTTGCAGTCGATTCCTGGTGGCGCTGCTGCCCGCCCGTTCATCACGCATCACAATGCGTTGGATATCGACCTTTATTTGCGCATTGCCAATGAATTGTATCTAAAACGGCTGATTGTTGGCGGCTATGCTGGCGTGTATGAGTTTGCACGCGATTTCCGCAACGAGGGCATGGACCGCACCCATAACCCCGAATTTACCTGCATGGAGATTTATGTGGCCTACAAGGACTATAATTGGATGATGACCTTTGTAGAAAACATGTTGGCGCGCATCGCCAAGACCCTTCATGGCACTACCAAGGTGATGGTATGGGGCAATGAGATTGATTTTGGCGGACCTTTTCGTCGAGCCCCGATGTGCGACCTAATTAAAGAGGCTACCGGTTACGATGTATTGCCTATGGACGAGCAGCAGTTGCGCGATACTTGCAAGGCCTTGAATATCGAGGTTGACCAAACCATGGGCAAGGGCAAGTTGATTGATGCTATCTTTGGCGAGAAGTGCGAGCCCAATCTGATTCAGCCTACCTTTGTAACGGATTATCCTATCGAGATGTCGCCTCTTTGCAAGCGGCACCGCGACAATCCCAACCTGACGGAGCGTTTCGAACTCTTTGTCAACGGCAAGGAACTAGCCAATGCCTATAGCGAGCTGAATGACCCAATAGATCAGTTGGACCGTTTCCAAGAGCAGTTGCGTCTGAGCGAGAAGGGTGACGATGAGGCTATGTTTATTGACATGGACTTTGTGCGTGCCTTGGAGTTTGGCATGCCTCCTACTTCCGGCTTGGGCATGGGTATTGACCGCTTGGTGATGATGATGACAGGCGAGCAGAGCATTCAGGATGTATTGCTCTTCCCCCAAATGAAGCCAGAGAAGAAAGTCGCCATGACTACCGATGAGGATTTTATTGCTCATGGCATTCCCGCAGAATGGCTTCCAGTGTTGCGCAAGGCCGGTATCAACACCCTCACACAACTGAGAGAAGCCAATCCAAACAAGCTCTACAACGACCTCAATGGAATTCGCAAGAAAAACAAACTTGATATGGCATCAGTAAAAAAAGAGGATGTAGAACGCTGGATAGGCGTGGAGTAGTTGGATTTTGGACTGACGGGAATTTTTGCACCCCTTGACTGGGGTGGATTGAATTGACAGGACGAGGAACTAGTAAATAGCCGACGGTATGAAACAGATCAAGCAGTTCGTATTCAACCATTTTATGGAGAACAGCTATGTTGTTTGGGATGAGGTAAGCAAAGAGGCATCGGTGATTGATCCTGGGGCTTATGGGGCTTATGAGGTGGAGGAGCTAGTGCAGTTCATCGAAAAGAACGGGCTGGATCTGAAGCACGTGTTGCTGACACATGCCCATATCGACCATGTCTGTGGTTTGAGGCAGGTGTGCGAACATTTCGGTTTGCCGGTAACTTTGCATGCCGATGGGGTGAGATTGCTTGGTAGGACAGAGGTCTACGGTCAGGTGATGCGTTTTGATAGAGTATCGGATATGAGCGATTTGAGGACGGTGCCTGTCAGCGATGGCGATAGGGTAGGGCCTTTTGAATGCCGATATGTGCCGGGGCATTGTCCGGGTAGCATGGCTTATGTGTTGCATGAGAATCGGGTGGTCTTTACTGGAGATGCACTGTTTCGCGGGAGCATTGGCCGTACCGATTTGCCAGGCGGGGACTACGACCAACTTGTTAGGAGCATCCGCTCCAAAATACTTACTTTGGACGACCTATACGAGGTGTTGCCGGGCCATGGCGATGTGTCCTCAGTAGGAGAAGAAAAGATGTACAACGGTTTCTTGCAATAGCGTTTTATGATGGCCGTGAATGGTGGTCGGGAGGTATGTAGCGTAAGGGACATAAATCTTGCAAAATTGTGGTGATATGACAAGTGTGAATCCGAGGATAGAAGCGTCGTGGCTACAAGTGCTTAGGCCGCAGTTCGAAGCGCCATATTTTGCGCAACTCAAAGAGTTTTTGATTGCGGAGAGGCAACGGTATGTCTGCTATCCCAAAGGTAGCGATATCTTTGCCGCTTTCGACCACACACCTTTCGACAAGGTTAAGGTTGTAATATTGGGTCAGGATCCTTATCACGAACCGGGTCAGGCGCATGGTCTCTGCTTTTCGGTACAGCAGGGGGTGGCAGTGCCTCCCTCATTGGTGAATATTATCAAGGAAGTTAATTCGGATTTGGGTATCAACATACCGTTAACCCATGGCAATCTTTCCCATTGGGCGGATCAGGGGGTGTTGCTACTCAATGCAACGCTTACGGTGCGGGCGCATCAGGCCGGTTCACACCAGCATCATGGTTGGGAGCAGTTTACCGATGCCGCCATTCAGGCCTTGAGTCAATATCGGCAAGGTCTTGTGTTTTTGCTTTGGGGTAGTTTTGCTATTAGCAAGGCCCAGCTTATCGACAGGACAAAACATTATGTATTCACAGCACCGCATCCATCGCCGCTGTCAGCGTATAGGGGCTTTTTCGGCTGCCGTCATTTTTCTCAATGCAATGCCATTTTAGCAAAGGAAGGGAAAGAGCCGATTAGGTGGGAAGAAATTGTGTGAAGGCAACGCTTGAGCAGTAGCGAACCGCTGATTTTTTAATGGAAGGGGATACCTTCCCTGCGATAAACTTCTGCCTCAGAACACGGGGCCGCGTTTTTTGCAATTGGAGGAGAATCAGAAACTGAACGTGGCACCAGCTGACCAGAGGAAAGGAAGTTGGTCAACGCGGGTGTAGGTGAGTCGGTTAAAATAGAATATATTGTTGCGGTTGTAGAGGTTGGTGACACTGAAGTTTAGGTCAAGGATGGACCGCTTGCCGATAGAAAAGCGGCGTTTGACGCTGGCATCGAGCCGGTGATAGCTTGGAAGCCGACCACCGTAGAGTTCGCCATAGGCTACACCGTAGTCGCCATTGACGATGGAATAGTCGGTGTTGATGCCATCGGCAAATGTGATGTTCTCGTACATGCCCTGGGTCTGGGTGAATGGGAATCCGCTTCCATAGCTCCAACGACCACTAATTTCCCACTCATGGGCCTTGCCAAGGCGGATGGTGGTGAGGATATTGATGGTGTGCCGCCGGTCGTAGTGGGGAGTATAGGTCTGGACTTCATCGGAGCGAAAAACCCACCCCAAAGAATATGTTGCCCAAACGTAGAGCCAATTGATATCGTAGCGGAGGCTAAAATCGCTTCCGAAGGCCATGCCGCTTTCAATCAAGTAGTCGGTAAGGTAGTACTCGGGTTTTTCGTATGGGCCACCGGATTGGTAGGCAGCGTCGTTGGCATCGAACATCTTATTGCGGTTGGAATTAAGCAGTTGGCTGAAATTCTTGAAATAAATTTCGCCGTTGAGACTGAGATGCCTAGTAAAGTCGTATTCGGCACCTGCAATAACGTGTTGTGAGCGTTGGATGGTGCTAGAGACTTCCTTTCCACGGAAAGAGTGAGGGATGGAAAGACTGCCGGAACCAGTGAGGAAACCGTTGAATAGGTTGACAATATCGTTGTCGGAACGGGTGTCAAGGAAAATTTGACTATAAAGGCCTGCAGCCAATTTCACTCGGAATTTGTCGGTGGCGTTGTACTTGGCAGAGAGACGGGGCTCGAGGCTACTAGTACTGAGGGAGGCATAGTAGATGTAGCGGAGACCGGGGTCGATGAGCCATTTGCCGGCAGTGATTTTATAAGTCATATAGGCCGAGAGATTGTTGGTATTCTCGTTTTGTCGTGCGGATACGCCGTAGTTGTTGGTAAACCGGTAATCAGTGGAATACAACTCCATAGAAAGGCCGTAGCGGAGACGGTTGGAGCCAATGAAATTGGTGACATCGAGGCCCATATTGACACCACTGATGGAGCTGTATTTGTCGTCGGAGGTGGAGTCGGTGAGGGTGATGCCGTAGTTGGAATAGGCTACATGGCCCTCAAGAATGGAACTAGAACCGGTGACAAGCATGAAGTTGGTGCCGAGGCCGTAGTTCTGCCAATGATAGTTGGCAAGGGATTGGTATCCATTGACCCTGTCATTGAAACGAAATCCAAAGAAATTGATTTTGCTGCCAGTGCCAGAATTGACGGAGAGCTTTCCATAGAGGTCGAGGAAATCGAAAGGGAGTCCACCATCGATGTAGGGATAGAGGATTTTGGAAGACTTGGAGAGATAGGAATTTTTTGCCGAGAGAAGATAGGTGATGGTGCTGGGTCTACCGGATTTTTCCTTTTTGAGAGGTCCCTCGAGAAGAAGGTTAGCTCCAAAGGTGTTGAGGCTTATCTTGCCGGCGTGACGTTTTTTGTTGCCGTCACGAGTGGTGATGTCCATGACTGAGGAAAGTCGGCCACCGTATTCGGCACCGAAGCCACCGCTGTAGATGTCGGCATTAAGGATGACATCGGTTTCGAAAATGGAATATAGACCTATGGAATGGAATGGATTATAGACAATCATGCCGTCTAGTAGGCATAGGTTTTGAATCATGGAGCCACCGCGAATATAAAGCTGGCCGCCTTGGTCGCCAGTTGAGTTGATGCCGGGGAGCACCTGAAGGTACTGAGCCAAATCGGCAGTGCCTCCAATGGATGGCATCTGTTGGATTTGAGAAGAGGTAATTTTCTCAACAGAGACTTGTGTCTGAAGTTTTCGCTCCTCTATGCGGTTGTCGGAGATAGTGATGGTCTTGAGCATTTTAGCCTCGGCTTTGAGCGAGATGTTCCGAGTGATGGTTTCGCCTTTCTTGACGGTAATCTTTTCGGTATATTCCTGATAACCAACATAACGGACGCGTAGAATGTAAGTTCCTTCGGGCATTTTGTTGATGAGGAAGAACCCGTTGATGTCGGTGGCATTGCCATAGCGAGTGCCATCGAGAACCACGTTGGCGAAAGGAATAGCCTCACCGGTCTCTTCCTCGGTGAGGACACCTTTGATGGTTTGGGCATGGAGCACCGTGAAACAGCAAAGAACGAGGAATAATGTGACCTTTTTCATGCAGGTGACTAGTGGATAATTTTAAAAATCAATTCTTTGAGTATTTCTCCATCGGTTATGGTGTTGGCATTGCGGAAGCCTTTGGACCGTAGGTCGGCCTCGTTGATGTAACCGATGCAGGAGGCCAATTTGCCCAGTGAGTAGTTATGGGCAGCAGTGACGTAGTCTTTGATAAAATAGGAGTTAATCTTGAGGGCGGAGGCAACGGCACTTAGGCTTTTATCCTCAAGTTGGTGGTAAATCATAATCTTGATAATGTAGCTGTAGAGCGTGGGAAGAATCAATTGGATGGGGTTCTCCTTAGGATTTGCGGCGAAGTGGTTGGCTATGCGGTTACACTGCACCACATCGCGGCGACCGATGGCTTTTTGAAGTTCAAATACATTGTACTCCTTACTGATGCCAATGTCGCGCTCGATGATATCCTCGTTGATGGTATCGCCTTCATGAAGCGAGATGAATACCTTGGCCAACTCGTTGGTGATTTTCCCGAGGTCGTTTCCGATATACTCGGAGATGAGCATGGAACCTCGTTGAGTGATGGAGAATCCGTGTTGGTTGACGTAGGTGCCAATCCAGTCGGGGACTTTGTCATCGTATAGTTTGGCATGTTCGCAGATACCGCCCGCTTTGGCAATGGCCTTGTAGGCTGAGGATCGTTTGTCGAACTTCTTGTGGCGGTAGCAGAATACTAGAAGCGTCTGCGGTTGTGGCGATTCGAGATATTTGGGCAAAAGATCCCATTCTTTGTGGTCGATGTCCTGAGCCTCTTTGACGAGAACCAAACGTATGGGAGACATCATGGGAAATTGCTGCGCTAAGGAGATGACGGAGAGCATGGTAACGTCACGACCGTAGACAACGGACTTGTCGAAGTCGCCGAAGTCTGGGTCGATAACCTGATTTTCGAAATAATCGGAGATGATGTCGATATAGTAATTTTCCTCGCCGGTAATAAGATATACAGGAAGGCGATTCCCTGCTTTAATATTGTCTATAAGCTGTTTATCAGTCAAAATCATTTTGCCGGAACTTGGTGGCGAAGAGTGTGGAATCTCCGCGCGCACATTACTTTTTGGGTTGCAAAGATACGATTTTTTTGTGAATAGTGTTTTTTTTGGAGAGGGTGGGCATAATCTTTTTCGGATAGGTGCGTGTAGGTGTTGTGCTTCTAGAGGGCGGATGAAAGACAGGTCGGGAGGCTACTAGCGTACTCTCTTGATAAGGCAAAGTTTGTGGGTGAGTTGATGATTGTTGGTAGCCGTGCGGTTGAGACTGCCGCGGGGAGAGTTGTTGATGATACCCTGAGGAGTAAGGGTGTCGATGCGTACTTGGCCGTGGGCGTGAATAATGCGACCGTTGCCTAGGTATATACCGACATGAGTGATGTGACCTGGGCTGTTACTGAAGAAACAAAGGTCGTCGCGGTGCGCTTCTTCAAGAGTGGGGACAAGGATGCCTTGAGCGGCTTGTTGTGAGGCATCGCGCAAGAGACGGATGCCGCAAGCCTTGAAGCAAACTTGTGTAAGTCCGGAGCAGTCGATGCCCATGACTGTGCGTCCGCCCCAAAGGTATGGGGCTCCAAGGTACTGCTGTTTGGCCACAAGACTAGGGGTAATGTCGTTGATGCTGAACTGATTGAATCTAATTGGAGAGGGTATGGCGGGGGGGCATGTCGAGGAGGAGGGGCTGCCATCCAATGGTTCCCATTGCTTGTTGTCAATCCAGCCCTCGTAGCCATCGTAGTGGCAATGGATGCGCGACCAGTCGGGCTGTTGTTCGATGATGTCAAAAGTATCTCCCATAAGGAGTTGGTTGATCATTTCGGCACGGTCGGATGGTTCGGAGCGCATGGGAACAGCGAAAAGAAAGCAAATGGCTTGCATGGTTTGTTTCTTTAAATTTTTAGGTAGATTAGCTGAGCATAGGATGCTTGCTTACAACTTTCCGTGTTCTATAGAGAGAACAATACGTTCAATGAGGTTGTCTTCCTTGTTGCTTTTGGGATTGTAACTAGCTTTTAAGTTGTAGCCGAAAAGACGGGCAAAGGTTTGGTAGACGCCAGCGCGCAACTTACCGCGCAATTCGTTGACCAACACATAAGAGGTACGCCCCGTTTCGCGGTCGATAAGTTTGAGCAACACTTTGCCCTGGGAGATAGTGCAGTCCTTAAGTTCATCGCTGTAATCGGCCAATAGGTCCTTTTCGGCGGCCTTGATGGCCTCTTTGCGTTCGCGTTTGGGTAGACTGGCCACCTGACGTTCCAATATATCTAGCCTCTGTTTGCCGATTTTTGCATAGGGCAACATCTTTTTGACATTGCGGATGAGTTTTTGATTTTTGCGAATTTCCTGCTGCGAGAGGAACGATCCGGACTCTAGAATGCGCACCTCCTTGAGATGATAGTAGGGAATCGTGTCACCGTCTAGGATGGCTCCGAAACGCACCTTTCGATCTGTAACATCCTGTCCATGAGCAGAGAATACTATTAGCAAGAGTGTCAAAAAGAAAGCGACAAGGATCGACTTCTTCATTGTGGTCCTTATTTTTTTGCAGTAACTCAGAAATATCAATTTTATTTTGTATCTTTGCAACATGAAAAATACGCTGGCTGATTTTAACCTTTTTTACGCCATTCTTCGTCCACTAGTGGACTATGGCACGCTTAATCACTACCGTTCCGTAACAATAAAAGGTAGAGAAAACTTACCAAAACAAGGCACTTATATTTTAGCTCCTTGTCATCAAAACGCCCTTATGGACGCTTTGCTAATACTGCTTACACACTCGGGTCCGGTAGCCTTCTTGGCCCGTGCCGATATTTTCCAAAAGAAGGCTCAGGCCAAAGCGCTTAATTTTTTGCGCATCGGTCCGGTTTACCGCATCCGCGACGGTAGAGACAACCTTTCGCGCAACAATCAGGTTTTCAAAAATTCCCGTCAAGTACTGGAGAAAGGGGTGCCGCTATGTTTGATGGCGGAGGGTACCCACAACAACAGGCATCAGATGTTGCCATTGGTCAAGGGAATGTTCCGTATAGCCTGCGGAACACAGAATGAATTGGGTGACAAGCCATTGTATATAGTCCCTGTGGGTATTGACTACGACGATTACGAGGATGTCTATCATAGTGTCTGCGTCAATATTGGCAAACCTATTGATGTGCGTCCTTTTATGGCTGAATACAAGGTCAACGAACCAGTGGCGCTAAATCGGATGCGCGAGGCTTTGGCCGAAGGCTTGGGCAAACAGATGCACAATGTAACGAGCCGAGAGTGCTACGACCAAGAGTATGCCTACTGCCATTTGAAGACGCAAGAAACCCTCAAGGTCTTGAATCTGAAGAATACCCCGTGGGGACGTTTCGTGGCTCGCAAATATATCAGCGAACAGTTGGCGCAATTGACTGAGGAAGAACGAACCCCGATGTATGCCCAAGGCACCACTTTTGCTGCTGAGCAAAAACGCAAAGGGGTGCCATTATGGTTTGCCTCAAAGGGGTGGTGCTGGTGGAAGTCGGTCCTGTCGTTGTTGGCAGTGGCCGTCACTATGGGGGCTATTGCCCCTATTTGGAATTATTGGTTGTTAGGCAACTTGATAGTCTATCTGCCCACCCATCTCATCGCTCGGGCATGGATTAAGGACCCCCAATTTCGTAGCTCGGTTAATTTTGGCATCAGGCTCTTTGCTTCAGCTCTCTATATTTTGGCGGCTTTTGTTGCGTTTTTCTGTTGCAAAGGTGCTTGGGTGGCGTTGGGGGTATTGGCCCTTGGTCTGGTTAGCGTCCATGTTACCCCAAGAATTTTTATTCTTTTGAGGGATGTATGGTATGGCCTAAAGGGGTGAAACAGTGGGAAATTCTTGTGGGAGGCAGAAGTGCATTGGATGTATGTGGGCAATGGGTATTTTGCGTTGCAATTGGAAGAGCCCACGCAGCATCTCCTGCCCTAGACGCGGGTCGATGGGGGTCATGGCATGGTCCAGTTCCGCAAAGTCTTTTTTTATTTCGTTGAGGGTGGAGAGGTAGAGCTTTTCCATCTGAGTGAGGGACACTTTCACTCGGTCTGCATCAGGGCTGTCGGCGTCGGCAAAATACCAGTTGTTGTTGTCGCCGGCATGGTAGAATGTGCTACCGTTATGGAGTTGGACTACGGTGCTGACGCCCACATCGGTTGAGTGGTATGCATGGAGCACGAAATGGGGCGTTTCCACCACATCTCCACTTCGCAGAATGGCCAAGGGTAAATCTTTGTCTATTCGCCTACGCCGCACTGTGTCGTACGACGGTAGTAGATGCCAGCTGGCATGCTCGCGGCACCACTGTGGTATCTCTGGATTGTAGTGGTCGGTATGGAAATGGGAGACAACAAAGTAAACATCCTTCCCCTCTTTGGAGGCTTTGCCCAACAGCCCCTGCAACTTTCCGAGAGGGTCTTGCCAATAGTCATACACAACCAGAAAGTCCTGCTCGTGGAGCGCAAAGCAACTGTGGTAGATATAAGTAAGGGACATGATATCAGCAGAATGTCGGGACGGTGATGCGTTCTAAGGGTTAGTTGGAAATTTTCAAGAAGGACGAACTCTAGGGACGAAATCAATCATAATGGACTGCTCATCGAAATGAATGTCCTGTAAGGTGATGTTGGAGAATACTTGTGCCAGGTCGGGATTGTTTCCGAGTCTGAGTAATAGTTTGTTGTCGTCTGCTAATTCTACCATATTGTCGGCGGTGGGATTTTGTTTCTTGGCTTGGTTGATGGCAGTTCGCAGCATATACTGTATGCCTGCACCGCCGCCGAATGAAAGGGTAATATTCGAACCCTGTACGCCTTCAATGGTGAGGTCCAAGCCCACCGAGCCCATTAGGGGCACTTTATGGGTGAGGCGAACTGTGTGCGGCCCGCCAAAACATATTGGGAGCTCTTTACCAGTCTTTTCAGAAATCATTTTCTCCACTTCGCGGTAGGTAAGTTTTAACTGCATGGGATGTTTGTTTGAGGGTAAAATCGATATTTCGAAAAACTCTGTACCAATAACTAAGTTAGTTCGCCTTTATTGTCTTAGTGCCGAAAAAAGCTACCCGACTGTTGGCATATCCAGGGTGGAAGCCTACGACTATTCGTTGTGGTAGGGCTCGTGGCGGAGGATAGTGAAGGCTCGGTAGAGCTGTTCGATAAAGAAGAGGCGCACCATCTGATGGTTGAATGTCATCTGTGAGAGCGAAATCCTGTCGTGCGCTGTGTGATAGACACTGGGGGCAAAGCCAAAGGCTCCACCCACCACAAAAACTAGCGACCGCACGCCGGCATTCATCTGCTTTTGAAGATACTGCGAGAATTCCACCGAGGTTTGCTCTTTGCCATGCTCGTCGAGCAGTACGATGCGGTCCGCGCCCTGTAGCTTCTTGAGTAGTAGCACAGCCTCGCGCTCCTTGATTTCATCGGGCGAAGCGCCTCTTTGATCCTTGAGAGCGGGGATAACTTCAAGCCGAAAGTTGACATAGTGAGTGAGTCTTTTGCAATACTCGCTGATGCCTTCCTGTAGGTAGGCAATATCGGTTTTGGAGATGACAAGTAGAGTGATGTTCATTCTTGTCGAGTGTTTGATACTGTTTGTAGGCCAGAATTTATACTCAGTAGGATGAATGGGGCCAAAGGGCGGAAGAATGGACCGGGGATGCGAAGTAGAAGATTGAGTAGGCGCGAGGGGATTGTTTTTGCACCGGATCGGTAGGTGTTGTAGAAGCCGTTGGCAACGGTTACCGTAGCTCTATGGGGTTTGAGGATTTCGCGGTAAGCTTTGAGGGGGAGGATACGCTCCGTCCAACTTCCGGTTGCGGGGTCGCAGGTGTTGTATGGACCGTAACTGGGGTAGGGCGTGCCTGAACCCACAGCCTGGAGCAAGTCGCTGAACTCCAGTCCGCGGGTGTGCCGAGCCCAATAGTCGAGTTGACCATCGGAAAGCTGTGGTAGGTGGTTGGCGAGATATTGGCGTCGCAATTGGTAGAATCCGGGTTGTCCGTTACGCCCCTGTTCATCGGCAATCATTGCTTTGTGGAGGCGGTGGACGATGTGTGGATTGTAGGGTGTGGAGCCGGTCGTAAAGACCATAGACATGGGGCCTATGGCATGGAGGTCGTTAAAGAAGGTGTCGAGTCGGTAGATGTGCTCAATAACATCCATGCCCAAAAGTCCATCGGGGAGGATGTGGTTCTCCTGGCACCATGTGCGTAGGATGGCGGCATCGCCCAACAATACTATATCGGGGCCGTAACCCAACTGTTGGCTGACAGCCCGTACGGTTTCGACTGCCTGCGGATTGTAGTCGATATAGATTACCTTTTCAAATCCTTGGCGCTTGAGTAGGCAGGAGAGAAACCCATGTCCGCCCCCGTAGTCCACCACTGTGAGGTCGCTAGGTGATTGCTGCAAGAGGGTCAGTAGCTGGGCTATGCAATGGCGGTAGATGTCGAGGTAGTAGTCTATGCTAGGTAGCATCCGCAAAATATAGCGGCGGCTGTAGTCGCTGATTGTTAGTTTATTGTAGTTGATATGTCGGAGGTCGTCGGCAATCATAATCTCTTTTTCAGTAGAACGTATAGCAAAGTATTGGCGTAGTGTGTGAGTTGGTAGTAAGTGATAGGTTGGGCACCGTAGAGGCTGTAGGAGTAGGCAATGCTGGGTACCATACTACCTTCGAAATCAAAGCTGTGGGTGAGAGTAGCGAGCCGTTGGAGGATATGCCAAAAGAGTAGGGGGGAAGCTCCGCTTGGGTGACTTTCGGGGTGGAGCGCGGAGAGGAGGGCATAGGCGCAATGACCATCGTAAGCCACAAAACGCGCGGCGCGCAAGGTTCCGTTGGTATCGTTCAGCCCAAGTAGGATGCCCTGTTTGCGTTGCAGGGCGGTGGAGATAATCCGTGTCATAAATTCCTCCGACAATAGGTCTTTTTTGCCGCGCGAAAGCCAATAACGGGTGTGAAACTGGGCAAAATTGGCAGGGTCGAGTTCTGTTGGGTGCAGTACGGGGAGACAGTGGTGTATCAGTCTCTGCCTACGGCGTTTGTCGAAATTTCTGAAGACCTCTTCGGGGTTGCTGATGTCCTCAATGCGGTAGGTGATACGGGGCCAAACGCGGTATCCATCCCAACCGTTGGGCGGAGTGGCCGATGGCCCGAAGTTTTGGTTGAAGAGTGCCAAATGAAGGGAAGCAAAGTACCCAACTAATTGGCGTGTGGTAGCAGGTATATCTGCACCCGTGCGGAACCAGGGGCCGTTGTATTGCGTCAGCTGTGGCTGTAGAACAAAGCGCAACCCCAATTTGGACCCGATGAGATAGGGCATGGCAGCAGTGATATTGCCTTGTGAATCCCGCAACAGAGCCACATCCCATTGTTTGCCGTGGCACACTGCGCTCATCCACCAATATTGCAGAAACAGAGGGATGTTGTCTCCCTCTGTTTCGCATAATGTTTTATAAATCTCTTTGTTATCCAATAACTTGGCAATTTTGTGGCCTACTGGCCAGGTTATTGCATGGTCACGGTGACACGATTGTTGGCCGAGCGTCCGCTAGGGGTGTTGTTATCGCCTACGGGGTCGTTCTCACCTTTGGCAAGAATTTCGATGCGGTGTTCTTGGATGCCACGTTTGATTAAGGCCTTCTTGACTTCCACAGCGCGCTGGCGCGAGAGCCCCATGTTGTAGGCTTCGGTGCCTACGTTGTCGCTATAACCTACAAGCATCACTTCAAGGTCCTTCTCTTCTTTCATATAGTTGGCCAAATCGTCCAATTCAGTGGTATAGGAGGGTTGGACAGTGGCATCGTTTGGAAGAAACTTGATCTCGGCAAAGGAACGTGCATTCTTGGCAGCACTGGGCAGAAGGTCGACCTTCTTGGAACTGAAGTCGCAGATAAGCCCTACACGGATCAACTCTTCCTCGGGTTGCGGCTCGTTGTAGTAGTCTTCGCCCTTCCAGTAACGCCAGTCAATCTCGGCTACCTTATATGTTATTTTGTTCTTCATCTCCAACTCAATGAGGATGTCGCGGAAGTAGTCAAGGGAAATCAAAGCCTCCATCTGGGCTTTGGCAACCAACTCATCGCGCAGGTCTTGGTCAGTGACGGAAGGATTGATGGCAAAGACAGCGCACAGGTGCATGGGAATCCGGCCGGCACTTTGCAGGTAGTCCATAATGGGGTCAAATTTGCCCCAATTGCGGTCGCTGTCGCGCAACCACTTCTGTTCGCGGAAATTGTTGTAGTTGTAGTCAACAAAATAAAAGGTCTTGCCGTCGAAAGCGGTAAATTTCCACACTGTGTCGTAGGCCGATTCGCGCACTTTGTGTTTGCCGTTAGGGTCGATGATGGGCTCTACTTTCTTGCCTTTCTTGGTGTTGGGCATGGTAACCTGCTCATAGAGACCACCTGGGGTGGGATGCCAGTTGGTGTCCGCTTTGCTACGCAACCAAAGGCGCTTATTGTTGCCTTCGCGGGCAATTTCGGTAGTCTGTTTCTTTTTTAGATACTGGGCCTGAACATTGGTTGCGGGAAGGAGGGTCAAGGCGACCAACAGGATTATTAAGAGACGTTTGTTCATCGTACAATGTTTTCTATTTTCTTGGGTAACGCAGATAACCGCGATTTATTGTTGAGGGTCTGTAATGGTTCCGTTTTCGCACACCAGAATGCGCGATTGGTATTTGTCAATCATCATAAAGTCGTGGGAAGAAATTAGCATTGTGGTGCCGGTTTGGCGGTTGATATCCACCAATAACTTCATAATGTCTGAGGAGGTGTTGGGGTCGAGGTTGCCCGTGGGTTCATCGGCAAGAATGAGACTGGGATTGTTGATGATGGCGCGGGCGATACCCACACGTTGTTGCTCGCCCTCGGAGAGATTGAATACGCGGGCGTCAGCCTTGTCGGCAATCCCCACAGCGTGGAGCACTTTGTCTATTTGGGGCTCTATTTCGGAATGCTTCCAACCGGTGGCTCGGAGAACGAAAGCTAGGTTGTCGTGTACGTTGCGGTCCTTGAGAAGGCGAAAGTTCTGGAACACGATACCTATGCGGCGTCGCAACATGGGTATTTGGCGTTGCTTGAGGTGAACCAAATCGAATCCGCACACTCGGGCTTGGCCGGAGTCGATTTTATGGTCGGCATAGAGGGTGCGCAAAAGCGAAGTCTTCCCCGCACCGCTTTTACCAATCAAGTATACGAACTCTCCAGCATTGATACCAAGGTTTACATGGGTCAGCAATGGACCATCTTCGTGGCTGATAATTATGTCCTTAAGCGATATGATAGGAGATTCCATGAGTGAAATGTTTCAAGATGCAAAGGTACTACTTTTTTTTCAATATAGGCTACAGATTTGTTTTTTTGTTTTGGTCGACTGTTTCTAACCCTTTGACCAAAATTTTGGTACGAACAGGATAAGCAGTGTGAGGCATTCAAGGCGCCCCAAAAGCATAAGAAATGTGCAGATGACCTTGCCCGCGGTGGTGAAATCGGCATAGCAACCGAATCCTCCGCTTGTGCCAAGACCCGGACCGTAACCAGTAATGCAGGCAATGGTGGCACCAATGGATTCGGTGGCATTGATGCCGCTGAGCATGAGCATCATAATACCTACAAAGATGACGGCAGCATAAACCAAAAAGATAACCATGACGTTGGTGATGATGTCCTCCGAAACCGGTTTTTTGTTAAGGCGTACAGGATTGACCGAGTGGGGGTGCAGGCGGTCGCGGAGGATTTTGCGCACATTGCGTATGAGAATGAGCACACGCATGGTCTTGAGCCCGCCGGTGGTGGAACCTGCCATACCGCCACAGAGCGACAGCACCACGAAGAGGAAAGTGACGGGCACCCACCATTGCGAAGTGTCCGCCACGAGCGAGCCGGTGGTTGTGAGAACACTTATAGTCTGCACAATGCCGCATCTAACGGCATCAGGGAAGGAATAGCCCATCTTGAGTGCCAAGGCAAGAATGACAAAGATTGCGCCCCCCAAGAAGGTGGTTAGATAGCAAATGGTTTGGTCGAATTTGTTGCGCAGGCGGTCCCATTGGAGGGTGAGAAAGTAGTAAAGCATGGAAAAGTTAACGCCGCTGAAAAGCATGGCGATGGCCACCACATACTGCTGGACATGGGTGAGGTGTTCAAGACTGTTGTTGTAGATGGAAAAGCCTCCGGAAGAAATGTTGGTAAAGGTGACGTTGACAGCATCCCAAAGGTGGAGGCCGGTCTTCCACAAGGTGGTGATAAATAACAGAGTAAGAAATATATAAATGCCTAGTGTGTGGCGGATGGTGGCACCCATGGAAGTGGTTTGCTTGCCGGTATTGTCGGCTCCAGAGGCCTCGGCCGTGTAGAGGCTGTATTTGTTGATGCCCATGGAAGGAACAAGAGCCAATACCAGTAACACAATGCCAAAGCCACCAAACCATTGGGTCATGCTACGCCAAAGCAGTATGGAAGCAGGCAACCACTCAACTGTGGAAAAGATGGTGGCACCCGTAGAAGTAATGCCGGAGGTGGATTCGAAAAGAGCGTTGGCAAAGGATGTGGTGACTCCCGTGGCAAGATAGGGTAGAGCCCCAAAAAGAGAAAGCACCACCCACATAACCACCACTAGCAGATAAGCTATGCGCTTGTCCGTGATGCGCCGGGCATTGTGATAACGGACTGTGAGAAAGAGCCCTATGTTGAAGGTGAAGAGCCCCGATACGGTTATCTTCGCCCAGGTGTCATCGGCAAAATGGAATGCAGGAATGAGACAGGATAGGATGAGAGCGCCTTCCACCATCAGCAGGATGCCGATAAAGCGTAGTATGTATTTTACCTGGTTGATAGCTATGTTATATTTGACTGATTGTTCGTGATTTCTGCTATTTGCTATTTCGACTGCGAATATATTACCTACGTTTCCAATAGGCTGGAGAAATAATGGCAATGAGGGCAAAGAGCTCAATGCGGCCTGCAATCATGAGGGTGGCAAGTGCCCATTTGGCAAAGTGGGATAGCAGGCTGTAATCGAGATTTCCGCCAAGGTTATTGATTAGTGGAGAGGGACCTAGGTTGCCGATATTGGCAGCTGCCATGCAGATGGAATCGGGAATGCTGCAGCCGCAGAGGGTGAGAACGAAGGCCCCGATAAGGATAAAAGCAAAATAGAGGAAGACAAAGGCAAAGACCTTGTTGATGTAATCCTCCTCCACTGCCTTATGGTTGACCTTGACGCAAGTGACTGCGTTGGGATGAATCATGCGGGTGAAGTAGTTGCTGATGTATTTGTAGAGTGTGATAATGCGTAGGATTTTGATGCCTCCACCCGTGGAACCTGCCGATGCACCTACAAGAATCATGAGAAATGTGAGCACGCTTACAAGAAATGACCAGTGTTGCGGTTTTGGAAAGTAGAATCCGCAAGAGGATATGCTAGAGGCTACATGGAAAATGCTGTAATGGAGAGCCGAACGAAAGTCGTTGCCGACGGCACTGAAGGCAATAGTGCAGACGATGCTAACAACAAGGATGATCCCAAAATAGGTCCAAAGCTCTTCGTCGCGGCTACATTTGCGCCACTTGAGGGTAAAGAGGTTGTAAAGTTGGGCTAGGCTGATGCCACTGAGAATCATGAATGCGGTGACGATGGCCAGACCTCTAGCGCTCAAGGAGGCAAGCCCCATGCTGTGGGGCACAAAGCCACCCGTGGAAATGGTGCTGAAGGTTAGGCACATGGACTCGAATATAGGCGTTCCGTTAATCAGCAGCAATGTCATCATGCCAACGGTGAGTGTGATATAAATAGTAAAGAGGCGCGTGACGCTCTTGGAGAGGCGGGGATGAAGTTTGCGTTGTCTAGTGCCGGAAAATTCGGCTTCGTAGAGTTGTTCGCCGTCCACTCCCAACTTGCGGAGGATAGCAACGGCAAAAAGCATAAATCCCATGCCGCCAATCCACTGGGTAAATGAGCGGTACACCAAGAGACTCTGTGGCAGATCTTCGGGTCGAGAAAGGATGGAAGAGCCTGTGGTGGTAAAACCGCTGACGGATTCAAAGACCGCATCGGTAAAAGAGCCGATGCTACCCGAAAAGAGGTAGGGTATGGTGCCTCCAAGCGGAATGATCATCCAAATGAAAGTGGTGAACCAATAACTCTCTGTTTCTCTAAGGTCGTAGGTGGCGCCACGCCCTACAAAATTGCGAAGGAATAGCCCCAAAATAAGAATAGCCATGCCGGAAATTACGATGGAGAATTGGGCCCCATCTCGGTAGAGAATCGATACAGCCAAAGGCAACACCATGCTGACGGCCAAATAGGTGAGCAACATACCTGTGAGCCGCGCAATAAGTCGGAAGTTGAATCTGCGCAGTCCCAGCCTCTCGGCAGGCCATTCTTCTATTTTCGTGCGGATGGGCAAGGCAATTAATAACTAACAGTCAAAACAAACCAACGATTCCTTTTGGAAGGTTTCTATCTAGGATATTTGTTGCGATTCCGATTTTCAACCAAACATTCTCGCCACTTGGTCCATCACTTTGGGGAGGGCGAATACGATGACTTTGTCCTTGGGCTCGATTTGAGTGTCGCGGGTGGGTAGTATGCTTTGGTTGCCGCGGATGATGCCACCAATGGTAGAGCCTTGGGGCAAAGCAAGCTCACGGATGGTGTGGCGTGTGGCATAAGCGTGCTTGGCCACGTTGAACTCCACCAACTCGGCATTGGTGCCGCTGAGCCATTTGCTGCGGACAGCATCGCCTTTGACTATAAAACGGGAGATATAGCTGGCGGTGATAAGCTTTTTGTTGATGATAGTGTCGATACCAATGTCTTGCGAAAGACTGATAAAACCGGTGTTTTCCACTAGGGCAATAGTGCGGTGTACGCCCAGTTTTTTGGCGTGCAGGCAGGTGAGAATATTGGTCTCGGATGAATCCGTTACCGAGATAAAGGCATCGGTGTTTTGGAGACCTTCTTCCTTGAGGAGCTCAATGTCGGTGGCGTCGCCATTGATGATAAGCGATTTGTTGAGCAGGCTGGCGGCTTCATCGCAACGGGCCTTTGATTCCTCAAAAAGGGTAATGTGGATTTTGTCTTCAAGAGTTTGGGCAGCAAACCGTCCGATGCGCCCTGCGCCCACAATCATTGCCTTGTGGATGCTCACATCGGTTTTGCCAGCAACGCGTTTGATGGTATCGAACTGGTTGGGCCGGCTGATAAGATAGACAAGGTCGCCTTGATGGAAGGTGGTGTCCAGGTGCGGAAAGATGGTTTGGCTGTTGCGCAGCAGGGCTACGATGCGCACCTCGAGGGTATTGTAAATCTGGATAAGTTCCCTAACACTGTGATTGACTACGGGAGAGTCGGCCTCAAGGTGAATAAGGTACATGGTGAGCAGTCCACTGGAAAAATCAAAGAACTCCGTGGCAACGGAATTGTTGATGAGATTGGTGATTTCCTTGGTAGCAATGCGTTCGGGGCAGACCATTTCGTCCACTCCCAGCTCGCGGAACATGTCGCGGTGTTTGGGGTAGAGAAACTCGGTGTTGCTGATGCGCGCCAAAGTCTTTTTAGCCCCCAATTTCTTGGCTAATGCGCAACTCACCAGATTGATGCTCTCGTCGTGAAGTACGGCAAGGAATAGATCGCAGTTGCCCACATTGGCATCGTCAAGCACTTTTGGCGAGGTGGAGGATCCGGCAATAGCCATAAGGTCCGTCTCCTTCTCTAGGCGTTTCAGTAATTCCGAATTGGGGTCCACCACTGTGATGTTGTGGTCCAATTCGGTTAGCGATTTGGCAAGGTAGAAACCTACCTCACCGTCACCTGCAATGATTATGTTCATCTTTTTTCTGTTCTTTTTTGTGCACAAACAATCGGTTACGGTTTCCCGATGACGGAAGGGCTTGAGAGTGCCATCTGTGGCGATATCCAAGCGAAAGATGCTTTATGCCTTGTATAAGCCGTAATTTGGTGTTTTCTATATGCTGTTCTCTATACGCGTAACTTTGACTAACGCGCGCACAGAAAAAATATTGTGTGCCGAGTTGTGAATTGCTGTACTCGCGTAAAAAGTCCTGCGCGTCAAATGCGGTTTCATCCAACGGATACACATTCGGGCGGAAGGTCTCGTACAATCGGGACCAATTCTGTTCATGGATTCTGCAAGCCACAAATGCGCAACAGACAATCTTTCCTCTATAGAGCCAATCACAGCCTTGCAATCTAGCCCTGGGTAAGCGGATGGGTATAGGTAGGTTCGTCTTTTTGTTTACCTTTCTTTTACTTTTCTTTTACCTTTTGTTTACCTAACCTAAATAAAAGGTAAAAGAAAAGTAAAAGAAAGGTAAACAAAAAGACGAAGTTAGCAAGGCCCTGCCGATACCGTGGCGTTGCCACACCTGTACTATACTACACTGTTTTGTGGCTATTGCAAGACTCGCACAGGTATATCCCGTCAAAACGATGACGGACTCTGGCTAAATCAAGCAAACGGTATGGGCAAGAGATACAAAAAAACGTGCCGGCAAGTGGTCCTTGCGAAAAAAATTTGTGTATGTCGGAATAATGTTGTAGCTTTGCAAAACATTTTGTGTAACGTGGATTGCATGTTGCGCGCACTAAATCAGTAGGTTAAACAATAAAATATTTGTGTCATGGGTATCAATGCAAACAAGAAAGTAAAGAGAAGCAAGGTTAGAATCAACGGAAATAAGAACTCCACCAACAATTGGGGTCTCACTGCTGCTGGTTGGAATGCTGTCCACAAAGCTGTCATCAGCGCTGAATAATTCCGGCTTCTTCCTGGTAAGAGATAAGGCTGCGCATTAAGTGTGGCCTTTTTTTGTGTGTTGCTGTGCAAAAAGAAGGTGCTGGGCAATAAAGTGCGCCGGATTGCGTTGTAATACGGATTGAAAAGAAACCGAAATTGCCATGAAAAAGAAATTTTTGCCTGTTCTGATTATTATCGCTGTTGTTGTGATTGCCCTGTTGTGGGGTATTGGTGTACGCAACAAATTGGTGCAAAGCGAGGAGAATGTTGCTCAGTCTTGGGCTCAAGTGGAGAATGTCTACAAGCGCCGAGCCGATTTGATTCCTCAGCTAGTGGCCACCGTTCAAGGTGTTGCTAACTATGAAAAGGGCACCCTAACCGAGGTGATTGAGGCCCGTGCCAAGGCGGGTTCGGTGCAGGTGGATGCCAATAACCTCAACGAGGCCAATGTGGCGGAATTCCAGAAGACACAGGACAAGCTCTCAAGCGCGCTGACCCGTTCGATGAACATTGTGGTGGAGCGTTACCCGGAACTTACAGCCACCCAGAGTTTCCGCGACCTGCAGGTTCAGTTGGAAGGCACCGAGAATCGTATCACCACCGAGCGGGGCCGCTTCAATGAAGTGGTGAATGTCTACAACAAGCAGTTGCGTCTCTTCCCCAACAATGTGGTAGCTGGCATTTGTGGGTTCGAGAAGAAAGGCTACTTTACTGCTCCTGAGGGAAGCGATGAGCCTGTGAAAGTGGAGTTCGACTTTTAAAGGCGAGCATCTGTGTCGGCTTGTATGGGGATGAACTGTCGCTAAAGGTAACTGGGAGAGTTGTGGCATGACGATTCGCAAAAAAGGCATATTAGGGCTACTGGCCTTCGTTATTCTGTTGGGCTGGTCGGTTGCGGCATCGGCGCAGTGGTGCCCCGAACCAACGGGCAGGTTGGTGAACGACTATGGCAATGTGCTTTCTGCAGCGCAACTCGATTCGTTGGAGCGCCGTTTGGTGGCTTTTGACGATACCACGTCCAACCAGATATTGATAGTCGTTACGCCTACTTTGCACGATTGTGAGATTATGGACCTTGGCACCCGTATCGGTACCGTTTGGGGGGTTGGATCGAAGGATTTCGATAACGGTGTTGTCATTCTCATAAAATCCAAGGAGAACGAGGATGATTACGGCGATGTGGCCATTCTACCGGGCTATGGCCTAGAGGGTGCTCTGCCCGATGTTTTCTGCAAGCATATTATCGACGACGAGATGATTGAGCCATTGGGCGAAGGCGACTACTACGAGGCTTTGGTGGCAGCTTTGAATGTGATAGAACCTGTTTGCACTGGCGAATACAGCTACGAGCGCTACAAGAAAGAAGAGCGTAACGGGGTGCTCGGATTTGTGGGAGCAATGTTGCTGTTTGTGGTTGTCTTTGTATTGATTGACAGATACAGCAAGAAGCATGGTGGCGGCAAAGATGGAGACTCCGGCATTGGCGGCTCGGGTTGGTTAGGTCCATTGGGCGGCATAGGTGGCTTTAGAGGTGGCTCGGGTGGCTTTGGTGGTAGCTCGGGCGGCTTTGGCGGCTTTGGCGGCGGCAGTTTTGGCGGCGGTGGAGCGCACGGGAGGTTCTGAGGAGTGCACACATCATGGCGCGGCATGCGATGCGGGTGGCTACTACCGGTTGGTGGCCATTTTTTTGTTTTCGTACCAATTGAATATTGAAAAGCTGTAATGTCCCACATTGGGATAACTGAATGTTCTAGCATGGTATTTATCCGATGTCAATAATGTAAAAAATCAATAAATTACCCACCCTAGCATATAGGAATTATCAATAAAACAACAAAAAAGTAATGCCATATCAAAAATATTCTGTATCTTTGCACCGCCAATTTGGCAAGTCCGGTGCACGGATACAAAAATTCTACCCGTGAAATGCCGGAAGAAAAGTATTGGAGATTGAATAAGAAGCATTGTTGATAAATCAAGTAACATCATGATGGCGAAATTTGCGATAGGAGACAAGGTAATAGAAATTGATGCGGATACCCATGGCACGGTGACAGCGGTAAAGTCTGGGCGTGGCAGGGTACTTTACACTGTTGTATTTGACAATGGGGTGCAGCGAATTGTGTTGGAGTCAGACCTTCGCGCCGATTTTAATTTGAGCGATCCATTTGAACGTTGCAAAAGCGGCATCTTTGGGAGTTATTCAGACTATTCAAAAAAAAATACAACGTTCAAGATACAAAACTCCAACAACTCCACAATCTCATCTTTAAGAGCATCAAGAACATTGTTCCGTGCCTACCTATAATACTCCCGGAATTTTAGACAACCGCATAGGTTGCAGAAAGAAAAATT
>CAZAAK010000008.1:0-43797 GCA_964483145.1 uncultured Bacteroidaceae bacterium
CAATGAGTATAACTGAATATTAACCCTGTCTAAAAATGGGGAGTACTATAGAGGAGGACAATTCGGTTTTCAAGGGAAGTTTTCCGCTTAGGCTACATGGGGTTTACCCAAAGGCGCAAATACAGGTGGCAATAGGGACATCTACGCTAGAAAGGATGTCGTCTAATAGAGAAGGTTGTGAGCGAAATACGCTTGATGGAGTTCCGGTGGAGGCGATGTTTGTGGATATTATCAAGGACAGGGAGGCAGGGTCAAACACCAACTATAAAGATTTTGCCCAAAGTAGTGTAAAGTTCCACTGGGAGAGCCAGAATAAAACAAGCCAACAGTCGTTGGTTGGGCAGAGCTATATTAAAGGAGAACGCGAAATGCTATTGTTTGTCCGCAAACAGCAGAATGCAGCAGAGAACAAGTCGCGCACGTTAGGGTATGTATATCTTGGAAAAGTGACGCTTGAGAGTTACGAAGGCAACAGGCCTATGCAGATAGTATGGAGGCTGAAAGCAGCGATGCCTGGTGCTGTTTACGAGTATGCTGCAATCTTGGCAAATGCTTAAATAAGAGAGGTCTAAGATGAAGCATTATTGTGTTGTTGCTGCGGCGGTTTGCAGAGATGGGAAGTACCTTTGCATGCAAAAAGGGAAAACAAAATACGAGTATACCAGCTATAAGTGGGAGTTCCCCGGCGGAAAGATAGAACCGGGAGAGACACCGCGTCAGGCGCTAGCGCGAGAGTTGATGGAGGAGATGAATTATCCAGTGGATGTGGGCAAGGAAGTGGTTAGGGTGAACCATGAATATCCCGATTTCTCGATAGAAATGACTGCCTTCCTTTGCTACCCTCAAGTGGAGTCCTTTGAGATGAAAGAGCATGTGGCCTTTAATTGGAGAGGCAAGGAAACGTTGGCTAAACTGGATTGGGCAGCAGCGGATGTGGGTATTGTGGCGGAATTGGAAAAAATGGAATGACTAGAAGGTAGGCATAGGGGGAATATGGGTTTGCAGCAAAAACAGAGGAGGCACATCTTTATGGGAGAAGGGAGAATCAAGAACAGCATGAGGCAACACAAAGAACAGACCACGATGAAAGAGTTGGCACACTATATGGAGGCGTTTGCCTCTTTGCACACGGCGCAGACAAAGGGCCGCAAGGCGCCACACAAGGCAGTGCTACTTTTGGCAGTGATAGACCAGATAGAGCAGGGGAGGATGCCGACTCCATACATTGGATTGACGGAAGAGCTGATAGAGTGTTTTGCGGAGATATGGAATCGATACGTTGGCGCTTCGGCGCTATGGAGACTCAACATCTGCCAGCCGTACTACCACATGCAGCACGAAAGTTTCTGGCGGCTGGTGGAGCGGGATGAGGTGGCCTGCGGCAGGAAGGCAGAACCCGAAAAGTTGGTGGGTGCGAGGAAAGAACGTAAGGATTTGCCTAGGGGCGGATACACGGTAAAGGCCATGCGGGAGGCTTTTGTCTATGCCGAGATGGACGGAGCGCTATTCGGGTTGCTGCAGGATGGCAAAGCAAGGGCAATGCTACGCGCAGTGCTCATCAACACGTACCTAACCGACCAGCCGACCAAAACGAAACCCCGTTTGGATGCGCTGATGGCGGCATTGCCGCTTGTGACACTAGTGGCGTAGAGGCGATGTATGATTTCTCGCGGGGTCAAGTGTCCTTCTGAAGTCGGAGGGTGAACTTGCGCTGAAGTTTTTGGCGGATAAGGTAGAGGAAGAGCCCATAGAGGGCCACCACCAATAGGGATAGCAGGGCCGTGAGGCCATCGCCCAAATGCAGGAGGTAGAAAACGATAAAGGAGGCTAACAACAGCAGACCGGGCATGACATAGGCGATGAAGACGGCTTTGAGACCGTTGGCACTTTGAATGACCACATTGACGCGGTCGCCGGGTTGGTATTGTTGCCAATGGCGGGTTGGGACGCTGACGGTTTGATCCTTAGACTCGCTAAAGCCGCATTTGCCGTGGGCATGGCAAGCCGAGCAGGCACTGGAGATGCGCATACGGACTGCCACAAGGCCGTCCTGCGAGGAGGTGACGATGCCAGGATGGGTGATTATTTGCGCCATGACTTGGGAGCGTTTTTGCAGTTTTTTACGCAGCGGCCCTCGGTGTTCATCTTGTGCACCTGACCTTGGTAGATGACCTCGGCACGACCCCACTCGAAGGGAGAGGCCATGTCAAAGACGGGGTTGATGAAGAAGTTGCCGGTAGTGTCGAGATAGCCCCAGGCCCCCATCAGCACAGGGGCGAGGCCATCGGAGAACTGATAGGCGTTTTCGAAGCAGGGATAGACCACCAGTTGCCCGTTGAGGTTGCAGAAGCCGTACTTGCCGTTTTTTTCGACTAGGGCCAAACCGTCGTGGAACAGATAGGCCTCGGAGCGGTAGCCACTGTTGTCGAAATCGATGGGCAACACAGTCTTGCCGGTAGTGTCGATAATGCCCCATTTGCCACCAAGCGAAACAGGGGCGCGCCCTTGGCGGAAGAGCCCAGCCTGGTCGTACTGGCAGGGAATGACCTCCTTGCCATTTTCGTTGAGGTAGCCGTACTTGCCATCCCGCGCCACTAGCACCAAACCATCGCTTTTGCCCAAAAGCTCGGTGTAGATGGGCTCGGTGAGTTGCTGGAACTTGTTGTTGTACATGGCCAGTCCTTCGTCGTCGCCGGCAAAGAGCAGACCCTCAAACATGGAGGTGAGGACCTCGAATTTGATGGGGAAGACCTCGCGGTTTTGCCGGTCGATCATGCCGTATCGGTCGTAGTTTTTGACTACGGCAACCCCCTCGTTGAAGGGGAATGCATATTGGTATTGCGGCTGGATGAAGGTGCGGCCATCATGGTCGATGTAGCCATAGGCCACCAGGGTGCTGTCGATGTCTACAGCCACCACGGCAAGGCCCTCGTTGAAGGAGGATGCAGTGCGGTAGCGGAAGGGGACGCGGATGTTGCCGATGGTGTCGAAAAAGCCATAGAGACTGTCCTTGACGGCCATAATCATGCCATCGGTGGGGTAGTACAACTGACTGTAGAGGCATGGGATAACTTGCTGGCCGCGGCGGTTGATCATGCCACAGCTGTCGTAGTCCATATACACTTTGCAGAATTCACCGTGAAATTTATCAACGAATTTGAATTTGTTGGGTACTAGAACGGTGCCGTCTTCGAGTTTGAAGCCGAAGCGGTCGCCGTCCTGAGTGGTTTGTATGCCGTTGATAAAGACCAACTCGCAGCCGCAGTCCTCATCGTCGACATATTCCACTTTCTCTTCCTGTGCGTGGATCGATGGTAGGAAGGCGAGTAGTAGGAAGAAGGGAAGCAGGTGTGATTTCATATGCTGGGGAGCGTGTTTGGTTTGTTTCAGATGACGGTTACTTCTTTCTCGGAGACCCATCCGGTGTTGCCGTCGGCAATGTGGATTTTGAACCAATCGCCTAGGTTTTCGTCGATGCCAACTTTGGTGCCTTCGTGGAGGATGAGCTTGTCCACACTGCCCTCTTCGGGCGAACTTTTCACTACTAGCATGGGTACGGTGACGATGGCTTGGTTGTGTTTTTGAGCTCTAACGGTGGAGGCAATGGTGCAAGCGAGTGTTATGGCCAGCAATACTACCACCACAATGCAACCTACAAGCGATTGCTTGCGCCTGTGATAGTCGCGGCAGAGGAAAACGGCAACCACTAGAGCGGCTAGGACGGTCAGCATTGCCAACAACACCACCCGCCAGGCAGTTGGGGAGAGCCAAGAAACCATCGTGTGTGCCCACCGGACGATGAATAGTTCGGGGAGTTGTAGGATTTCGTCCTCAGTATGGCTATTGGCCAATTGTAGGTTTTGGCGGGCATCGCTGAAATTGGGCTTGAGACGCAAGGCACGCTCGTAGTTGAGGATGGCTAGGCCGTATTGTTGCAGGCGGTAGTAGGTGTTGCCGAGGTTGTAGTAGAGTTCGGCGGAGGCGTAACCAGTCTCGAGTACGGCGTTGTAGGATTGGGCGGCTTGGGCATAGTTACCCTTGCCGTAGGCTCGGTTGCCTTGCTGCAGAAGTTCCTGCGGGTTTTGTGCAAAGAGGGCGCAGGAGCAGAAGAGGGTGAATAAAACGAATATCTTTTTCATTTTTACAGTCGTTAGAAGAGAGGGGGTCAGATCATGACAATCATCTCAAGGGCTTCGTCGTAGATTTGTTGTTTTTTTGCAGTGGCATCGCCGGGAGCAAAACGGGCAAAGTCGACATCGTGCAAGGTTTTGATGATGCGTTCCTGCTGCTCTTGAGGCACAGACTTTTCCACTAGGCAATCGTGGACAGTATCGGTGCTGAGGCGTGAGAGGGCGATGTTGTATTTGTCGGCCAAGCAGCCCCAAATGGCCTTGTAGATTTCTTCGTAGAAGTTGTTGTCGTTGCCGGAGTGGAGGTGTTGGGCGGCTTTTTTGAGGCGTTTGCGGGCCTCCTTGGTGGCACGGCGCAGACGCACTCCAGCGATGTCCTGTTGGCGTGTTTGGTGTTTTTTACCCAAGCAGATGGTAGCTGTTGCGCCTCCAAAGATAAACGCCAAAAGCACCCAGAACCACCACTCGATGCCGGATTGGTGATCCAAGTGGGTGAGGCGAGTGCGGCCGGTGTGGATATAGTTGATGTCGTTATCTAGCAGTTTGACGCCTGTCTTGCTGGAGGAGACATTCTTGGCGGCATTGGGGTCGCCCTTGTCGATATGGACGGGTATGGCGTCGAGGTGGTGGGTGACATATTTGCCGCTAGCGGGGTTGAAAGAGACGAAGTCGATGGCAGGGATTTCGTAGTTACCCTGATTGCGAGGGATGAGCACCCATTCGTAGGTACGGCTGCCGCTGATGCCACTAGAGGTGCGGTTGATGTTGTCGCTTATTTGCGGGTCGTAGACTTCGAAGACTTTTGGGAAGTTGATTTGCGGGGCGTCGATGAGCATTAGGTTGCCGCTACCGCTGATGGTAAGGCGGTAGGTGATGGCCTCGCCTGCGCGGACTTGCTGGGTGTTGGTCTCGACCTTTGCCGAGAACTTGCCAACGGCCCCACAGAAGCCATCGGGGGCACCGCTAGGGAGAGGCTTGACATTGACGGTGAGACTATTGGTACTGAGGTGTTTTTCGATGGCCTGGGTGGGGTTGAAGAAGGGGTCGTCGAAGAGGTCCCAAATGCTACCAGTGCTACGGCGTTGGGCGCGGACAATAGCTAGCACATCGAGGTTGAGGGGTTCGATAGTGAGTTTGCCGCTCTCCTGCGCGAAAAGGGCACCGCGGCGTATTTCGGCTACTTGGTAGGATCGACCGTTCACGGTTTCGGTGTATTGCTTGACGTTGCCGTCGCGGGTGAGGTCCTCGCTCCAGAAGCCCTTGTTGCCGGGCAACTTGTCGATTTGATACTGGCTGAGGGAGACTTGGGTGTAGATTTTGTAGGTGAGGATGACCTGTTCGCCCTGGTAGGGGTTGCTTTTGCTGATGCTAGCGCGAGCAAAGAGTTGTCGGCTGTCGATATTATTCGAGTTGGCGGGTTGGGCGGCGGACTGTTGTCGTTGGTGTCGTCCACCGTAGGCACCAGGTTGCTGCGGTTGGGCTTGCTGCGAGCCTTTTTCTACGGTAATGGTAAAGCCTGGGCAGGTGATTTTTTTGCCGTCAACGGTGCAACTAGCACTGCCAACGCTGAAGGTGCCCTCCGCATCGGCTTGAAGGATGTAGGTGAAGCCGAAGGTGGTGGATCGGCTAGTCTTTCCGTTGATGATGGACATGCTAGTGCTTTGGGAGGTCATAGGACCCGAGAGAACAGAAAAACCCTTAAAAGAGGGGCCGCGGAAATCGGATGCGCGGTCGTTGACTTCGTAGCGGACTTCGAATCGGCGCCCTACGTCGATGCGACCCGGTGCCCTAACGGTGAGCTCTTGAGCTAGGGCGTGGATGGAGAATAGAAGTATTAAGAATGCGGATAAGTATTTTTTCATAATGGATATCTGTTACCAATCTTTTTCGATTCTGCCAGAGGTAGCCGTCTCAACGCGTTTGGCGTTTTCCTTCAAAGTGTTCTTTTCGTTGTTTTTGACGGCTTCCAGCAACCGCTCGGCGTCCTGTTTCTTTTGCTGTTGTTGCTGTTGCTGGCGGTCGGACTTGTTTTGTTTGTCCTGTTGGTTTTGGTTTTGTTGGTTTTGTTTGTCTTTGGAATTGTTCTGACCTTGCTGATTTTGTTGGTTCTGCTGGCCTTTTTGGTCCTGCTGGTCCTTGGAGTCCTGTTTTTGGGAACTTTTGTTTTGGCCTTTATTCTGGTCCTGTCCGCCACCCTGCTGCTGTTGCTGCTGCTGGGCTTGCTGTAGTAGCTTTTGGGCGTAGGAGAGGTTGTAGCGGGTGTCGTTGTTCTTGGGGTCGAGCTTGAGGGCTTCGCGATAATCGTCAACGGCTTGTTGGAATTGTTGCAGGCCCTCAGCGCGACAGGCCTTGCCCAGACCGGCCTTAAGGTTGCAGTTGCCGCGGTTGTGGAGGATTTGGCTACGGGTCTTGTCGTTGGTGTTGGCGGTGGAGAGGGCCTTGTCGAAGTGGCTAGCGGCCTGGTCGTATTTTTTCTGGCGGTAGAGGGTGTTGCCTAGGTTGTAGTGGGCACGGAAGGCAGTGCTGTCGTCGTGGAGGGCGCGGCGGTAGTCGACTTCGGCCTTGTCATAGTGGGTCTGACGGTATTCCCTGTTGCCCTTACGGGTTTGTTTGCGGGCTGTAGTGCTCTGAGCAGTAGCCGTGGTGGCAATGGCCATAGCTAGGATCAGAATTGTGAGGGAGAGAAGATGGTGGTTGCTTTTCATTTTTTAGGGGTCAGAATTTTGTCGAGGTTGATTTTTTTGTTACGACGCTCAAAGATGAACAACTCGGCCAATAGGCAGAGCAGTGCTGCTACGAGGGGATACTGGTAACGGCTTTCGTATTGGGAGAACATGGCCTGACCATAGGTGTCCTTTTCTAAGCCTTCAATTAAGCGGACAATCTCTTGCACGCTTGAGTTGTTGTTGGCACGTACATACACCCCTTTGCCGGCATTGGCAATGGCGGATAATGTGGCCTCATCGAGACGGGTGGTGACGGTATTTCCGCTACGGTCGCGCTTGTAACCGACACGCTGACCTGCACGGTATTCGGGGATGGGAACGCCGGAGGGTAGCCCCATGCCGACAGTGCAGACGCGCACCCCTTCCGAAGCGGCCTTGCGTGCGGCTGACACGGCATCGTCTTCGAAGTTTTCGCCATCGGAGATGACAATGATGGCGCGACCTTGCGTTTTCGTCCATTCGCGGTCGGGGTCGCCGTACCCGAAGGATTGCATAGCCTTTTCGATGGCATCGCCAATGGCAGTACCTTGGGCGCTGATGAGGGAACAGTCGATTTGGTCGAGGAAAAGCTTGACGGCGCTATAGTCGCTAGTGAGGGGCATCTGCACATAACTACTGCCGGCAAAAACCACCAAAGAGATGCGGTCGCTGCCTAAGGAACTAAGCAAGTTGTTGACAATGCGTTTGCTGCGTTCGAGACGGTTGGGCTGGATGTCCTCGGCCATCATGCTGTTGGAGACATCCAAACAGACGGCAATATCGCTTCCCAGCCGTTGCCCCTTGACCATCTTGCTACCTTCTTGTGGACCAGCGATGGCAATGATGAGGAAGGTTGCGCCTAACATTATCAAGCCAAATTTGGCGTGCGGACGCCAACGGGAGGCATCTGGAATAAGTCGCCCAAACATATTTTGGTCGGCAAATTGTTGAAGACGCTTTCGGTTGCGCAACTGTAGCCAAACCCACAGGCCCACGAAGGCGGGAATGAACAGAAGTAGCCAAAGTATTGCAGGATGTTCGAAATGAATCATGTGTTTGTAGGTTGATGGTGTAGATTAGGAAAAAGGAAATGAAGGTCCAGAACGTTTAATGGAGGAGACCCACGGATGCTGGGACTTTAGGAAATGGTTAGGGTGTGGAGCGGTAGTAGAAGAGGCCCAAAAGCACCTCCAACAGGACTGCAATGCCAGCCAGAACGAGCCAACCCATGAATTGATCTTTGGTTTGGGCGTACCGGGTGACATCGATTTTGCTTTTTTCCATTTGGTCGATTTTGTTGAAGATATTTTGGAGGGATTTCTTGTTGGTGGCGCGGAAATAGTGCCCGTCCGTGGTAGATTCGGCCATTCGGGTGAGCAGTTGCTCGTCTAGTTCCACGGGAATGTTTTGGTAGTGCACGCGCCCGAATTGGTCGCGGAAAGGATATGGTGCCATGCCCTGTGTGCCGCATCCGATAGTGTAAAGGCGGATGTTGTAAAGGGCAGCGATTTCGGCAGCGCTTTGCGGGTCGACGGAACCTTGGTTGTTGATGCCGTCGGTGAGCAAGATAATGACCTTACTCTTGGCCTGGCTGTCCTTGATGCGGTTGATGGCGGTGGCCAAACCATCACCTAAGGCGGTACCGTCCTTGATAATGCCGCTCTTGACGTCCTTAAGCTGGTTGAGTAGTACTGGGTGGTCGATGGTGAGGGGCACTTGAGTGAAGGCTTCGCCCGAGAAGACTACCAAGCCCATGCGGTCGTTGCGGCGGCCTTCAATAAAGTTGGCGGCAACCTTTTTGGCGGCTTCGAGCCGGTTGGGCTTGAAATCCTCGGCTAGCATGCTACCGCTGACATCCATAGCCAAAACGATATCAATGCCCTCGACCTTCATTTGCTGGTGGCTAAGCATGGTCTGCGGGCGTGCTAATGCCACAACAAGCGCCCCAACAGCCACCATTCTCAGCGCAAAAAGCAGTGGATAGGTGCGTTGGCGGAAGGTTTTTGGGATGTCTTTAAAGAAGGCAATATTTGAAAACTGCAGTGCGGGCTTTTGCTTGCGGTAGCGCAAAACATACCACACCACCATCAGTGGGATGATAAGCAACAGCAAGAGCAGATAAGGATGTGCGAAAGTGAGGTGGTTCATTGTTGCGGATTGTTTTTGGGAGGAGTGGCGTTGGGAGTAGCATCGGGAGCGGGCTCTGGAGCGGTGGACTTGACGAAGTCGGTGGCCTGCGTCATGGAGAGGTCGTGTTGGTAGGGTAGGGGCTCGGACTTGGCAAATTTGACCATGTCGGCCGTTTGCAGGATTTGGCGAAGCATGCTGTAACGCTCCTGGTTAAAGGCGGGGGACTGACGGAAAGCCTCGAGGGTCTGGTCGGTGGTCATTTCGGTTGAAGGAATGCCACAAGTTTCCTCTAGATAGGATCGCAGGATGTCGGTTAGCAGGGTGTGGTACTGTTTGACCTTGCCTTGTTGCCAAAGCTGTTGCTGGCGCAGATTTTCTAGGGCTTCGAGGGCTCGGGTATGCGGTGGCAGTGGAGGTTTCTGTGGGATGGAAATAAGGGGTTTGTGCTTTTTTAGGCGTAGGAAGGCAAAGACAACTGCGGCAACGATGGCAAGGATCCCCAAAACGATGCCTACAACCCGTGCAATTTCGCCGAAGGTGTAGGGTTGCTTAAGGATGTCGGCAATGTCCTTGATATCGGTGGAGGAAGTATCCACCCCAGGCAGATCCCTTACTGTAACAAGCAACGAATCGGCCCCGATGCGATACCAGTGCTGACCTACTTCGAAACTGGTGATAGTGGTGAGCAGGTTGCCACTAGAGGAGTCAACCTGTTGGCGTACGGCCACGATTCCGTTGTTGGAGAGCTCTTCCATCGATGGGGGAACGGCAGAGGGTTCGATAGTCAGCACGGCCTGGTCTCCGAGGAGCAAGGAGTTGCTGTCCAACCGGAAACGGTAGTGCATCTGCGGGATGGGAACTATTGTGTCCTGCGCCAAAGCGACAAAAGAGGCAAGGAGGAAGAGAATTGCAGTCAGGTATTGTTTCATAGATTTTATTGTCAAAAGCGTTATGAGTTGTCAGGCGCTACGGCGGTCGAAGAGCTTCTTGAGCTCTTTTACGTAGTCTTCGCCCGTGTAGAGAACAGCGCTGTCGATTCCGTATTTTTGCATCAATCCATCGGTTTTGGCGACATGGTCGGCATAGCGGTTGGCAAAGGTCTGTCGGATGGAGGCATCGGATGTGTCTACCAAAATGGTTTCGGAAGTCTCGGGGTCGTAGAACTTGGTCAAGCCGAGGTCGGGCAGGCGGACTTCCCTCTCATCAGCAATGCGGATGGAGATAAGGTCGTGCTTGTGGGATGCGATTTTTAGAGCATCGGAGTAACCCTCATCGTAGAAGTCGCTCAGTATGAATGCAGTACAGCGTTTCTTGATGACGTTGGTGAAGTAGCGAAGCCCTTCGGAAAGGTTGGTGCCGTTGCTAGAAGGGCGGAAAGTGATGAGCTCGCGGATGATGCGGAGAATGTGGCTACTGCCTTTTTTGGGAGGGATGAATTTTTCGATTTGGTTGCTAAAAAGGATTACGCCAACCTTGTCGTTGTTCTGTATAGCGCTGAAAGCTAACGTTGCAGCTACTTCAGCTACCAATTCTTCTTTAAATTGGTGATGGGTACCGAAACGGTTGCTACCGCTAACGTCTACTAGTAGCATCACTGTCAGTTCGCGCTCTTCCTCAAAGATTTTTACATAGGGGTGGTTTAACCGAGCGGTGACATTCCAATCGATATTGCGGACATCATCACCGTACTGGTATTCGCGCACTTCGCTGAAAGCCATGCCGCGACCTTTAAAGGCGCTGTGGTATTCGCCCGAGAAAAGCTGGCGAGACAACCCCTTGGCCTTGATTTCGATTTTTCGGACCTTTCTTAATATTTCGTCGTTTTGTTGTTCCATGGCGTTTTGGGTCGTTGATACTCTTTTGGGGAGATTCTTTTTTTGGGGGCTTTCGATGCCTACTTTTGTAGCAGATGTACGAAGTTTTTTTCTCTTTTTCCCCCTACGCCATTAGGGTACATCCACGCGGTTGAGAATTTCGTTCACAACTTCTTCGCTAGTGATGTTTTCGGCCTCGGCTTCGTAGGTGAGCCCGATGCGGTGGCGGAGCACATCCATGGCAATGGCGCGGACATCTTCGGGGATGACATATCCGCGGCGGCGCATGAAGGCATAGGCTTTGGAAGCCAGTGCCAGGCTAATGCTGCCACGTGGCGAGGCACCATAACTGATGAGACCCTTGAGCTTGTCAAGCTGGTACTGCTCGGGGTAACGGGTGGCAAAAATAATGTCGGTAATGTAGTTTTCGATTTTTTCGTCCATATAGACTTCGCGCACCACTTGACGTGCATTGAGGATGTCGGCGGGTTTGAGGATGGGCTGTTGCCGGACAAAGCTACCTGTCATCGACTGGTGCAGAATTTGGCGTTCCTCCTCCTTCTGAGGGTAGCTGATGACCACCTTGAGCATAAAACGGTCCACCTGGGCTTCGGGTAGGGGATAGGTGCCTTCCTGCTCGATGGGGTTTTGGGTGGCCATAACCAAGAAGGGCTCCTCCAGTTGGTAGGTTGTTTCGCCAATGGTCACTTGGCGCTCCTGCATGGCCTCCAATAGGGCACTTTGCACCTTGGCAGGGGCACGGTTAATTTCGTCGGCAAGGACAAAGTTGGAGAAGATAGGGCCTTTTTTTACGTTAAACGTTTCGCTCTTTTGGCTGTAGATCATCGTACCCAAAAGGTCAGCAGGGAGCAAGTCGGGGGTGAACTGTATGCGGCTGAACTTGGCATCGATGGCATTGGCTAGCGAGGTGATGGTTAGCGTCTTGGCTAGGCCGGGGACGCCTTCGAGCAGGATGTGACCGTTGCTCAACAGACCAATCATCAGGCTCTCTATCATATGCTTTTGTCCTACGATGTTTTTGCGTAGTTCCATAGTGAGGGCGTCCACGAAGGCACTTTCCTTCTCGATGCGTGCATTCAGCTCCTGAATGTTGAAATGCTGGTCTTCCATATTATTACAGATTGATTTAGTTCTTTTGTTACTCTATGACTCTTAGATTTGCTGCTGCAAATTTATGTTTGGTATAACGCAACCATTTTTCTTTTATTGCCGGATTGCACTTTTTTTATAGGCAAAGGCCGCAATTGCAAAAAAAAATGTATCTTTGCTAATCAATTTGTATACATGGAAATTGAGTATCTAATTAAATGTCAATATCTTATGAAAAGTAGAAAAGTACTTCTCGGCTTGTTAGTAGGCCTCGCGGTGTGTTTCGTAGGCACTGCCACTGCCCAAAAAGCCAATTACCAAAACAACAAACTTGTAGAAATCGGTCCGGATAATATCGGTGGCCGCGTTACTTCGCTCGTCGTTTTCGGTGGTGGCGTCGATACCGCTGTCACTCTCTATGCTGGTGCTGCTACCGGTGGTCTGTACACCCGTTCAGATGAGCAGGATGATATCTGGAAGTACCTTCCTTGTTACGTTGACGGAGAAGAACTTACGCTTCCTGTTAGTTGCATGGTCAAGGTGAATGAAAGTAACATACTCATCGGCACAGGTGAAAGTTACTATGCCAAGGGAAATAAGGTTAGCAAATTTGCAGCTCGTGGACGCGGTATTTTCCTCTTCAATACCGTTGATACCACTTTTACCCGCCTTTCTCTTACTAATCCCGGCAACGATTTGGAGGCTGACTTTGCCTCAGTTAACGATATTGAAGTGATAACCCTTCAAGGCAGCACTTATGTTTATGTAGCCACCCCCAAAGGCCTTTTCCGTTGGGCTGTCTCTGGAGTAGATGGGCTTGCCAATGCCCCTGTCAAGGTTTTTGATGGAAATGTTTCCAACGTTGTCCTGTCCAAGCAGTATAACAGAGCTTTCTTTGCCGTTGGCGGTCGTCTGTACAAAATTAGCGATGTGATCAATTCATCTGATCCCGTTGACATTACTGGCAGTTGCTCTGCTTTCGGTGGCAATGCCAACTACATCACATTGGCTCTTGCTCCCTCCGATGAGTCGTACCTCTATGCCATGGTTTCCGATGCCAATGGTTTGATGGAAGGTCTGTACCAAAGCCGCAACACCAACAGTTGGGTTCTTCTTTCCACATCTACTGTCACTCCTTTCTCCTCTGTTGCCACTGATGCTACTTGTGGTGCCCTCACCGTCAGCCCGACCGATCCCACCAAGGTGTATCTTGGCGGAGCTACCATTTGGGTAGGCAAGGGTTATGTGGAGAATTCCCCCTTCCAGTGGACCGTTTCTTCCACCAACGAGACCTACAACTCCGGTGACTATATGGCCACCGTCTATTCCAGTAGCGCCTTTGTCCATTCCGGCATTCACCGGATTGTGCCTGATGTCCGTTGGAATGAAGAAACGATGAGCATGTACGAGGGTTACTACATCGTTACCGATGGCGGTGTTTATTTCTCTGGTGGCAACAGCACTCCAATGGCCAGCTTTACCAATCTCAACCGTGGGATGAACTCGGTGCAAATCAATGGTCTTGCCGTTTGCCCAGACGGCTCAGTCGTCAGCGGTGCCAATTCCAATGCATGCCCCTTTATCGAGGCCCGAGTCGAGCACGATGGTGGTGCTAATGAGGCTTCATGGTACGACAATTCGGGCTCCAACCTGAATCACTTGGCCAATATCATTTGGAAGGGCAACGGCGGACAGGTAGCCGCATCCCGTTTTACGCAGTATGCTCCTTATTCCCGTCGCACCATATTCGTTTCTTCCGGCAGTGGAGCCATTGGTCGCGCATATGCCGACTATAACGATTACACCAATACCCAGACCTGGACAGCAGATGAGGATTTCATGACTAACCTTGTTGCTGGTGGTCCCGAAATCGGTCAGATTTCCCTTTGGGAGACTGACAACAATACGGTGACTAACGACAGTATCACCTTTACCATCGACACCCTAGGCTATGTTATCCGTGGCGGTGAACGCATTAATATCACTTCTAGCGACAACGATTTCATGGGTTCGCGCTTCCAGATTCAGCGTGGCGACTCGATGGTAGTGCTCGACCCGGTTCATGCCAGCTATCCTTTTTATCATGTTTTCGACCACGATTTCAAGGTAGGTGACGCGATGAAGCAGACCGTTCACCAACCCTACTTGAGTCGTATGTTGGCCGTTACCGTTGAGAACGATATGCCCAAAAACTCCAATGTTTCTTATTGTTGGTTCCCCACCGATTTCCGTAAAACTTACGACAACACCAACGATACCCGTTTCTGGAGTCATATCTACGGCATCAACGGTGTATCGTACCCCAACATGGTTGTCCGCTACACGGCCATGTCTCAAGATGGTGACTGCGCCTTTGTGGTTGTTGAAGACAAAGAAGCCGGCAAATCGTTGATTGCCCGCGTACACGGCATCAATTCTGCTGATTATAGCGCTGATGTTCATGTTACCCGCGATCAGCTAAACTATAAGGTAAGCACCCGTGTTACGGTTACCGATACCATTATGGCAAGCGACAGCAGTGCTTTCTTCAACCGCCGTATCTCCTCCATAAGCATTGACCCCCGTCAGGGTCGTGATGCCCTCATTGTCACCTTTGACGGCTATGGCAATGATGCCGCCAACGTTGTGTATATCAACAATGCCTCTAGCAACAACTATAGCGTGAGTGATATTTCCTTGCCTACATCGGTGCCCGTTTACAGCGCCATGATTGAGTATACCACTGGTGAGGTCTATGTGGGCACAGAGGATGGTGTGTTCAAATCCTCCGGAGTCAACAATCCGTCCTGGCAGACCTATGGTGCTTTCAATGGCGTTCCTGTTACTGCCATGTATCAGGTCACTTGCAATTATCCTATGATTTCCTATGTCGGTCACGATGGCGTTTCGGAGGAACAGTACTACTTCCCCAAGACCAAATGGGCTTATGCCATGTACTTTGGTACTTATGGTCGTGGAATCTTCATGGACTCTACTTATGTAGTGGATCACACCAACGAGATTCTCGACCAAGAAGTCTACGAAGATATTCCCAGTGTTGTTTCCACTGGAGCCAACCAAGTGCGTCTCTATCCCAACCCCGCAGTGGATCAGGCTACCCTAGAGCTTACCATAGCTCAGGCCGGTCAGGCTGTACTGAAAGTATATGACCTCACTGGTAAGGTCGTCTATACTGAGAATCTTGGTAAAGTTGCCGAAGGTATGCACACTCGCAACATCAACTGCCAAAATCTCCAACATGGCATGTATCTGGTGAACGTAATTGTGAATGGCCAAAGAGCTACCTCCAAGTTGGTCGTAAGATAATTCTAATTAGATAACGAAAGAGGTACTGGTCCAACAAACACAGTACCTCTTTTTTATTATTGTAGTACATACATTTAAATCACAATACATATTCAATCGATGAACAAGAATCTTGTCCAAGAACTCAAATGGCGCGGCATGATCCATGATATCATGCCCGGTACCGAGCAACAACTCTCCAAAGAAGTGACCACGGCTTATGTCGGCATAGATCCTACAGCCGATTCCCTTCATATTGGACACCTTGTCAGTATCATGTTGCTCAAACACCTCCAAGTAGCTGGTCACAAGCCTTTGGCCGTTGTGGGTGGTGCCACGGGCATGATTGGCGACCCCTCTTTTAAAGCTCAGGAGCGCAAACTTCTTACAGTAGAGGAAGTTGAACATAATGTGCAGTGTATCCGTAATCAGCTTTCCAAGTTTTTGGATTTCGACAATCCTGTCAATGGTGCCGAGATCGTCAACAATTACGATTGGATGAAGGATTACCTCTTCCTTGATTTTATTCGCGATGTGGGCAAGCACATTACCGTAAACTATATGATGACTAAGGACTCTGTAAAAAAACGGTTGGAGACAGGCCTTTCTTTCACCGAGTTCAGTTACCAACTCCTGCAAGCCTACGACTACCTTACGCTCTATCGTACGAAGGGTTGCCGTCTGCAGATGGGCGGGTCGGACCAGTGGGGTAACATTACCACTGGTACCGAACTAATTCGGCGCATGGATGGAGGAGAGGCGTACGCACTCACTTGCCCGTTGATTACCAAAGCTGATGGAACAAAGTTTGGCAAGACTGAGGGCGGCAACGTGTGGCTTGACCCAGCCAAGACAAGTCCCTACAAGTTTTATCAGTTTTGGCTTAACTGCTCCGATGTCGACACGGCTCGTTATATCCGAATTTTCACTATGTTTACCAAGGATGAGATTGCCGAACTTGAACGTCAGCATGCCCAGGCACCAGAGCGCCGCATTTTGCAGAAAGCTCTGGCAAAGGACATCACATGCCGAGTCCATAGCGAACGGGATTATAAGGCTTCTGTCGATGCATCGGAATTGCTCTTTGGTAAGGGTACTGCCGAGTTGCTTAACAGTTTGGACCGCAGTACGATACTCTCAGTTTTCGAGGGAGTACCACAGTTTGTTGTTTCGCGCAGTCGTTTGGAGGAGGGCGTTTCGCTTATCGACCTTGTTGCCGAAGTGGGCATGTTTGCCTCTAAGGGCGAAGTGCGGCGCGAGCTCAAACAGAACTCCATTTCCGTCAATAAGGTCAAGGTAGGTGAGGACTGTAGTCTTACTGCTGAGGATATCCTTTCGTGCGGTAGCATCTTAGTGCAGAAAGGAAAGAAGAACTATTACCTGCTCAATGTGGAGTGATTCCTTGGGCAGAAGGAGACATTCTCGCTCCTTGCCGGCTTAACGCTCAACAGAAAAGGCAGGCTTCCGTCGGGGAGTCTGCCTTTTCTGTTGGGGAGAATGGGTAGCGAGTGGGGCTTATTTGATTTTCTCGTCCACCACTTCAATCATTTTACTGTTGGTTTCAAAGGAGATTTTTTTCACGTTTGTCTCTCTCTTCCAAAACAGGAAACCTTTCTTTTGATAGATGCGGCATTGGTAGGTCATCTTGCCTTTAAGATTGCGAATGTAGACTTCACTAATTTTGTGCGAAGGGAACTGGTGGGCAACGGTATCCTTGATAGCGTGGGGAATGTATTTGTCGTCGATATAGTAGCGGGTTTCCGAAGTCTTGGGAGTGAAGCGGATAGCCTGTTTGTCGCCTTCGGCAGCGGTATATGTGGCCATATATGCCGAGCTGTCTGCTGCCATAGTCCACACCACATTTTGGGCGCTGTTGGCCTGATTTTGGAAGTCTTTTACATAACGGACGGGCACATCGGACTCCTTTACCGTTTTCTCTTTCTGTGCAAACACAACAGCCTGACCCATCGTCAGGAGTGCAATAAGAACAAGTATCTTTTTCATATTGTGTATTTTATTTAGTTGTTACCATCTCTCAACAAGTCTACAAAGGTACTAAAATTATATGAACTGTCAAATATTTCTTTCCGCAAGTAACCTAGAAGCCTTTCTACCTGCCGAAAAGTCTTTTTTCCACCTGCTCCATGACATGTTTTCCATCGTGGATTACTTGCATGCACCAATATAGTTTCAGTGTTGTTTGTTCGTCTTCCGATAACTGCCAGTGAATGTTCTTGTCGGCCCGCATTTTCTCGGTTAGGTAGAATAGCGAAAGCGCCGCGCAGACCGATATGTTGAAACTTTCGGTGAAGCCGTACATTGGCACTTTGACATAGCCGTCGGCATGCTCAATGGCTTGCTGTGTGAGCCCAGTGAGCTCGGTGCCGAACACCAAGGCGATGGGTTTGGAGACATCTAGGTCGGTAATCATGGTGTCGTTTTCATGCGGCAGAGTGGCGATAATGCGGTAGCCTTTTTGATGCAACTCGTTGTATGTCTGCAAAATGGTTGGGTGCTTATAATAGTCTACCCATTTGTCCGACCCCATCGACACATCACTGTTTGGCGCATATTTGTTGCGATCCTCAATTACGTGTACGTCCTGCACCCCAAAACAGTCGCAACTGCGCAACACAGCGCTGGCGTTGTGCGACTGGAAAATATCCTCTAGCACCACACAGATGTGGCGTGTGCGGTTCTGAACTAACCGGTCGAACAGTTGTTTTTTGTTTTCGCTGAACAGTTCAGCGGCGGCCTCATACAGTTGTAGCTTTTCGGTTGCTGTATATTTGGCAAATAAGTCCCTGTTGCTTGCTTTTATCTCAGGCATAATGTCGTTAGTTATCGGTTACCAGTCATCGGGTTGCTTAGTGCGTCCTCTTCCGTTGAGGACTTTTGAGCAAGGCGTTCGCCATCACTTTCTGTCTTTGTCAACTCCTTTAGCCGTGCGTACTTGAGCAGGGTATAGAGGGCTGTCATCCGGCATACTTCGTATCCTGCGTATCCGTCCAAAAATCCGCCCTTGAAGAAGTAGTTCCTCAAGAAGGTCCACATTGGTTTTGCTATCAGCGCACCTTTTGTGGGGCGCTTGCCTAGCAGGTAGGCTTTCTGGGCCGCTAGGGCGGCATATTTCATTTGCCTTGCAGCCAACTCTTCGATGCTGTAATAGCTGTAGTGCAAGAGGTCGCCCGTCAGTGTTTGTCGTTTTGCCTTTTGACGGAACTTCAGCTCCTCATGCACTACGCCTTCCCACTGGCACATGTCTTTGTGCCACAGCCGCACCTTTTCGTCGGGATACCATCCGCAGTGTCGAATCCAATGACCGCAATAGTTTGTCAAGCGGTGAAAACTGTACACACAGTCCTCAGTCGGTTCGCTGTTTTTCAGTTGCAGAAGCGATTTGCGTAGTCTGTCCGACAGGGCTTCATCGGCATCGAGGGAGAGAATCCAACTTCCTGTTGCCAGATTTTGGGCATAGTTCTTCTGGAGGGAATATCCCTCCCAAGGGTGGTGTTGGAAAACGACACCGGCTTGGCAACAAATTTCCTTTGTTTGGTCTGTAGACCCGCTGTCCACCACCACCACTTCGTCCGCAATGCCCTTTAGCGAAGCCAAACAACGGGCGATATTGCGTTCTTCATTTTGTGTGATGATGACGGCAGAGATTCTATCCATTGGAGTATTAGCGAACTATTAAAATATCTTTATTTCGTTTTGAAAATGCAAAGATACATCTTTTTTTTGTACTTTTGCAAACTCATTTGGTTAGGATATTCATGATTGTCGGTTTCGAAGCAAAAAGAGCATTCAAAAACAACACCGGGCTAGGCAATTACAGTCGTATGCTTATCTGCGGCCTGGCTCACGAGCACAGTGAGGTCCGCTCAATCCTTTACTCTCCCGATATGTCGGGTAGCTATCGCAATTATTTTACTAGTTATGCCAATATTTCAACCCGCCAACCTTCGGGTTTTGATCGCCATCTCCCCAATCTTTGGCGCGGCCACGGTATAGCCATGCACCTCAAGGCCGACAAGGTAGATATTTTTCATGGGCTCAGTCATGAGTTGCCTCATGGCATTCCCCGCCGCATCAAGCGTGTTGTTACCATGCACGACCTTATTGTATGGCGTTATCCACAATACTACAAACCTTTTGACCGCATTGTACATCGCATCAAGCAACGCCATTCGTGCAGGATTGCCGATGCCGTTGTAGCCGTTAGCGAATCCACCAAGCAAGATATTGTTGAGTTGATGCATGTGCCCGAGGCCAAGATACACGTTATCTACCAGTCCTGTGATCCCATTTTTTGGCGGCCTGTTGCCGAAAGTGATCGCCGCAGTGTTACCAAACGATATCATTTGCCCGAGAAGTATGTGGTGTGCGTGGGCACAATCGAGGAGCGCAAGAACCAGCGAACCGTAGTCAAGACCATTGAACGGCTTCCCGAGGATGTGCATTTGGTTATTGTAGGCCGTCCGCGTGGACGTTATTACCATGAGGTGTTGTCCGAAATCAAGTCTAGGAAGCTCACCGGTCGCGTCCATATTGTTTCCAATGCTAGCTTTGAGGATTTTCCTGCACTTTACGCCAATGCTGTGGCATCGGTTTATATGTCGCGTTTTGAGGGTTTTGGAATTCCCATCTTGGAGTCGATGTGCTGTGATACTCCTGTAGTAACATCCAATGTCTCCTCTATGCCTGAAGTCGGCGGTGACGCAGTACTCTATGCCAGTCCGGATAATCCTGATGAGGTGGCACGTCAGCTTGGGCGTATCGTTGATGATCCCCAACTCCGCAGTTGCCTTGTGGAAAAAGGTCGCCTTCAGCGCGAGAAGTTCACCCAAGCGAAGGTTATCGCTAGCCTGTATAACCTCTATACCACGCTTGTGCCTCAGAGTGATGAGGATTTCTAGATTGCGTTGCAGTCCAGGCATAGAATGGTTGCTTAGGGATATGTTAGAAATTTTTTTGCAAAATCCAAGTTACTTCTAGATAGTTTCGAACTATCCCAAGGGCGCTTTTTTTTGCTGTTGATTCGTGCAAGCTGTTGATATATGTGTGCTTACATACTTTGCAATTTCTATTTGAGTTTTATTTTCTTTCTACATTACAGAAATTTTGTATCCTTGCTTTTCGGATAAATGTTTCATAGCTATCAATTTTGTGTTGGACGATAGATATTCATTTATCCTCAATCAAAGAGAAAACATCCGTATATTTTTATTTTTCGGTGTTTTCTCTTTTGATTTTTTGCGATTTTGTTACCTCAATTTCAGTACTCATCCCATTTGTTACTTGAGCTTAAGGGGTAACGGAAAACTTTTTCTTGCGGTTATGAAAAAAAATTGTAACTTTGCTATCATGTTATGAGACTGATTTTTGTGTTAAATGGTTGATTTCTACAACAAAACATCATCTGCCAATCTGATAACTCGCAAAGTAAAGAATTTAGAAACAACAACGATATTAAGCATTCGTTATGAAACCAATCAAATTTGTATCGGCTGACGAGGCCGTGAAGGTTGTCAAGAGTGGCGACCATGTCCATTTTAGCAGTGTTTCGGCTTACCCCGTTATTTTGGGTGAAGCCTTGGCGCGCCGTGGCGATTCCGGGGAATTGAAGGATGTGCGCATCCACCATTTGCACACAGAAGGTGACGCACCCTACACCCATGAAAAATACAACGGTGTGTTCTTTACGCAGTCCTTCTTTGTAGGTGCCAACGTGCGCAAGGACACCCAGTCCGGTTGGGCCGACTACATACCTGTGTTCTTGCGCGAAACGCAGAAACTCTACCGTAGTGGAGTGCTACCTTGCGATGTGGCTATGATTCAAGTTTCGCCGGTGGACAAGCATGGCTACGTTTCTCTGGGCACTTCTGTTGATGCCACCTTGGCGGCTGTGGAATGCGCCAAAACTGTCATTGCCGTGATGAATCCCAATGTTCCTCGGGCCTGGGGCAACTCCATTATCCCTGCCGATGTCGTTGATATCTGGGTGGAGGACGATACTCCCTTGACTCCGGCCAAACCGGCAGAGCCCAATGAGGTGGACTTGAAAATCGGAGAGTATGTGGCGGAACTTGTAGAAGATGGGGCTTGCCTGCAGATGGGCATCGGGGCTATCCCCAATGCCGTTTTGGCCCGTTTGGGCAATCACAAGAACCTGGGTGTGCACACCGAGATGTTCAGCGATGGCCTATTGCCCCTAATCAAGAGCGGTGTGGTCAATGGCTTGAACAAGAGATACCGCCGTGGTCGCATTGTGAGCACCTTTTTGATGGGTACCAAGGAACTCTATGACTTTATCGATGACAACCCTGGCATCTATATGACTGATGTAAAATATTCCAACGATCCGCAAATCATAGGCAAGAATCCCAAAGTCTGCGCCATCAACAGTGCCTTGCAAATCGACCTCACCGGCCAAGTATGCGCCGACTCTATTGGTACCAAGTTCTACAGTGGTGTGGGCGGGCAAATCGACTTTGTGGACGGTGCCAACCTCAGCGAGGGAGGCAAGGCCATCATAGCTATGCCTTCCATTACCGCCAAGGGCATCAGTAAGATCTCCCCCACACTGACTGAAGGGGCCGGCGTGGTAACCACCCGCAACCATATCCACTATGTCGTAACCGAGAATGGTGCCGTTGACCTCTATGGCAAGAGTCTGCAGGAACGTGCCAAACTGCTCATCAAAGTTGCGCATCCTTCAGCTCAGGAAATGTTGGATAAGGCTGCTTTCGAACGCTTTGGACCGCACTACATGGCTATCAATATCTGATACAGTGGCCCTCCGCCGACAATGCTTGTTGTCGGCAGATTACTTCTATCTGCAAAACCCCGAAGGATTGGCAGAACATCTTCTGCACAGCCCTTCGGGGTAGCTTATTTTTAGGGTGGACAATCTTACAGACTGAGGCTGGCACCTATAAAAATACGCTTGCATGTGCCCTTGACGTTGGCACTAGTGAAATTGTCGCTCATGCCGTAGGTATAGCCCGCGTGAATGCCAAAACCACCAAAATTGACGCGCACACCGCCAGTTAATGCCCAAGTGAAACGCTCGCGGTAATAACTCTCCTCGGTGGCATTCTGAGTGTCGAAATAATTATATTCGGTGACTGTTCCGGACAGGCGGTCGGTGTTGGTACTCTTGTTAATCAAGCCCAAGTTCAATGTAGGGCCGGCAAAGATGGTAAAACTGTTGTTTCCTCCGAAAGGAATGGCAAAATTTAGGTAAATGGGCACAACTAGGTCCAATTGCCGGAACTTGGTGTAATAAAGCGAATTGGAGTCGTTTTTGCAGAAATACTCAATGTTGGCTCCCACATTTAGTCCGAGGTTGTCGACCAGGCGGACATTGTAGCCGAAGCCGGCATATATACCCGGGCGGGTAAGGGTATCGTGGATGGTTGTGTTGACCACAGGAACTGTGTAGGAAGAAATAAGGTTGTTTTGCACATAACCAGCATGGATGCTACCTTGCGCATGTGCTACATCGACAGCAAGCAGGGTGGCTGCCAAAGCAAGAATGGAGAAAATTTTTTTCACGACAGGAATGTTTTTTAATTTGTTTATTATAAATAATTGTTTTGGCATAGTAACGCTTCCTAAGGCTAAAAATCGCAATTCGGAAGCAAAATGACAAAAAGCCCGCAGACATTGTTGCGGGCTTTTCCTTACAAGTTAGGCATCTATTTGTCAAGAAACCATTTGACGGATTCGAGGTAGCGAGGTTCGCGAGCAGCATCCATGAGCAACAGATAGCCCATGACAGTGGTGGCAATGTGCTCGGTAAGCTTGCGAGCCATGTGGTCGAACAACGGGTCGGATGTGCCGTTGGCGGTAGCCTTGGCATGCATCCGTTCGTACTCGCATGCGCGCTCACGCAGTAGCGACAAGCACTCGGCCATCTCGCCTTCGGTAGCCACTTGGGCGGCTTGGGCATCGTAGTCGGCAATCAATTTTTGGTATGCGCCATTGGCTATACCCTTGATGGCAGCAACTACCTGTAGCTGACTGGTACCTTCGTAGATGGTGAGGATGCGGGCGTCGCGATAGAGTCGCTCGCAGGGATATTCCTTCATAAAGCCGGAGCCACCATGCACCTGAATGCAGTCGTATGCGCATTGGTTGGCATACTCCGAGGCGGTCATCTTTACTAGTGGGGTGAGAATGTCGGCAGTGCGGGCAGCTTGTTTGCCGGTGCAGGTGAGGTCAACCCAGCGGGCCGTCTCATACATCAAGGCCCGGGCACCATCGATGCGAGCGCGGATGGCCTTCAAAAGGTCCTGTACGGCAACAAACCGACCGATGGCATGGCCGAATTGCTCGCGTGATTCGGCATAGACCTCGGCCTCGCGCAAGGCGGCTTCGCACAGTCCAATGGACTGTGCGGCAACGCCCAAACGGGCTCCGTTCATTAGCGACATCACATATTTGATCAAGCCCATGCGGCGTTGCCCGACCAATTGGGCGGGAGCATTGCGGAATACGAGCTCGCATGTGGGAGACCCTTTGATGCCCATCTTATTCTCGATGCGACGGACGGTCATACCGCCATCGGCACGGTCGAAAACAAAGTAGGATAGTCCACGACCATCGGTAGTGCCTTCCTCGCTGCGGGCGAGTACCAGATGGATGTGGGCATCGCCGTTGGTGATAAAACGTTTGACGCCATTGAGTCGCCAACAATTGTTGGCCTGGTCGAAGGTGGCTTTCAGACGCACCGACTGCAAGTCGGAACCAGCGTCGGGCTCGGTGAGGTCCATGGAACAAGTATCGCCCTTGTAGATGCGGGGCAAATACTTGTCTTTGAGCTCTTCTGAGGCAAATTCGTTGATAGTGTCAGCGCAGTCCTGCAAGCCCCAGATAGTGGCAAAACCTACATCGGCCCGCGCAATCATTTCGGCTGCCATGACAGCGACCACACGAGGCATGTTCAAGCCGTTGTACTTGCGCGGCAGTGTGAGGCCGAAAAGACCCGACTGCACCAATGCGTGCAGGTTCTGCTTGGTGCCTTCAGCATACTCAACGCGACCATCCACCAAATGCGGTCCCTCAATGTCGACGTTGGCAGCATTGGGGGCGATAACATCGCCTGCAATATTGCCCAAAAGGTTGAGAACCATATCGTACTGACGAATGGCAACATCAGCGTTGGCAGGAGCACCTTCGCCTGTGAATCCCGACTCCCGAATCTCGGCTATATGAGCCATTTCGGGGTGGTGAAGATAGAAAGAAAGACTAGGGTTGTCGTTATAAAAATTCATATTATTTCAGGTTATTTGAATAACATTCCATCAGCATGGGTACTACGGTGCAGACATCGCCTATGATGGTGTAGTCGGCAATGGCGTTGATGGGGGCGTTGGGGTCGGTGTTGATGGAGATAATTTTGGAGGACTGATCCATGCCGGCACGGTGCTGGACGGCACCCGAGATGCCGCAGGCAATGTAAAGGCGCGGGCGCACGGTAACACCCGTTTGACCAATCTGACGCTCTGCCTCGGTGAATCCGGCATCGCAAGCGGCACGGGTGCCACCAACTTCGCCGCCAATTAGGTGCGCCAAATCGTGAAGCATCTTGAAATTTTCACGGCTACCCATCCCGTAGCCACCAGCCACGATGATGGATGCCCCCTTGATGTTAATGCTCTTCTGCACAATCTCTCGGCGGATGATGCAGACGGCCTTGTCGGCTTGCTCTAGGTCGTTGCTGATGTCCACCTTAGTGACAGTACCTTTGTAGTCGGGGGCGAACACCTCCTTGCGCATTACGCCTTCGCGGACGGTGGCCATGTGAGGCTCAACCTCGGGCGAGACAATGGTGGCAATGATGTTGCCGCCGAAAGCGGGACGAATCTGGTGAAGGGTGCATATGTATTCTTTACCGGTTTTTGCATCGGTGTGGTCGCCCAGTTCCAGAGCGGTACAGTCAGCGGTGAGGCCACAACGCAGGCGGGAGGCCACACGCGGAGCCAGGTCGCGCCCCACGGTGGTGGCTCCAAAGAGCACCACATTGGGCTGTTGTTGCGCGATTACTTTCAACACCACAGCAAAATGGGGCAGGGTGCGATAAGGCGAAAGACGGGGGTCGTCGGCAAGGAAAACCTCGTCGACGCCGTACGGATAAAGTTCCGCAGCTACGCCCTGGATGTTGCTGCCGGCAACCACTGCCTGAAGGCGACCTTTCATCTCAGTGGCCAGGTGGCGACCTTTGGTGCAGAGCTCAAGGCTGATGTCGGCAATGTGGTTGGACTCTGTCAGTTCGCAGTATACTAATACATTGTTCATATATGGTTCTATTTTTTACAGTACAGTAAGAGAGCGTGGTTTAGATGATGTGTTCGTTAATCAAAGTTGCCATCAAGGTGCTGATTTCCTTTGCGTTGGGCGCTACTTGCTGGCTCTCTTTGTGCGCCAATACAACGTTTTGGACTTTCTTTACCTTGGTTGGGGACCCCTTGTGTCCAAGTCGGTCGAAATCGGGGTTGACATCATCGGCAGTGCGGATATCCACTTCGGCGCCATCGAACTCTATCAGCCTGTGGGCATGAGGGAAACGGCACTCAGCGGCGGAACCGGTGACTGTAACAAGGACGGGTAAGTTTGCACGCACCTCTTCAATGCCATCGGCTAAGCGGCGGACAACCTGAATGGAGTCGCTGTCGACATTCACCAAACTCTCGGCATAGGTTATTTGCGGAATGTCTAATTTTTCAGCTACTTGTGGACCTACTTGGGCAGTGTCGCCATCAATGGCTTGGCGGCCGCAGAATATAAGGTCTACCTTGCCTACACTCTGCACAGCAAGGGAGAGCGCGTAGCTAGTGGCTAGCGTGTCGGCACCGGCAAAACGGGCATCGCTGAGGACAAACCCGCCATCGGCTCCGCGCGAACGGGCGTCGGAGATTATTTCGGCTGCACGGGCAGGACCCATCGTCACCACGGTAACTTTGGTGCCGGGGATGCGGTCTTTTACCTGCAGAGCCATTTCAAGGGCCTGGAGGTCTTCGGGGTTGAAGACAGTAGGCAGTGCGGCACGGTTAACGGTGCCATCGGGGTTCATTGCATTGGCCCCCACATTGTGGGTGTCGGGAACCTGTTTTGCAAGTACAACAATGTTCAAACCTGACATAGGCGGAATTATTTAAGTACTAATTTGAATTTCTTTTGACAGTTAGGTGTTATAGCGATAGCCCTCCATCGCAGCGAATCACCTGTCCAGTGATGTAGGTAGAGAGGTCGCAAGCCAAATAGAGCGAGGTGCGGGCAATGTCCTCGGGCTGGCCCGGGCGGCGCATAGGAATGGCTTTCAGCCACTCGTTCAGGGCTTGTTCGCCCAACTGTTGGGTCATTGGGGTTTCAATGAATCCAGGGGCTACTGCATTGACGCGTACGTTGCGCGATCCAAGTTCCTTGGCCAATGAGCGGGTAAAGCCGATGATGCCGGCTTTGGTAGCTGAGTAGTTGCACTGGCCGGCGTTGCCATTAATGCCAACTATGGAACTGATATTGATAATGGAGCCGCTACGCTGCTTGATCATCATGGGGGTGAAAGCCTTGCAGTAGTTGTAAACGGAACGCAGGTTGCAGTTGATTAACAGGTCCCAGTCGGCAGGCGACATGCGCAGCAAAAGATTGTCGCGGGTGATGCCGGCGTTGTTGATGAGAATATCCAAGCGTCCGAATTCTTCTTGAATTTCCTTGGCAATTTCCAGAGTGCGCTCATGGTTGGAAGCGTCAGCAGCAAAGAATGCGGCCCGAACGCCCTTGGCTCCGAGCTCTTCCAATAACGATTTGCTGTTGTCGTCCTCTCGGAAGTCGGTGAATATAATGTCGGCGCCATTGTCGGCAAAAAGCAACGCAGTGCTCCGGCCAATACCACGGGATGCTCCCGTGATCATGGCGATTTTATTTTCTAACAGTTTCATGATATATTATTTTAATGTATTCAATAATTGGTGTGTTTTATTTTCCGGTTGGCGGATTATTCGGTCTTTTTTGGGACCAGGGTGAACATTAGCTTGCCTTTGGCGCAGAGTTGCCCCTCAACGCTACACTTGGCCTCGACAATGTAGGTGGTGGCGCGGCGGTAGGTAATGCGGGAGGTAATCTCAAGGGTGTCGCCGGGGCGCACCTGACGTTTGAAGCGGGCTTCGTCAATTCCGCTGTAGAAAGGGGTCTTGTCCACTAGGTCCTCTTTCAGCAACACGCACGACGACTGTGCCATAATCTCGCACAGGATAACTCCCGGCACCACCGGATACCCCGGGTAGTGGCCTTGAAGGAAATACTCATCGCCTCTCACATGGTAATGGGCTATGCCTGTTTCGCCCTGTAGTTCAACATCGTCCACCAACAACATGGGTTCGCGGTGGGGCAGAAAGGTTTTGATTTGGTCTCTGTTCATCATAGTATTCCAGTTTTTCTCTTTCAAAAATTATAGGTGTTTGCTAAAGCTTGCGCAGTGCTACGCAGGCGTTTTGTCCGCCAAAGCCAAAGGAGTTGGAAATGGCCACTTCGGCTTGGAAGTCGCGGGCCACGTTGGGCGTATAGTCCAAGTCGCACTCAGGGTCGGGTTCCTGCAAGTTGATGGTGGGAGCCACCTTCCCGTTCTTTATGGTAAGGGCGGTGATAATAAGCTCGGTAGAGCCTGCAGCGCCCAGCATGTGACCCATCATCGATTTGGTGGAACTGATTACCGCCTTGCGGGCCTCGGCCTCACCCAACGCTTGTTTTATGGCGCTAGTCTCCGATTTGTCGTTCAGCGGTGTGCCGGTGCCGTGGGCGTTGATATAGAGGGGTTCGCCTTTATAGTCAGCCCCTTGCAAGGCCAAGCGGATGGCCTGGGCAGCGCATTTGCCATCGGGGCGCGGGGCGGTGTAGTGATGGGCATCGCATGTGTTGCCGTAGCCCACCACCTCGGCGTAGATGTGTGCTCCGCGGCGGACGGCCAAGTCGTAGTCCTCCAGAATCATGATGCCCGCACCTTCGCCCATGACAAAACCTTTGCGGCGGGCATCGAAAGGCAACGAAGCGGCATTGGGGTCGGGATTGGTGGAGAGGGCTTTGCTGTTGGCAAAACCTCCGATGGCAATTTCGGTGATAGCGGCTTCGGTGCTGCCGGTAATCATGGCATCTGCTAGGCCTTCCTTGATCATGCGGTATGCTTCGCCTACGGAATGGGTGCCTGTGGCGCAGGCGGTTACGATAGGCAGGTTGGGGCCTTGGGCGTTGAATTGGATGGCAACATTGCCCGAGGCAATGTTGGAAATCATCATCGGGATAAAGAGGGGCGAGACGCGGCGCACGCCCTCTGTAAGAACTTTGGTCTGCTCGCTTACAAAGGTGTGTATGCCACCGATACCGGAGCCTATGGCACAGCCAAAGCGCTCGGGGACAACGTCTTTCTCCACTTCTAGGCCACTGTCGGACATGGCTTGGGCTGCGGCCGCTAGGGCAAAGAGTGCGTAGCGGTCGTTGTGGCGCACAGTCTGTTTGTCAAGCCCCAGGGCCAGAGGGTCGAAATCCTTGACCTCGGCAGCTACGCTCACGGGCAGGTCGGCATTGGTGATGGAGGTGATGGGTGCAATGGCATTGATGCCCTTTAGCAGGTTGCTCCAAAGAGTGTTAATGTCGTTGCCAAGGGGATTGATGCAACCCATACCAGTTATAACTACACGTTTCATAAAGTTGTCGTTTTTTTTTGTTGAGTGATTGGAAATGAATTATTTACTCCAGCGCAATACCGCTGCTCCGGTGACGAAACCCGCGCCAAAGGCGCTCAGCGCCAGCATGTCGCCTTTCTTGAGTTTGCCGCTACTGTAGAGTTCGTCAATCAGAATGGGAATACTTGCCGAGGAGGTGTTGCCCATACGTTCGATATTGGTGGGAAACTTGTAGGCGGGTTGAGCTAAATGCTCCTGTATGGATTTGATAATGCGCAAATTGGCTTGATGCAGCAGATAAAGGTCAATATTGTTAGGGGTGAGACCGGCCTCTTCGATGACCCCGCGCAAGTCGCGCTGTGAGGATTCCACAGCCATGCGGAACACCTCGCGGCCGTTCATAATCAACGGCTCGGTAATGTCCACCCCTGGTGTCTCAAAAGGAGTGGTCTCCATACGACGTTGATACACAATAACATCGCGGTTTGGCACGGTGGAGAGGCGGATGGCCTTCAAATCGTTACCCTTGGCTACTACCACCGCGCCCGCGCCATCACCAAAGAGAATGGAGGTTTCACGACGGTGCCAGTTGCAGAAACGCGAAGGCTCTTCGGCGCAGACAATCAGTATGTTTTTGGCTCGGTTGGTCTTTAGTATCGACTCGGCTACCGCCAAGGCATCCAAAAAACCTGCGCAAGCTCCGTTCAAATCGAAGCAAGGGGCGTGGCTACCGATGTGCTGTTGCACGATGCAACTCAATGCGGGGGTTACATAGTTGTTGGCAACATTGGAGCAAATACAAAAATCAATGTCTTCGGGTTGAATGTTGGCCGACTCCACTGCCGAGCGCGATGCCGATACGGCCAAATCCACCAAGCTCTCCGTTGAGCGTAGGCGGCGGGTCCTGATGCCCGTGCGGGTCGTAATCCATTCGTCATTTGTGTCAAAGAAGTTTGCCAGCATGTCGTTGGTCACAACCTTGGACGGTATGGCACTTCCTGTTCCGATAATCTTCATGTTTTGAAAAAATAGTTTTGTCGTGCTTTTATTGGCGAGAATTTCACCAAATAGTGTGCGCGTATGCGTACTTTTCTAGCGTGCAAAAGAACAAAGAAAAAGCGGGATGAAAACACTAGAAATGATATTTCATATAATAAAGTGGGTAAAATGGCGTTATTTTGGGTAAAAACAGACTATTTTTGGCGAAAATGGAGAAATTAACAACGGGTAAACTTGCGAAAATGGCTGTTCATGCCCCTCAATTCCTGACGGAGAAACGCAGTATTTTCCTTTTTTTAATACTTGTTAGTATTTTTGAGATACTGTTTGTAACTATTTACAAGCCCATGGGCCTCCTCCGCACTAGCGAAAGCCTAAGCCAGTGGAGCTCGGTCTTTTATATGGTGATTCTGGCCTTTTCGGGGTTGGCAGTTTTGGTGGGTAGCCGTGTGCTACTCTATCAGCGGCAGAAGCGCAAACCTCTGAAAATCTACGAATACTTCATGTGGGTGGTTGCTGAGGTGGTTGTTTTTACCCTTCTGCTCTCCTTTATGGCATACAATATCAATGCCAATAAGGACTTGCAGTTTGTTTCCATCCTCTGGAGGGCTCTGTTGGACATTGTCACGGTATTGCTAATCCCCTATATTATCAGCATTCTCATTTTTGTCCTGCGTGAGCAAAAACAGGAAATAGCAGCCCTCAACGCCATGATTTTGCAGGGTCAGCAGGCTACGTCCACACCCGACCAGATGATGAATTTCTACGATAAGGGGGGGCGGCTGGCCTTTGCAACGAAAAGAACAAACGTGCTTTATGTCGAGGCTTCGGACAATTATACCAACATCCACTACGTCAACGAAGGCAAGGAAGATTGCTTTATCCTGCACAGTTCAATGAAACAGGTGGAGCAAGCCTATGCCAAAGATGGCATGCTCCGATGCCATCGTGGATACTTGGTCAACATTGTTAATGTCAAGCTTTTGCGTAAGGAGAAGGATGGGCTTGCCATCGAGTTGACACAAAGCGAAAAAGTTATCCCCGTCTCCAAAACCTATGTCGAGAAGGTGGTGCACTGTTTTGCCAGCACTTCCGGGGCGAAGTGACAATCGCTAAGGCTCTTTTTTTTGCTCCAGCACAAGCGCAATCCGCCTCATCACTTCATCGGGCGTGATATCGCTTAGGCAATGGTAGTCGCCGTAGCGGCAGGGCTTTTTGCCGTATTTGGAGCAGGGCCGGCACCCGAGACTGTGTTGCACTGCCCAGTCGGGATTTTGGCGCCAGCCGTAAAAGCCACGCTGTGGGTGTGTTGCCCCCCAAATGCTTATAACCGGCACCCCTAGGCAAGAGGCAAAGTGCATGTTGGCCGAGTCCATGCTAACCATCAAGTCCAGCTGTGCTATCTGGTTCAGCTCTTGGTCGAAATCGTGTAGCCCAGCAAGGCAGACCGTATGCGGATAGCGTTTTGCCCAAAGCTCCAGGGTGGTGCTTTCCTCTTTGCTACCAAAAAGAAAAATGCGCATGCCTTCATCTTGGCTCAGCTGCTGCACCAGTTGTTCCATATGCTCCAAAGGCCAGATTTTGCCACGGTGTTGGGCAAAGGGTGCAATGCCGATGGCATAGGGCTTTCCGTGGGCGGTTTTGGGCGTCCAGTAGACGTTTGCCAATGCCTGCAGACCTTCCACTGGTGGCAGTCCGCAACGGTCCAGCACATCGTTGTACCGTTGCCACGAGGTTAAGCTCCTTAGGCTGTGTTTGCGGATGGGAACAACCGGCACCCCGTGAAGCCTAAAAAGCCAGTCTGCGCCTATCACCCGGTTGACGTGGTGCATGTCGGCAACTATATCGGGGTGGTATGCGGCCAAGTTGGCATAAATTTGCCGAGGCGGCAATTTCTTTTGTGTAGGGACAAACTGGATGTTTTCGACATCCCGAAAGAGGTGCTGCAACCGTGGCGGCGCCGCTAGCAGAAAAAGCACATCCCGACACCTCTCCGCTCGAAGCTTGAGCACAGGCTCCAAGATAGCCACATCGCCTAGGGCGGAGAGGCGGATTACCAATATCCTCTTTTTGTAGTTCAAGCCTTGGACTTGTTGTATAGCATCGGGTTGAGCGAGGGGTCGTTGTACATCTTCATCTGGCGGTAAAGCTTCATGATCTTCTTCCCCTCGGAAAGCTCCTGAAGCAACGTTTCGATGGCCTGCATCAGGTCGTGCTTCTGCTCCAAAAGGGTATCCAACTTGGCCCGACAACGCCCGTGCTGCTCTGCGCTGACGTCGGTGCGAGCCACTTCGATGCCAAAATGGTAAATCTTAAGTGCCAAAATAGAGAGCCGGTCGATGGCCCAAGCTGGGGTTTCGGTGTTGATTGTGGCGCCAACACAAGGCACAACTCGACCAAAACGGGCCATATAGTAGTCGTCGATGCGCTCCACTAGGTCGGTGCGGTTTTGGTTGGATTTGTCTATTCGGCGTTTGAGCGCAAGTGCTTCCACGGGGTCAACATCCTCTGGGCGAATCAAGTCCTCCAAATGCCACTGCACCGTGTCGATGGAGCTTTTCTCCCACAGCAGGCGCTCCAACGTGTTTTCGGCAAAGGGGTTGAGGGTTGGTTTGTCAACCGAATCGGTCCTGTGGTATTCAACAATTTGCTTCTCGAAAAGCAAAAAGATTTCGTTGATGTTCATGGTGGAGTGTCTGAAAAATGCGGGGATGATTATTTATTGGGGCTCTTCAGGTTCAGGTAGAACTGGATGCCTGCCATCTGGTAGACTTGCCAATGACCCCATTTGCCCATACCGCTGTAATCGGTGTCCCACTTGAGGTTGAGGGCTAGGTTGGCCGAAATGAACGAGGAGAAGCGATAATCTAGCTTTAGCTCGAAATCTAGGTCTGTTTCGAATGCACGCTTTTTCAGCCAATTATAGGTGGCTAGCGTCTCGAAGCTCTCCCCCTCGCCGAGAGTGTATTTGGAGTCTTCGGGGTTGTCGGCCATTTTGTTCCATGCCATGTTTTTGGGCTTTTTGTAGTCGTAGAAGAGTTCGGCACGGGCGTAGAGGTTGAGGTTGGGCAGGATGTCCTTCTTTAGGTACTGCAGCTTGATGTAGGAACCCAGCGCAAAGTAGGCGTGGGTGAAGGTGGAGGGGTCGTCCTTATTGTAGTCATTGCCCTGAAGCACACCATAGTTTTTGCCAACGGATATGAGTGAGTCGTTGTAGACAAAGGTGGTCTTGCCGGTAAAGAAAGAGAGCGAGACGGACCAGTCGGCTTTTTTGTGCTCAAAGGCAAGGGCGGTGGTGAGGTAGGCCGGAGCAAAAAAGTTCGACACTTCGCTCCTTGTTTGGTCAGCGCCAATGCCACTGTATTCGTATCCCGCCCCAAACTGCGTCTTGATGTTGGCCGTGAAGCTAGCGCCCCAGCCTTTGTAGGCGTTCCAGGAAATGGCCGAGGTTAGGTCTATCTTGTCGTTGCTTTTGCGCCGAGTTTCAAAGAGACCGTTTTCGGTCGAGTTGTCCAAGTCCTGCCAAGCATAGCCGTAGGCAAGGTCGGCAATGTTGTCCCACACAAATCTGGGGTGGGTGAATTTGTAGTTGCCAAAGAAAGTCCCCGTAAGGTCGATTTGAGAGTTGCCGGTGGTAGCCCAGTTGTTGAAGAGGTATTCGCTGGCCTTGATGGCAGGAGTCGACGAGGTGACCCAACTACCCTTGGAAAGGGCTATGGTCTCCTCTTGAGCCCGAGCAGTGCCCACCAACGCAAAAAACGCCATGCACGCAATAAGGATACGTTTCATAATGTATTGATGCTACTATTGTTGCACTACCAAAAGGTAATGCAAGAAATTTTTGCAAAGATACACTTTTTTCTTGATATCTCAACAAACGAAAAAATCGGTGCAACCAGCAAACGAAAAATCGATGCAATCGGCTCCGCCACCACCCCGCCACCTAAGCCCAGCCAGTCAGCAAGGCATGGGTAAGGCATGGGTAAGGCATAAGTAAGGTATAGGTGGGGTATTGGTAAGGCATTGGTAGGGTATAGGTAAGGTATAGGTAGGGTCGTAGTAACCTCGCTCTTTTGTTTACCTTTTGTTTAGCTTTCTTTTACTCTTTATTTACATTTTGTTTACCTAACCTAAACAAAAGGTAAAAGAAATCTAAACAAAAGGTAAATAAAAAGTAAACAAAAAAGCGAGGTTACTGTGACCTCACCTACACTCCACTAATGCCTTTCCTACACCATTCTTGGGCCTTTCTCCTTCTTATTAGCCGTGTTTTGACTACTGCATGCTATTGTGGCACAATGCTTAATGCTTGTTAGCTAAGACGGAGTAGGGCGTAAGGCTTGAGTTGCGCCAAAGCAAGGTTCGGGCATGGAGGGAGAATGTGCCGCTTTGGGGCTGCGATGAGGGGGTGCTTTTGTAGGAGATAGGGGGCAGAGTGGGAATCCTTTTGAGGCCGTTTAATGGAAGCACAAAAGATGCGGACAGGCGCTTTTGCAGGAGATATGGTGAAGAATGCTTTTGCAGAAGGAGAGAGGGGGGGGGCTTTTGTAGGAGGTTGGGGAGAGCGTTTTGGTGGGAGATAGGGGCGATGTAGAAATTCTTTTTGAGGCCGTGGTGGGTGCTTTCTTTTTTAAGGGGGGGAGGAAGTAGCGGTGGAGGTGGGGGAAAGTTTTTTTGCACCGTGGCAATAAACGCGGCAATGTTGCGTTAGGCAAAAATGTAGGTGGTGGAGGGTGAGAGTGAATAACAAGAATGTGAAGTGGTAGAAGGTGGTGGCGAACAACAAAAAAGTGAAGAGTTGAACGGCGGTAACGAACAACAGAAGTGGTAATGAATAGCAGGATACGGAAGATAACAGTTATGTTGTGCTTGATGTTGCTATGGGCGCAAGGGGCTATGGCTCAGGATAAGGCGCTAATGGCCGACTATCAGGCACAGTTACAGGCACTTTTCGAGCAGGTGTACACCGCCCCGACCGATAACGAACGCTACCATGCCAACGAAGCGGCCCTGCAACTTTTGGAAGAGGCTTTGGGGCAGGAAGAGTCCTTCAAGTGGCAGTGGAACTTTGGAAGCCGAGTGTCGGTGCTGACGGCAACCGACGGGAAGTTCCGCATCTTTACTTGGCCTGTGGTCAATGATGAAGGGGAATACGAGTGCTTTGGTTTTGTGCAGTCGTTGGACGAGAAGAAGGATGAGTACGATGTATATCCGCTCTACGACAAATCGCAGCAGATTGTCAACCGCCAGGAGGACTTGCTCACGTGCGACAATTGGTTTGGTTCGGTGTATCAGGAACTTATCACTACCGCCCACGAAGGCAAAACCTACTACACGCTTTTGGGTTGGTGCGGAGTGGACGCGCTGACACAGCGCAAGGTGATAGAGCCCATCTGCTTCAAGTCGGGGCGTAGCCAGCCGCAGTTTGGCCAAAATATCTTCCGTAAGGAGCGCAATATCAGGCGCGTGGTGCTAGAGTACACCACCTCTGCCATGGTCACGTTGCGCTACGAGGAGCAGTTCATCCGCACCGTTGAGCGCATCCGGGCCAAGCGTAAGGGTGGGGGAAGGATGCGGCTGTTTAGACCCAGAAGTCCTTATCGGGGGCGTGCGGCAGCTACGGCGGCGCGCACCTCCAAGGCACAGAACGAGCGCGTGACCTCGGCCCCAAGCACCAAGACTACCGACAAGAAGTACCAGATGATTATCTTCGACCAGGTGGCGCCGCAGATTGTGGGGATGGAGGGTCTGTACCAATACTATGTTCCTTCGGGGGTGGAACTGGCCTATGTGTTCGTTGACGGCCGCTGGGAGCTACGCGAGGGCGCTCAGGGTAGGGTAAAGAACAACCGGCTGAATCAGGATTTTGACAAGCCCTTAGAGAAAAAAGCCCCTGCCTACCGACTAGGCGCTAGGGAGAAGGAAAAGAACTGAACTATACACTAAAATACTGCAAATACTCGCACAGAGCAAGGAAGAGAGAATGACTGGCGTTATTTTGGATAACATCAACAGCATGGAGGACTTGCGCAAGCTTGGGATTGACGACCTAAAGGAGTTGACCTACGAGTTGCGCCACTACATTATCGAGACCCTTTCGCAGCATCCGGGCCATTTGGCTTCCAGCCTTGGAGTGGTGGAGCTGACCTTGGCGCTACATTACGTTTTTAATACCCCCGACGACAAGCTAATTTGGGACGTAGGCCATCAGGCCTATGCCCATAAAATCATTACTGGCCGGCGCGACCAGTTCCCTACCATACGCACCTATGGCGGGCTGAGCGGATTTCCGCGGATGGACGAGTCGGTTTTCGATGCCTTTGGCACGGGGCACAGCTCCACCTCCATTAGTGCGGCATTGGGCATGGCCACGGCTTCGGCTTTGCAGAACAACTTCAAGCGGCAGCACATTGCGGTAATTGGCGACGGGGCTATGACGGGCGGCGAAGCTTTTGAGGCGTTGAACAATGCAGGGGTATCCAAGTCCAACATCCTGGTGGTGCTCAACGACAACGGCATCAGCATCGACAAGGCTGTGGGTGGGCTGAACAAGTACCTCACCCGCATCACCGCCTCGCCCAAGTACAACGATTTGAAGGAGCGGGTGTGGGTAAAACTTGGGGGCAACTCCGAGCGCCCAGACAAATATGCTAGGCATTCGATTAACTTCTTCCAGCACCTTACCTTTTTGGCCAAGACGGCTGCCCTAGGGGCTCCGAACCTCTTTGAGTCGCTAGGTTTGCGCTATTTTGGCCCCGTGGACGGGCACGATGTGGAGGGGCTAGTGGAGGTGCTCTCGCAACTTAAGCAAATCAAGGGCCCGCGGTTGCTGCATGTTGTCACCAAGAAGGGCAAGGGATTGCGCTCGGCCGAGCGGCACCCGGTTATCTATCATGCCCCAGGCAAGTTCAATGCCGAGACGGGCGACCAGATAAAGCCATCTTCTGCCGGCAAACCGCTCAAATATCAGGAAGTTTTTGGTCGCACCATCATAGAACTGGCCGAGAAAAACCCCGCCATTGTGGGCATCACGCCCGCTATGCCCACGGGCAGTTCGCTGGATTTGATGATGGCGCAGATGCCTTCGAGGGCTTTTGATGTGGGCATTGCCGAGCAGCATGCCGTTACCTTTGCCGCGGGGCTTGCTGCCCAAGGGATGTTGCCTTTTTGCAACATCTACTCCTCTTTTATGCAGCGTGCCTACGACCAGATTATCCATGACGTGGCCCTGCAGAAGTTGCCCGTGGTCTTTTGCCTGGATAGAGCCGGGCTGGTGGGCGACGACGGCCCCACGCACCACGGTGCTTTTGATTTGGCATGCCTGCGCCCCATTCCGCAACTGACAATCTGCGCTCCGATGGACGAGCACGAGCTACGCCGGATGATGTACACGGCGCAACTTGCGGACCAAGGGGCGGTGGTAATCCGCTACCCGAGAGGGCTGGGCGTGCATGCCGAATGGAAGGTCCCATTCCAGCGGCTTGCCGTGGGCAAGGGGCGTTGTGTGCGTGAAGGGAGCGAGGTGGCGATACTCTCTCTGGGGCATATCGGCAACAATGCCTTGGAAGCTGCCATGCTGCTTGAGAAGGAGGGGGTGAGCGTGGCGGTGTACGACATGCGTTACCTCAAGCCTATCGACACACAGTTGCTCGACGAGGTCGCCGACCGTGGTTTCCGCCGCATCGTTACATTGGAGGACGGGGTGAAGAAAGGCGGTTTGGGCAGCGCGGTGCTAGAGTATTATGCTTCGGTGGGGAGGGCACTCCCGGTGACGTTGCTGGGGTTGCCCGACAGTTTTGTTACCCACGGCAGTATAAGCCAATTGCAAAAGGACTGCGGCATAGATGCGGAAGGGATAGCAAAGACTTGCCGAGGATAGGGGCAGTCCGTGCCTAAGTGCTCTTTTTAGGTGTGTGTGTAAACCACTGATAATGAGGTAAGAGGTATTGTTATCGGAGGGGAGGGTGTTTTTTTTTACGTTTCAACCAGCAACTTTTTTAGTTACTTTATTTTTTTTTCGTACTTTTGCAGTCCCAAAGCGAATTTTTTCTGTTTTGGGTTGCAACGCGTTAAAAGATAAAAGATAAATAAAAGCACTCTATAATCAACTTAACTCTTAAAAAAAAAATGACACCTACGCACATTGAACACATTGCCATTGCAGTGACTGACCTAGACGAGGCCATCCGGTATTGGGAAGACATCATGGGGCTGAAATGCTACGCAATTGAAGAGGTCACCGACCAGAAAGTAAAGACCGCCTTCCTGAAATGCGGCCAGACCAAAATCGAGCTTTTGTTGCCCACTTGCCCAGAGAGTACTGTGGCCAAATTCATCGAGAAGAACGGTGGTCGTGGCGGGATGCACCACATTGCCTTTGCGGTGGAGAACACCGACCAAGCCCTTGCCGATGCCAAAGCCAAAGGATGCCGCCTGATAGACGAGCAAAGCCGCATGGGGGCAGAGCAGATGCACATTGGTTTCCTGCACCCCAAGAGCACTTTGGGGGTGCTCACCGAGCTCTGCTGCAAATAAGAGAAATTGGTGGCTGGGGGTGCGAGGCGATGCCGGCATGCCGGGTTGCCGTCGGCCTCAGCGAGCATCGAGTTCAAAGAATTTTCCGGGACAAGGCAGCGGCCGCTAAGGCCTCCTACCGACTCCCACAATAATAATCCAAAAAATTTCAAATAATGGCATTTGAAGAAAAAATAAGAGAGCTTCTGGACAAAAGAAGTGAAGCCAAAATGGGCGGTGGTCAAAAGCGCATCGACAAACAGCATGAGCAGGGCAAACTGACCGCGCGTGAGCGCATTGCCCTTCTTTTGGACGAGGGCTCCTTTGAGGAGTTTGACATGTTTCTCACTCACCGTTGCACCAATTTCGACATGCAGAAGCAGTCCTTTTTGGGCGATGGCGTGGTGACGGGCTACGGCACCATCGAAGGCCGCCCGGTTTACGTATTTGCGCAGGACTTTACTGTGTTTGCAGGCAGTTTGAGCGAGACGATGTCGCTCAAGATTTGCAAGATTATGGACCAAGCCATGAAAACAGGCGCGCCCGTGATAGGCTTGAACGACTCCGGCGGAGCCCGCATACAGGAGGGGTGCAATGCCCTGGCCGGTTATGCCGAGATATTCGAGCGCAACATCCTTGCCAGCGGTGTGGTTCCGCAGATTAGCGCCATCTTTGGTCCTTGCGCCGGTGGAGCCGTCTACAGCCCCGCGCTGACCGACTTTATCCTGATGACCAAGCAGAACAGCTACATGTTCCTTACCGGCCCCAAGGTGGTAAAGACCGTTACCGGCGAGGATGTGACGGTGGATAGACTGGGTGGTGCCATGGTGCATGCATCCAAGAGCGGTGTGGCGCACTTTGTGGGCGACACTGAGGAGGACACCATTGCCATGATTCGCGACCTGATTAGCTACATCCCCTCCAATAATTTTGAGGATGCCCCCTATATGGAGACTCAGGACCCCGTCGACCGCCTGGAAGACAGCCTCAACGAAATCATCCCCGAGAACCCCAACGAGCCCTACGACGTTAAGGAAATCATACACGCCATTGTGGACGACGGAAAGTTCCTGGAGGTGCATGAGAAATTTGCCCCCAACCTGGTGGTTGGCTTTGCCCGCATGGGCGGCATGAGCGTTGGCATAGTTGCCAACCAGCCCAAGGTCATGGCGGGTGTGCTCGACTGCAATGCTTCCCGCAAGGGCGGCCGCTTTGTGCGTTTCTGCGACGCCTTCAACATCCCGCTGGTCACCCTTGTTGACGTGCCCGGATTCCTACCCGGCACGGGTCAGGAATATGCCGGCGTTATTGCCCACGGTGCCAAGTTCCTGTTTGCCTATGGCGAAGCCACGGTGCCCAAGATTACGGTTACCCTGCGCAAATCCTATGGCGGAGCACATATTGTGATGAGCTGCAAGCAACTGCGCAGCGACATGAATTACGCTTGGCCCACCGCGCAGATTGCGGTGATGGGTGCTAGCGGAGCTACCGAAGTGCTGCACGGCCGCGCCCTGAAGGAGATTACCGACCCCGAAGAGAAGGCCAAGTTTATCGCTAGTAAGGAAAAAGAATATAACGATCAGTTCGCCAACCCCTACAATGCTGCCAAGTACGGCTACATCGACGATGTTATCGAGCCCCGCAACACGCGGTTCCGCGTCATTCGAGCCCTTCAGGTCCTGCAGACCAAGAAGGACAGCCTGCCCACCAAGAAGCACGGCAACATCCCCCTGTAGTGGTTTAGTGGGTGCAGGGTAGCCTGCACCTGTGGCCGATACAACTCTGATTCTGATACATATTTATTAATCTGAGGTCCTTTACCTCACAAAAACAAACAAAAAACAAAATGAAGAAAGTTCTTACAACTGCTTTCATCTTTGCCGCAGCCTTTGCTTTTGGCCTGACGGCTGCATGCAACAACAACGCCGCCCCTGAGGAGACCGTTGACTCACCCGTCGCCTGTGCAGAGACTGCCGCCTGCTGCGAGCAACAGCAGCACGAGTGCGCCTGCGCTGACAGCACCTGCGCACTAAACAATTGCGCCAATTGCACCGACACCGCCTGCTGCAAGAAAGAATGCAAGAAGGATGGCGCCTGCTGCAAGAAGGACGGTGCCAAGGAAGGCGAATGCTGCGGTCATCACCACGAAGGCTGCCAGCACGCCCAGTAAGCACTGGAAATGGGAGAGAGGGGGAGTTGCCTTGGCGCATTTCCCCCGTCGTCCCATTGGCCAAAACAACCATTTTGATCGTTATATTTTAGAATAAAAAATGAATAAGATAGCAAAACAATTAGTTGCAATATTCGTTGGCATGATGCTTTTTGCCGGCAGTGTTGCGGCGCAGCCCGGCCAGCCTGGCCCTGCTCCCGAAGGTCCTGCACCCGAAGGTCGGCCCGGCGCCGCAGTTGGATGCCCGTTCAGCGCCGGCTCGATGGACATCACCCCCACCGAAGTTTGCTACTTGCCCGGCCAGGATGCTTTTATAGTGATAGATAGCATCGACTGTGCAGTTGACATGCTGGCCCGCGAGGCCGACACCATGCGCCGTGTGGGTCGCTTCTATACGGACGGCACCTATAAGCGTCACGATTTGCAGAACATTCTCCGACCCAAATCGATTTCGTTTGCGAACGGTAGGATTGTTGTGTTGGCAAGTTCGCAGGCGGATTCGTCCTATGTGGCTGTGCTGAACTTTATGCCCAACGAAAAGGGCGAGTTCGAAGTGCTCAAAACTGTTGGAATGCACCACAGTAGCTATGCTTTTGAGGTCAACCGCATTGCTGCCGAGCTGATAGTTGTGGGCAAGAACTCCGTGGGCTACGATATCCAGATTTTGGACATCAGCAGTGGCTTGGAGAATGTTGCTTGCAAGACCGCTTTCCACTACCATGTGCCGCTGCAGTCGGAGCGCATACAGGATTCCGATCCTCACGGCTTTGGCCTGTCGATAGTGGCCATGTGCGTAGTGTTTCTGGTGCTGATAAGCATTTGGCTGATTATGATGCTCTTTAGCGCCATCATCCGCAAGTTCACCGAAAAGAAGTCCGACCAGCCTGCCGCGGCCAAAGAGCCCTCGATGGGTGCTATTGCCAGTGGCGCGGACGGAGAGGTCTATGCTGCCATTGCGGCCGCCATCTATTGCTATGAGCAGGACCTGCACGATGAGGAGGATACGGTCATCACCATTCAGAAGGTGGAGCGTACGTGGACTCCGTGGAGCGCCAAGTTCTACAATATGAACCATTATTTCTCCAACAAATCAAATAATGTTGGTTCTCGACGGAAATAATATCTTTTAAAAAACGAACAATTACAATGAAAGAATACAAATTCAAAATCAACGGCGCAGACTATAATGTTAACATCAACGAAGTCGAAGGCCAGGAAATCAAATTGGATGTCAACGGCACCTCCTACACCGTAACAGTGAACAAGGAGATGCGTGCCCAAAAACCGCGCACCCATGTGGTCAAGACCCAAGCCGCGCCCCGAGTAGCTGCTGCCACCTCGGGCAATGTGCAGCGTGCTTCTGGCCCGACCAATAGCGTCAAGGTCACCACGCCCCTACCGGGTACTATCCTGGACGTTTATGTGAACGTGGGCGACCAGGTGAAGGCTGGCCAGCGCGTGGCGTTGCTTGAAGCAATGAAGATGGAGAACAACATTGAGGCCGACACCGACGGTACGGTTACAGCGGTTGAGGTGCGCAAAGGCGATGCAGTTCTCGAAGGACAGACTCTGGTAGTCATTGGTTAATTAATGTTGAATCGGGAATGCGTCAGTTTTTTGTTCACGCATTCGGAATAAAAAAGTACAAACAATGTTCAGCTTATTAGCAACAGGTGGTTTCGCTGACTTCTTGTCGACCCAGATGGTGCAGTTCCTGCAATACACGGGTTACGCCAACGTTACGCTGGGCCACGTTATCATGATTCTTATCGGCTTGGGATTCATCTTTTTGGGCATCAAGTTCGAGTTCGAGCCGCTGCTTTTGGTGCCTATCGGATTTGGTATGTTGGTGGGTAATATCCCCTTTTATCCCGGAATGCAGATAGGCATTTACGAGCAAGGCTCGGTAATGAATATCCTCTATCACGGCGTGAGGAACGGATGGTACCCGCCGCTGATTTTTTTGGGCATTGGTGCAATGACGGACTTTTCGGCATTGCTGTCCAATCCCAAACTCTTTTTGATAGGTGCGGCGGCGCAATTGGGTATATTTGGTGCCTATATCATGGCCTTGCTCCTTGGGTTTGCCCCCAACGAAGCTGGTGCCATTGGCATTATTGGCGGTGCCGACGGTCCTACCGCCATCTTCCTCTCCTCGCAGTTAGCTCCCGACCTGATGGGTGCCATAGCTGTGTCGGCCTACAGCTACATGGCCCTTGTTCCTGTTATTCAGCCTCCTATCATGCGTCTTTGCACCACCGACAAGGAGCGTCGCATCCGCATGAAACGTCCTCGTCAGGTCTCGCAGGTCGAGAAGATTATCTTCCCGATTGTCGGTTTCCTGTTCTGCGCCTTTGTGGTGCCCTCGGGCTTGCCGCTGCTGGGCATGCTCTTCTTTGGCAACTTGCTGAAGGAGTGCGGCGTAACCAAGCGCCTGAGCGATGTGGCAAGCAATGCCGTTGTTAACGTGTGCACACTGCTCATTGGCTTGACGGTAGGAGCCTCCACGCAGGCTACCTCGTTCTTGACCGGCCGCAGTGTGATGATCTTTGCCTTGGGTGCACTCTCGTTCATCATTGCCACCTTTGGCGGTGTACTGTTCGTGAAGTTCCTCAACCTCTTCCTCAAGGAGGGCAACAAGATCAACCCCTTGATAGGCAACTCCGGCGTTAGCGCCGTCCCAGACAGCGCCCGTGTGTCCAACATCGTAGGCTTGGAATACGACAAGACCAACTATCTGCTCCAACACGCCATGGGCCCCAATGTGGCAGGCGTGGTCGGCTCTGCCGTGGCAGCAGGTGTACTGCTTGCTTTCCTGCATTAATCGTGCGCTAAAGCCGAAAAGAAACAGAAAAAGGGTGCTCCGTTGGGGCGCCCTTCTTTTTTTCTGCCGGTTTGCGGAAGTTGTGGTTGGCTTAAAATTCGTATCTTTGCAAAGTCATAGACAACTTTGGCATGTCTGCCCTTGCTTGATATTAGTTGTGATTGGCTTAAAATTCGTATCTTTGCAAAGTTATAGACAGCTTACGAATGATTTGGTTTATAATTCTCTCGGAAATTCAGATTGGCTACATTGAACTCAGAAAAAGCTGCATCTTTGCACATGACAATCGGATAGTCAACCTTATCAACTCCGTTGCGTTTGTTGGTTGACTTTAGCAAGTGATGCGCAACAAGTGATGTATCAAAAAAAGTTGTTATATTCAAAAATATTGCTGTCCGGTAAAACTCAAAAGAGCATAAATACCCAGCCCGAAG
>CAZAAK010000009.1:0-41501 GCA_964483145.1 uncultured Bacteroidaceae bacterium
CTAGGCTTCGGGCTGGGTATTTATGCTCTTTTGAGTTTTACCGGACAGCAATATTGTGAAATAGAAGTGCGGTAGGCTGTTACAGGCATCATGGTAGATGCAAAAAATGCAAAAAGCAAGGCACAAACCTTGCTTTTTTTCTAATCCCTTCGGGGTGGGAGGTGGGGTTCGAACCCACGACCTTCGGATCCACAATCCGGCACTCTAACCAGCTGAGCTACGCCCACCATCCTAGTTTGAAATCGGCTGCAAAGTTACTAACTTTTTCCGACATGGCAAAATTAATTTGAAAAAAAAATGTATCTTTGCCCTATGATATCCAAGAATAAATTAAAGGAACTCGCTGTATATAAGCAACAAAAACGCTGCGATGAAGATTCTCTTTTTGTTGTTGAAGGAGTGAAGATATGTGAGGAGGTTTTGGCTGCAAACATCCCTATTCAGGTCATCTGTGCAACAAAATTGTGGATTTTGCAACACCCTAATATCCCTCAGAGTGCGCAACTATTTGAAGTTGACACAGATGCTCTCGAACGCCTTTGCAGTCTCCGCACCCCAAACGAGGTGTGGATGCTTTTGCAGCGCAGTGTTCTTGGTAGTTTTGACGGCAATGGTGCTCCGCTCACGCTTGCCCTTGACCATGTGCAGGACCCAGGTAATCTTGGCTCCATTATCCGTACGGCCGATTGGTTTGGAATCCGCAATATCGTTTGCAGTGAGGACACCGTTTCCTGTTTTAACCCCAAAGTCATACAATCCACTATGGGTGGGATTTTTCGCACGCAAGTTACTTATGCCAATCTCCCGGTATACCTTGCCGGTTGTGGCAAACCCATCTATGGAGCCTTGCTCGATGGTGAGAATATCTGGTCCGGAGCGGCCTCTCTACGATTGCCTCAAGAAGGCGCTGTTTTGGTTATTGGTAACGAATCCAAAGGTATCTCGCCTGCTGTTCAGGCTTGTGTCACACGCCGCGTTGCCATCCCCAATCTCGGCGGCACAGCCGAATCCCTCAATGCTTCTGTTGCCTGTGCTATCCTTTTAGCCGAATTGCTTAGGGATTTCAAAGATTGAACAAGCATCTGTTAGCATACAAAAAAACCGATCTGCCTCCATGGAGCGGACCGGTTGCATCAAAAAAAAACCAACAGAGAGTTGTCGCTATTTAGTTGCTGGCAACGGTGCGGTATTTCATGTTGCCAGTGATGGTGGCGGAGAGGTTGCCAAGGATGGGAACAGCCACTGTGGCAGAGCCTTCGGCTGTGCTAGTCCACGTCATCACACCGTTTTCAGGAGCTTGGATGAGGGGGTGCGTCATGGTTACCAAAATGGAAGCATCTACGCCCAAGGTGTCAATGGCTAGATGAATGGTGTCGTTCTGTAGGTGAAGTCCAAGTGTGTCGACAGTGCCCTTGATGTACATCCCATCGGTGCTGGTCATGATGATGCCGTAGGTTGCATTAGGGTCTTTGGCTACGGTAACTACTTCTACGTCAAGGTCGCGGTCCACGGGGAAACTAGCCAAGTTCATGATGTTGATGGTGAGGTCGGTAGTGCGGGTCATCAGATATTTGCCAAGGTAAGGGGTAATGTCTGGTTTGCGCTCTTCGGTGGTGTTGCCATTGCCGGGTGTGGTGTCATCTTCCTTTTCGCAACCACAAGTCAAAAGTGCAACAATGGTCATCATTGTGAAAAGAAACTTTTTCATGATGTGTGATTTTTATTTTTTAGTTGTTACGATGGGTTCTGCTAATCTTTTTTTGCCGCGTCCAACGCCGGAGGAACCCTTTTTGCCAGTGTGTCCGCATTGTTGTTTTTTACGGTGCAAAGGTACAAAATGTTTTTGATATGGTGAGCATTTTTGTGGTGTTTTGTGGGCGACTTAGTCAAAATGTATACATACAAACAATTGATTTTAAATGTATTGTCATGTATCTTGAGCCGAGTAATATTTCCTTTGTCTAGTTCCTTCGATAGCAAATGTATGCTTGATTTGACAATGCAATACTGTTTTTTCGGGTGCGGATGAGTAGTTCCATGCGGCAAGATATCGGATGCGGCCAAAATAGTGTAGATGAGATCTTCCGCAATTACCATGCTGTTTGCGGAATACTGCCGGAAGTTCAGGCTGAATAATCAATATTGGGTCGCGTACAACTGCAAAACGTTGTATGTCATCGGTATGAGGGATTTGCAGGCTAGTGAACTGGGAATGGTGCGGAATAGGTTAGGCAAGGGTGGGGTATAGGTGAGGTATATGTAACTTCGTCTTTTTATTTACCTTTTATTTACCTTTTGTTTAGGTTAGGTAAACAAAGAATAAAAGAAAAGTAGGAGAAAAGAAAACAAAATGTAAACAAAAAGACGAGTCTATCTATGCCCCACCTATACTCCACCCTTGCCCAACAGTAAACCAAAATCAAGATGAGAAACGGATGTGGGTTAATAGCTTCCTCCCCGAGGTGCACTACTTGCCGTATATGAGGCACTTTAATCTAGGCAGGGAAGCACTTAAATACCGTTGAATCAACAATCAAGCATTGTTTATAGCAAGACATGGAATACTATATGAATGCATGTTTCCTATTTTTTTTGGCTCTTTTTTGCGATGAGTGGAGAAAAAAATGTATCTTTGCACTTCTTTTGAGTGCACGACAATGGAACATTTAGAATATCAAGAAGGCCGTACCGAGCTGGAATCCCTTGGGAAATTTGCTATGATAGACCGCCTCACTAGTGGGTTCGCCCGCTTTAATAAAAGTACTGTCAAAGGTGTTGGCGACGATTGCGCAGTATTGGGTACTGGCAAGAGGAAAACGGTTGTTACTACTGATATGTTGGTGGAGGGTATCCATTTCGATATGATGTATACCCCGCTTAAATACCTAGGGTACAAGGCTATAGCTATCAATCTCAGTGATATCTGTGCCATGAATGCCACACCCCGACAGGTGCTAGTGAGTATTGCCGTGAGCAACCGCTTTTCGGTAGAGGCTCTCGATGAGCTATATGCCGGTATCCGGCTCTGTTGCGAGCGTTACGATGTCGACCTTGTAGGCGGCGACACTTCCAGTAGCCGATTGGGGATGGTCATCTCCGTTACCGCTATTGGTGAGGTAGAGAGTGAAAAGATTACCTATCGTAGTGGGGCCCGCCTTCACGACCTTATTTGTGTTAGTGGCGACCTTGGTAGTGCTTACAGTGGGTTGCTTGTTCTTGAACGCGAAAAGGTAACCTATCAGGCCAATCCCAATTTTCAGCCCGACCTTGACAGCTACGATTACGTGTTGGAACGTTACCTCAAGCCCGAACCTCGCGCAGATATTGTCAAACTCTTGGCAGAGAAGGAAATTGTGCCGACATCCATGATTGATGTTAGTGATGGTTTAGCAAGCGAATTGCTGCATATCTGCAAGCAAAGCAAATGCGGGTGCGAAGTCTACGAGGAACGTTTGCCAATTGACTACCAGACCACGCGGGTCTGCTCCGAGATGAGCCAGAACATGTTGCCCGTCAGCAATGCCCTCAATGGTGGCGAGGACTATGAGTTGCTCTTCACTATCAGTCAGAAGGACTATGAGAAAATCAAAAGTAGCACAGAAGTGCACATCATTGGCCACATTACCGAGGAGGGTTCCCCTGCCGTTATGGTTACTCCACAGAACAGTACCATTCAACTGCGCGCCCAAGGCTGGAGGGATAAAGACTGAACGCGAACTGTTTTCGCAGTACAAATGTAAGCACAACCAATATGAGTGTAATGATTTTGCCCGACCAACCCAAATATGTTGGCTGGCGTCATCGTATGGTGGCACAACTCAAGCAAAGAGGTATTACCGACAAAAAAGTGTTAGCCGCAATGGACAAGCTTCCGCGGCATTGGTTTGTTGGCGAAACTCTGTTGGACCATATTCTGTATGATGTCGATCAGGCGGTCAGCATCGATTGCGGCCAAACAATCTCTAGGCCCTATACTGTTGCCTGGCAGACGCAACTTTTGGAGGTCAAGCCTATGATGACTGTCTTTGAGGTGGGTACCGGTAGTGGGTATCAGACAGCCATCCTTTGCGAGATGGGCGCCCGGGTCTATACCGTTGAGCGCCATGCGACCCTCTTCCGTAAGACCAAAGACCTATTGGCAGCCTTGCATTACAACCAGGCACATTGTTTTTTGGGAGACAGTTTCAATGGCGTGCCTGAGATGAAGGATTTTATGTACGACCGTATCTTGGTTACTTGTGGCGCGCTCCAAATTCCCGAGGGACTTATGAAACTGCTAAAGGTAGGTGGCATTATGGTTATCCCCGTTGGCGACGAGGTGCAGCGCATGTTGCGCATCCGCAAGAATGGAGAAGATTCGTCTCAATGGTGCATAGAAGATTTGGGCGATGCCAAATTCGTTCCTATGCTGGAGGGCAAAGATTTTATTGCACGCTAATCGGGGATAACTTGGGCTGAGCCGGAAATGAGGTATTGCTTGCCATCGTTAAGGTTTTGACAGATCCATCGGGTGCGGCGTTTTTCGATGGCGCGGAAATGGTAGCGAGGCTTGGCTACGAGGTGAAAGGAGATGTTAGGCGAAAGTTGGTTGAGAGTGAGGTCGGTAGCGGGGTCGTAACCGGGGTTGTGGCGTTGGAGGAGCTCTTCGATATTCCTTGCCAAAGAATGGCTTAGGGGGATGCGAGAGCAGTATCTGCGCAGGGGTGTGACAAGCTCATTGGGGAAGCAATTGGTGTACTGCAGAATCAGTTGGCGGTACTCCTCTTGCCATTCGTGACCATGGGGCTGCGGCTTGTTGCCATAGCGTTCATACGTGTTGAGATGGGCCATTTCGTGTAGCAGAACCCAAAGGAAAAAATAGGGGTTAAGGTTGCCGTTGACGCTGATTTCATGAAATAGGTGACGGGGCTGAGGCCAACGGTAATCGCCAAATTTGGACCGCCGCTCACGGGCAATGTGCAAGCGGACAACATGTTGATTGAGGAAATCGTAGACTGGGCCAACAGCTGCGGCGGGTAGATAATTACCTAGGGTGCGTTTATGTTGTTCAGCAGTAGATGGTTCCATCATTGGGGGTGAAAGGAGATGAAAGGCTCTGTGCGAAAGTGGGGCAGTCGCAGTGACGCCGTTTGCGGTGCTTAGGCATGTGGACACCCTTGTTGCTGCAGCTAGTCAAGAAGGATAGTAGCAATACTGCTGTGAACAGAAAAAGTATGAATCGGCGGGAAGGCTTCATGAATGGAGTATAACGTAGTTAGTCGGGATTTATTGTATAGTGGAGCTGGGCATTATGCCAAACTCGCCACGCCGTACAGTCCATGGGCACCGGCTGCGCTTGAGCTTAATGCGAGAACATAACCTTTTCGCTATTGAACATTTTGGTGAGGGCAAAGACGGCGAGAGCGGTATAGAGTAGGTCGGAGCCGACAGTGATGAGAAGTGGAACAAGTTCCATGTGGAAGGAGAAGATGGAAGCCATGCATTGGGCGCTGTTGTAGACTGGGATAAGGTATAGCGCGGGGTTGCTCGGGTTGCCAATCATTGGGGTGAGGGCGGCTAGCATGATGAAGAGTGCGAGAGGGGTAATCATGGTGCCGGCGGATTTGACATCTTTAGCCCACGCAGAGAGGATGGAAATGGCGGAGATGATAATGAGTACTGTGCTGATGACAAGAAGCAGGATGAGTAGGTAGTCGCCGAAAGAATATATGCCACCGTTGAGACTTGTTTGAATGGAGACCTGCTCCGCGTGGAGCATTTTTGGTAGCGAAAGGATGATGCCTAGGAAACTGGAGAGGCCGCTGAGGAGTGCGAAGCAGGAGAGACTGATAATTTTGCCGAGGGCTAGTTCGCTGCGTTTCATGGGCGTAACCAGTAGGGTGGCGATGGTGCCGCGCTCTTTTTCGCCGGCGATGGCAGAAGGCCCTACGGCCATACATCCAGAGAACAGCAACATGATGATAAGCACTGGGATAAGATTACCCATGATGGAGCCGAACTCCTGAACATCGCTGCCGCTTTGCGCCTCGGCTTCCATTAGTGCAGCTTGCCGGATGGCATCGAGCGAGTCGAGGAGAGCCTCTTCGTCGGGGGTGAGAGGCGATTGGTAGAGTTGCTCCACGGTGGCTTGGCGGTCGGCTTCTTCCTGCTCGAACTTATTGAGCGAGAATATGCCCATGAAGGTATAGATAAGGTAGATGAGTAGCCCCGGCATAATGATGGCAGTGAAAACCAAAGATTTGTCGCCGAAGAAACGTGCGAATTCCTTTTTGATGATAATGCCTGTGTTGTTGTGCGGTTTCATTGTTCGTCTCCTTTTACAGTTTTGTATATTTCGAAAAAGCGGTCTTCAATAGAGAGTCCGTTGCAGACGGTCTCGAGGGTGTCGCAATGAGTGAGGCGGCCATCGATAATGATGCCCACACGGTTGCAAAGGCGTTCCACCAAACTGAAGATGTGAGTGGAGAGAATGATGGTTTTGCCTTGGTCGCGGAGTTCTAGGAGAAAGTCGGTGACGGATCGGGCAGTGATGACATCGAGGCCGTTGGTGGGTTCATCGAAAATGATAATGGCGGGGTCGTGCACCAAAGAGATGACAATGCTGACCTTTTGTTTCATGCCGGTTGAGAGGTTGGCAACTTTGACCTCGGCGAATTTGTCTATGCCGAAGCGTTGGAAGAGTTTCTTTTTTCGAGCGAGAGCGATGGATTCGTCAACACCGTGGAGGGTGCTGAAAAAGTCGTAGAGGTAGTTGGGAGTGAAGAAATCCTCCAATTTGAGTTCGCTGGTGAGGAATCCGATTTTGGCGCGGACCTCTTCGGGTTGGCTGACAATACTGCAGCCATCAATCCAAGCATCACCGAGGTCTGGCTTGATAAGGGTGGCGAGCATGCGGAGAGTGGTGGTCTTTCCGGCACCGTTGGGGCCGAGCAGACCAAAGATTTCGCCTTGGCTGACAGAGAAGGAGACATCATCAACAGCTACTTTTGATGTGCAGTGGGTGTGCTCCAGGCGTTGTTGTTTTTTCGATAGGGAGAAGGTTTTCTTGAGACCTTCAACTCGAAGGATTTCTGGCATGATAGGGATGTTGTTTCTAGTGGTGCGGTACTAGTGTGAATTCGTTTGGAGTGAAACATTCTCCGCTATTATTTCCCGTAGTATCAATCTTCTACGGCAGTTTTTGGGTTCTCTTTGGGGTTTTCGGGAACTTTTTTGGGTATTCGTTTGGCGCGTTTGAGAGCATCGGATAGAATCCACTCAATCTGTCCATTGGTGCTGCGGAACTCGTCAGCGGCCCATTTTTCGATAGCTTCGTAGACTCCCGAATCGACTCTGAGCGCAAACGATTTCTTCATTTAAACTGATAGTTTTGAATTGGTGGGCAGTTGTGGGAATTTGGAACAGGCGTGCATGAATGCGTTTGGTTCGACATCAAGAAGGTGGGCCTCCCCGTTATTTTTAGTAGAGGCTACCGGTATTAATGACGGGACTGGCACTCTCATCGGCACAAAGGACCACAAGCAAGTTGCTGACCATGGCGGCTTTGCGTTCTTCGTCAAGCTCAACGATATGTTCATTGGAGAGTTTCTTGAGGGCGAGATCGACCATACTGACAGCGCCATCGACAATTTTTTCACGGGCGGAGATAATGGCTTCGGCTTGTTGGCGGCGGAGCATCACACTGGCAATTTCAGCAGCATATGCTAGATAGTTGATGCGGGCTTCCACCACTTCGATGCCAGCAATGGAGAGCCGGCTACGGAGCTCTTCCTCAAGGCGGTTATTAATCTCCTCGCCACCGCTACGGAGGGTAATCTCTTCTATATGATTGTTGTTGATATTGTCGTAAGCATAGAGACCTGCAACCATGCGCAAGGCGGCATCGCTTTGAACGTTAACAAACTTGTCGTAGCCTTTAAGTGTAGTGTTGTCGGCAGCGTTGCTCTCAACCTCGATATTGAAACATGCCTTATAGGTGTCTTTGATTTTCCACACCAAAACCAAACCAATCATGATGGGGTTGCCGTTTTTGTCGTTGACCTTGATAGGTTCAACATCCATGTTCCTGGCGCGGAGAGAGAGGCGGCGTTTGGCATAGAGGGGATTTACCCAAAAAAAACCGTTTTCGGTTACGGTGCCGCGATACTTGCCAAAGAAAGTGAGCACGCGGGCAAGATTGGGCTGAATGGTCATAAAACCTATTATGTGGAATGTGTAGATGATGCATCCAACGCTTCCGCAAAAGACGGCAAGGCCTTCATTGGTGGGGGCCAGGGTGGCGGAGAGCAAAATAATGCATGCTAGGAGGCAGATGTTGACAAACAGATGAATGAATCCGTTGTTTGCTGTTGCCATTTGCTTTGTAAACTCTTTTGTGTCCATTTGTTGATAAGATTTTAGCGTTATGTTGTCAATTGTTTCTGCAATTTTAATTCGAGATCACTTCGATATCATTTTGCAAAAGTATGAACTTTTTTTTGTTCCACCAATTTTTTTTTGTATTTTTGCATTTTGCGAGTCGGAAAGATATTGCGTTATTTGCTGATTTAGAATGTAGTGAACCTATGAAAAAGATATTGCTTTTTTTGTTGCCACTATGGTTGGCATCCTCCCCAAACCGAGTCTTTGGTCAAACAGCTGAGGCGGATTCGATAGATGTTTTGCACTATAACCTGATTCTGGACATGGGCAAAACAGTAGACAAGCAGTTGATAGCCAATGCGGAAATTACGTTTAGGCTTACCCAGGACTGCCAGTCGGTTGCTTTCGACTTGATATGTGACTCGGTTTCGGCTGTATTGCTGGACGGTGTTACGGCAAGTGCCTTTACCTACGACATTGATAATAGCTTGCTGTGCATTGGATTGTCTGACGGGCAGGCGGGTGATACGCATGTGGTCGCGGTGGCGTATGCCTCGAGTGGCTATGTGGAAGATTATGGCTTTGGCGGGATGCACATGGACAACAGCATCCATTACAATCTGGGGGTAGCTTTCTCGGCCTATCCGCATGTTTTTGGGCGCAGTTGGTATCCTTGCCGTGATAATTTCTACGACAAAGCCACATACCGGTACACGGTTGCTTCCAAACCCGGATGGAGGGCCATCTGTAGCGGCATCAAGCAGTCGGAGGTTTTCCATGTCGATGGCAGCAGTACGAGCGTATGGCTTTTAGACTACCCTATACCAACTTATCTTTCTTCTATTGCCTCGGCTAATTGGCATGTGATTGAGCGCGAGTATGAAGGACTTTACGGTTCCTATCCCGCTATCTTGGGTTTTACCACCCACGACAGTGCCAGTGTTTGTGCTACATTCGACCTATTGGAGGATGTGCTACCTCAGTACGAGCGTTGCTTTGGGCCTTACCGTTGGGAGCGTATCGGATACATCTCTACTCCGGAGGGCTCGATGGAACATGCAAACAATATCGGTTTGGTATCGCAGTGTATGGCTTCCACCGACAACCTTTGCCATATGACCATCTGTCACGAATTGGGGCACGCCTGGTTCGGGAATCTGGTGACATGCGCTACGGAAGGAGACATGTGGATAAACGAGGGTGGGGCCACTTTCTGTGAAGAGGTTGCCGCAGAGGCTCTTTGGGGCAAGGATGCTGCCACGGATTACTACCAGGGCAAACTTTCTGCAGTGCTGCGGTCGGCTCATATTGATGACGGTGGTTGGTGTTCGCCGTCAGGCATGTCTCAATACTACACTTATGGTATCACCACCTATCAACAGGGTGCTATGGTGTGGCACTCGTTGCGTGGCTATATGGGCGACTCGCTTTTCTACCACAGCATGACCCGTTTGTTCCGCAATTGCGCCTTTGGCAATCTGGACGCTGTCCAATTGCGTGACAGCCTTTCGTTTTATAGCGGGATGGACCTTACTGGATTTTTCGACTTTCATGTTTTCCATCCGGGTTTTGTGGATTACTCCATAAACAACTTTGTATCGGACGACACCAGTGCCACTGTTGTATTGAGGCAACGTTTGCGCGGTACCGACCACTATGCTTTTGACAATCGTGTGCCAATCACCTTTTTCAGTAGCGACCTTCTGCAGTGCGAGCAGTTGATGGCTTTTGACGACAGTGTAGCCACGCAAACTTTTAGGCTTCCCTTCCGTGCTTCCTTTGCAGTGGTGGACTACTGCCACCAACTTTCTGATGCCTGTACAGACGATACTGTGTCGCTCTCCACCAAGGGCTTGAGGCAACTGGACAACAGTTACTGCAAAATTATGGTAGGCAAAACTACTACCGAAGCAAATTCATGGGTGCATGTCGGTCACCATTTTGCTAAACCTACAGGAGGAGAGCAGGAAGGGATAGTGCGGCTTGCTAATCGCTATTGGAGGGTTGTTGGTAATGTGCCTTGGGAAGGCAATGTCACGGGTCGTTTCCTTTACAATATGGGTTCTAACGGAACTGCCGGAGCAGCTTTTGTAGATCAAGGTTTCTACGACAACCGTCTTACTCTCGACTCGCTTTGCCTAGTGTATCGGTCCGATGCACAGCAACCGTGGCAAGTGGTGTCGAGAAGCCGTACATCGGGCAGTGTAACGGCATCGGGTTACTTTACAACCCGTCTTTCCCCTGGAGAATATACTTTGGCAGTCATCGACAGCAATATGATGTGTGTGGAAGGAATGTCTTGTGCGGCAGAAAAAAATCCGTTGCATCTCTATCCTAACCCTACTTTGGGAGGAGAATTTACTGTTGACATGGGGCAGTACGACAAAAAATTTAATGTCGTGATGATCGATTCTATGGGTAGAAAGGTGCTGGAAAAGAATAACTTGCAAAGTGGAGAACGTATTTCTCACGGGCTTCCCGCAGGAACATATGTGGTGTTGATTGGAAATAATTCCTTATCTTTGCAGTCGCAAATTGTAGTACAATGAAGAATATAAGAGTTATTTTACTGACAGTTATGCTTGTTGCCGCCGGTTCGGCAATGGCACAGTTCAAGCAGGAAAAACCCAATGTGGAGTATATGCTAAAAGTCGAAGCTGGTTATCTGCACAATGTGGGCAACTACGGCAAGCAGAAAGTGGTCAGTGATGGCAATACCAATCCGTCTACAGCCAACGGCTACAATCTGAGGGATCATGAGGAAGCTTTCGGTTTGAATGTGATCAACGGAATTAACATCAGTCAAGACTTCTTTTTGGGTGGTGGACTTGGCTACAGCTATTGCCTGCCCCTTTACCAAGGTAATAAGGGCGTGAGTGCTAGTCATATGGCGCAGGTGTTTGTGGATATGGACTACCGTCCAATCAATGCTACTTTTGCCCCGATGGTAGGCGCCCGCTTGGGTGGCAGTGTGCTGTTGAACGACAATAATTATGGCACCACCATGAGTGAGTACGTGGAGGTGTATGCTGGGCTGAACTGGTTCTACGATCACGCCTATCAGGAAATGGACCGCAACTATCACAGTGTATACGTTGAGGCAGGGGTAGTGTTGACGCAGCAGACTGTTTTTATTCCCATCCGTATAGGTTGGCGTTTGTAATAAATTGATTTTTAGATTTTGGAAAGTACTCGTCAACAAAAAATATCACGCCTCATCCAACAGGACTTAGGTGAGATTTTCTTGCGTGAGATGAAGGCTGTGTTGGGCAACTCGCTCATTACCGTTACAGGTGTGCGCGTTTCGCCAGACCTCTCCATCGCCCGCGTGCATGTTAGCATCATGCCCATTGGAGTGATCCCCGCCCAAGGCGGCAATCCTGCTGTAGCCGCTACTAAGCAAGGTATTGTCGATGCCATTTTGGCGCATGCTTCTGATATCCGCCGGCGCTTGGGTAACCGGGAGGCAAAACAATTGCGCATTGTTCCACAGTTGGACTATTATTTGGACGACTCTCTTGACTATGTGGAAAAAATAGACCGCCTGTTAAAGCAGTGAAAGATCTGGCTTTGCGGAGTTGACATGAATCTCAATTTCTTGATAGCCAGTCGCTATTTCTTCTCGCACAAGCAGAAGACGGTAGTCAATGTCATTTCGTGGATATCGCTTGTTGGCATTGCCGTCAGTACGGCAGCCTTGATAGTGGTGCTGAGTGTCTACAATGGCATAGGCAATCTTACGCAAAGTTTATTCAATTCATTCGACCCGCCATTGTTGGTGGAACCTGCTAGGGGCAAGACATTCCATACCGGTGATATGGAATTTGCGAAATTGCAACAGTTGGTAGGGGTGGAGGAAGTCTCGTGCATTGTGGAAGAAAATGCATGGGTAACTCATCTTCACAATCAGGCTATTGTGTCCTTGCGTGGAGTTGACGAAAGCTACTCCAAAATTACCGGTTTGGACACGCTGATTTACGAGGGTGTGTATGGGCTTAAGGCATCGGCCGAATCATCAGATGCTAGGCTTGGCGGTGAAACGGAATCGGTAGATAGATCGGTTTATTTTTTGCTGTTTGGCGCCGAAGTTTACCATAATTTAGGCATTCGGGAAGCATCCAACGTGCCGGTGGCTGTGCATATTCCAAAGAGAGGTATGGCTATGGGCTTGACTGTGGATCAAGCATTGAATACTGCTTATGCTTATTCTGGGGGCAACTTCTATATCCAACAGGATATTGACAACCGATATGTGGTCGCCGACATCGATTTTGTGCGACGGCTGATGAACTATGGGCCTGATGAGTGTACTGCTTTGGCCGTTTCGCTGCAGCCGGTTGCTAATGTCAAAAAACTGAGACAGGAGGTGATCGAGTTGTTGGGCGATGGGTATACGGTCAAAGACCGTTTTGAGCAACAGCCGGTCTACTATAAGGTCTTCCGAAGCGAACGTCTGGGAATATATCTTGTTTTGTCCTTGATAGTGCTCATTAGCACACTGAATTTGGTGGCCTCGTTGTCGCTATTGGTATTGGACAAAAAAAACGACATTGACACGCTTCGGAATATGGGCATGTTGCAGTCGGGCATCCGAAAGACATTCCGAATAGAAGGCGTGATGATTTCGATTGTGGGTGTGGTTGTGGGGCTGTTGGTAGGCTTCTTCATCTGCTTTTTACAGCAATGGTTCGGTATAGTCAAGATGGGCGACAACTTTATAGTGTCGGCCTTCCCCGTGGCCATGAGGGGAGTTGATTTTCTGCTGACTTTTCTGTTGGTAGCGTCAATCAGTACTCTCTCGGTTTTTCTGGCTGTGAGGTGGAGCTTGAAGACGGGACAAAACAAGTAGTAACAACTGATAACTGTTCAGCCTACAGGTTGTTTGGTCTCAATCTACTGTAGGTTGCAAAATGGTTGGAGGCATTCTCTTCTTGCAGGGGATTCGTTATAGCCCCATTGGTTGCGCTTTTGGGTATTACTTGTCATATTTTGGTGCGCTGCTCTGAACAAAACGATTATTTGGTTTGCAGAATGAGGCGTTGGCGACCTTACAGGGGGCTGTTGTAGAGGGGAGCGAGATAGAGATGCGGAACGGAGAGCATGCCGTGGTGACTAAGATAGCCGATGGGAATGCCACCATGACGGTGACAGACCAAGAGGGGAAACAGCGAGAAGAGACAGTTGCGGTGAGTGAGTTGCAGAAGATAGCGGATGCGAATGCCGAGAAGCTGATGGAAAGCCATAGGCAGCAAGCCAGGGAGGCAAGAGAGGAAGAGGAGACTGAAGAGGAAGTACCAGTAGCAGAGACCGAAGAGGAAACAGAACAAGAAGAGGAGACCCCCGCAGAGATAACCACAGGAGCACATGTGCGCGTGAAAATGGATGACGGAAGCGTGCGAGATGCCGTAATAGAAGGACGCTATAAGGCAGTGAACCGAAACGGGAAAATGGTCATAGAGGCAGATGCCGAAGGAAACTTTGTGAAGGTGACCATAGACGGCGGAGAGGTGGAGTATATCCCGATGAACGAGGCGAGCGAGCGAATACTGAGTATTCCCGCAGAGACAGCACCCGCTGAAGATACCACAGAAGAGGATACCGGGGAGGATGTTGTGGAAGAGGAAGAGACCACACCCACAGAGGATGCCGAAGAGACTAACGAGGAGGAAGTAGAGGAAGAGCCCCAGGAAGAAGAGCGACCTGGCACCCCCGCGAAGGCCGAGGATCCCGCGCAGATCGAGGAACCCGCACCCGCTACGCCAACCACAGAAACGCCCGCCCCCACAGAGAGACCAGCCGCCAAGACATACAGAGAACTCAAAGAAAAGTTGGCGGACATGGTTGGCAGAAAGATAGAAGCAACGGTAGCCGATAGAACGGCAAAGTTACAAAGCGCAAAGGAGAAGCTACAAGCCGCAAGAGAGGCGTATGCCGATGCACCGATAGGAGAGGACGAATCATTGCAGAAAGCCCTAGAGAAAGCCCAAACAAGCTATGAGGATGCGGCAAAGGATAAAGCCTTTTGGGATGAGGTGATGGCGGAATACCAAGGCGACATAGCGGAAGCAATCCAAGCGGAGGAGGAAGTACCCGTTGAGGAAACGCCCGCAGTGGAGACTGAAGAGGAAGAGCCCACAGCGGAGGAGGAAACTCCCGCTAGCAAACCACAGAACACACAAGCCAAAGAGGAAACAAAGGATAAACCAAGCAAAATTGGAAAACCCGATTTCGCGGACATGCCTGTCTTTGATGGCATGGGACGTACCGACATACAGACGGTAAAGGGTGACCTTTGGTATTATTATTGTCTCAGTCAGTCCGAAGTTAACGGCTTTGCTTTTGGCGAACCAGAGGGAACAGTAAAGGAAAGGGCTTTCAAACAATTCGAGGAACGGGTGACAAATGCACTTGGCAACTTCGAGCTGCGCAATATCAAGCCGCACCTACGCGAGTATTTCGATTATTTCAATGGGAAATATCAAGAAATGACTGATGCCCGCGAGCAGGGGAAACAGAAAGTAGAACCGGCTAAAAAAAGCACCTACGAACGCAAGGAGTGGAGTTCGGACTCTGACATTGAAGAGATGAAGGCACGTGAAAAATACCTTGATAATGCGCTAGAAATAGGGACAAAAGAGCGTGCCGAGGTGTTCCCCGAGGAGGAAGAGGTAAACCGTGAGCGTGCAAAGCTGCAAGCGAAGGTGAAAGATGGCACCTTGACGATGGAACAAGCACAAAAAGAGTTCGATGTAGTCGCTAAAAAGTATTCGGACTATTTTGACCGTATGAAGCAAGTGGACGATGAGTTGCATCATCTGAGATACACAATCAGACTCGCCGAGGACAGACAGCGCAAGGAAGCCGAGACTGCCGCAAAGACCGAAGCCAAGAAACAGCTTGAAAGCAAGTATCATGGTTTCTTGAAAGGAAAGATTGCCATGACTGCAGCAAATGTGGATAGGACACTTAGCAAGAAATATAGGTTCAATGGTCAAGTGATGACCGAAGCGCAATATGTGGAGTCCTGCATCAAGAATGGTGCCGTCCTGCGTTGCAGAGAGGATAATGGGAAGTTGTATTATAGCGCCGGCTCTTATGATTTGACCAAGACTGCAGCGGATTACGCGAAGTTTCTCGGAGCACAGTTTGAAGGCGAGGAGAAAGCCACAAAGGAACAGCGGATGTCCAAAATCCGCAAGGAGTACAACGATGATGATGTATTCTATACAACTAACGGAGTCGAGTCCAGTATCGCGCATTATGAACGCCACGAGAATATGCTCAACAAGACCATGAAGCACAAGCTGGAGCTTCTTAGGGAGTATAAGAGAATCAAAGATGAATTGAAAGCTATCGAGGCGGCGGAGAGAAATGCAAAGAAGGAAAAGAAACAGCCTAAGGCTGAGGTCAAGGAAGACGGACTGCATGAGGAGTGGTGGGACAACGGGCAACTTAAATCCCGTATAACCTACAAAGACGGCAAGTATAACGGACTGTATGAGATGTGGGACTACGACGGGCAACTGATGTATCGCATCAACTACAAAGACGGCAAGAAAGGCGGACTGTATGAGGAGTGGTACAGCAACGGGAAGCAGAGAGTTCGCGTAACCTACAAAGACGGCAAGGAAGACGGTCTGTATGAGGTGTGGGACTACAACGGCCATCTGCTATCGCGTAAGTTCTTCCGCGATGGTAAAGAGATTGAGATGCCCGAAGAGTTGCGCGAGCAGGAAAAGCAGAAAGCGGAAGAGACAAAAGTAGAGCCTAAGGAAGAGAAACAGACTAAGGCTGACGGCAAGAAAGACGGACTGAGTGAGGAGTGGTGGGACAACGGGCAACTTAAATCCCGTATAACCTACAAAGACGGCAAGAAAGACGGGCTGTATGAGGAGTGGGGTAAAGACGGCAAGCTACGGCATCGTATCAACTACAAAGACGGCAAGTATAACGGTCTGTATGAGTGGTGGGATAAAGACGGGCAACTGATGTCTCGTATCAACTACAAAGACGACAAGAAAGACGGACTGAGTGAGGAGTGGTGGGACAGCGGGCAACTTAAATCCCGTATAACCTACAAAGACGGCAAGGAAGACGGTCTGTATGAGGTGTGGGACTACAACGGCCATCTGCTATCGCGTAAGTTCTTCCGCGATGGTAAAGAGGTTGAGATGCCCGAAGAGTTGCGCGAGCAACGTGCCGATGCTGTTACCCCGGTGAGCGAGGAGGAGACAGAGTTGCGCGATACTCTGGCAGGCATCATGCAGGCAAACGGCCTGGAGGTGATTGGCGATGAAGAGGAAGGGCAGCGGGTCCTGGACGAGGCAAACGGGAAAACAAAGCTGAATAAAAAACAAAAAAGAGCACTTGAAACCGCGTCCGTTTCTCAAAATGAGGAACATCAACCAACTGTCGTTTCAAGTGCTGATGGTGCAAAGGTACTAAAAAATATTGATGATGTTGCGTCAAAGTATGAAAATCTTTCTAATCAAGCGAAAACATTTATCGGTGATGTTGCCAAAGCCCTTGGCGCAGAACGGCACGGTAGCAAGTCGGAATATGCCACGTTTGAGACGAAGAACGGCATGATTGTCACTATCCGTTTGGCTGACCATAACGCAAAGGTATCGACCTTTGACAACCATGGCGAGTTGAACGGTATCAGCATTGTTGTGTCGCCTAAGGCAAACGAGGGAACAACGAACGACGGCAACGCCCATGTGACGGAGTTCTTCTACGATGCGATAAAGTTGCGCCGTGCAGAGGGCAAGCCTTTGGCGGAAATAGTGAAGTCGATAAAGCAGGCGCTTTATAGCGGCGAGTTTAAAGACACTACCGGTTTAGCTGAAACCCAAGAGGTAAATGCCAAAGAAGCGGCACGTCTTCAAAAAGTCTACCACGGTAGCGGAGCGGAGTTCGACCACTTCGACCATAGCCATATGGGAGAGGGAGAAGGCGCTCAAGTCTATGGTTGGGGAACGTATGTGACCGAGGTGGAAGGCATAAGTAGGATGTATGCCCATTCTGCTGTGGACCCATACGCTCCGTTCAGAAACATGGTATATACCGGCAATAATCTTACTCCCGAAGAGGTATCTATTGTCGCTCCGGTATTTAATGATGGAGCATTGACGTATGACGAAACGGTGCAGTGGTTTCGAAGTATAGGCAATGAGAGATCGAAGAGGGCTTTGGCGATAATGCTCAAAACCACAGCCGATGAATGGACGCATCCGAAACTAGGAAGAAGGATTCTCTACACCGTAGATATCCCCGACGACAACGGGCGCAACTACCTTGATTGGGATGCAGAGCCTACTAAGCAACAGCAAGAGACTATCATAGAAGCATTGATGGACTTGAACCGCGACGATGTGGATGATATCCGCGAAAGGTTAAAAATGCCATCGAAATATTCGGACGAAGATGTCTTGCGAACAGAGGCCGCCGGCCTTGTGTCTATGCTCAGTGGCAACGAACTTTATCATACACTTTCGCATTATTTAGGGGGTGATGAAATAGCAAGCAAATTTTTGTCTCAATTAGGCCTTACCGGCATCAAATATCCAGCCGACTATCGGCGCGGTGGACGTGCTGACGGCGCAAAGAACTACGTGATATTCAACGAAGCCGATGCAAAGATAACGGATCATGTTCGTTTCTTCCGCACGGAGAATGGTGAGGCGTACGGCTTTACTGTTGGCGGGAAGATATACTATGACCCGAAGATTGCGACGAGCGAGACCTTGATACACGAGTACGCGCACCTTTGGGCGACAGCGATGCGCAACGGCAACCCTGCAGAGTGGCAGAACATCGTGGAGCTGATGAAAGGCACATCGGTTTGGGAGGAGGTGAAGAGGCTTTACCCCGAGCTGACCAACGACAACGATATTGCCGATGAGGTGTTGGCGCACTATTCCGGCAGACGGGGCGCGGAGCGTTTGCGCGAGGAGCAACGGAAGATAGCCCGCGGAGAAGGTTCTGCCGTGGAGAAAGCGCGTGCCATTACAGCCATTGACAGAGTGCGGGAGGCTTTGGAGAGGTTTTGGAAGGGCGTTTGTGACTTCCTGCATATCCACTACACCACAGCCGAGGAGGTTGCCGACAGGGTGATGCGCGACTTGCTAGAAGGCGTGGACCCGAGGAAATTCGGAACAAATGATAATGTGCGTATGATGGGTAGCCGCACGGACAAACATATGGCTGAGATAGGCGAATATTTCAAGGGCAAAGACATGTCGGATGAGGAGCGCGCTATCGTGGACGTGTTCAGCGGGAAGAGGGACCGTGAGGTTGTGTCGTTTACAGACAAGGACGGCAATGGTCGCAAAATGATGTTTGTACAAGGTCATGAACTAAAAGCGGGAAGCAAACACGCTATATACCGTCATTACGGTGAGAAAGAAGGTTGGTTTGACGCCAACGAGATAGAGAAGATACAGAAAGCGTTGTCGCTTGGAGAACGCACCATGAACAAAGGCAAAATAGAATACGCTTACACGGACAAAGAAAATGGTGTTGAGTATACTGTGATTGCAGGAAAAGATAGGGGCAAGGAGAAATTCGTGTCGTTCTATACAAACAGAAAAGCACCCGATAGTGGTATGCAGAACACGCAAGAAAGCGCGCAATCCAATCCATCGAATGCTTTATCGGCTGCAAAGATACGAAGAAATTTTGAAACAGCAGAAAAAAATGCAGAAAATGATGTAAAGTCGCGGATGAATGGGCAGGATAACGGACCCCGCGAGCAGCGAATGGAATCTTCCGCCGTTACCCCGGTGAGCGAGGAGGAGACAGAGTTGTGCGATACCCTTGCAGGCATCATGCAGGCAAACGGCCTGGAGGTGATTGGCGATGAAGAGGAAGGGCAACAGGTCCTTGACGAGGCAAACGGAGCACGCGAGCAACGTAGGTCCAAAGAGAAATGGGACAACAGCGGATACACCGAACGTGAGGACGGAACGAAAATTAGCGTCCGTGCCAAGGAAGCAGAGGATGAAGGAACATTCTCGGAAGGGAACTTCAGAAAGAAATACGGAGTGTCGCGGGCAGCTTTCGATGCCTTAGTGGGGCTTGGCGTAATTAAGGTTTCAGAATGGCATCATACAGGGAAAGCGTTAAATAAGACACTATTCTATTCTTGGGAAGACAGCAACCGAGCAAAAGGTGAGATAGACTATTCCAATGCAGAGAAAGCCGCAAATTCGTACGCTAGCACCTACGAGGCTAACAAGTTTGCAATAAGCAAACTTGTTGATGATTTCCTAGCGAAGGAGTTGAAATTCAAGGCTAAGCAATTAGAGATATATCCAACGACATACGAACTCTTTAAAGAGGATGAGTTTGCGCGAGTGCGTCCATCATTGCTGACAGAAGCGGATAAAGGCCGTAGGCAACAAGAATATGACGAGATAAAAAATTCCGATGAAGAGTACTTCATAAAAGAAGATAGGAGAAGAGAATTAGATGCAAAGTACAGACAGCTAGAGCGCAAGAGATTTGCAGAGATGTATCCCGAATCGAAGCTAAGGGATAGCTATGAGAGATTGTGCCGTAAGAATGAAGAGTATAACGCCAAGGTGGATAGCTACAATAGCAACCTTATGGAGAACAACCTTAGCAACAAGGATGCCGCTGAAGTTCCGCTTATGGAGGTTCTACGACTGTTTGGAGTAGACGAGGGGAGTGCATATGAAAGGGTAATGACATTCTCTGTTAGTGAAGCCGTCCAAAGATTTGAATTAAAGAAAGCCGAGCAGATAAGAGCCATTGAAGTGAAGCGCGATGCCTGGCTAGCAAAAAAGATGCAAGAGGGCAGGGTAAGCACCGTGGAGAGAACTCAGACCCCGCCAAGGTTTTTCTTCCTTCAGAAAGAGGAGAAGAAAGGGCGCACGAGATATCAATCGGGGCTAGACCTTAAAGACAAGCGGACCTACAACGCCTACCAAAAGTTTGAGGACGAGATAACAGCCATAAGACGCACACACTACAACCCGTATAACACTGTTCGTTTCTTCCGCACGGAGAATGGCGAGGCGTACGGCCTTACCGTGGCGGGAAGATATACTATGACCCGAAGATTGCGACGAGCGAGACCTTGATACACGAGTACGCGCACCTTTGGGCGACAGCGATGCGCAACGGCAACCCTGCAGAGTGGCAGAACATCGTGGAGCTGATGAAAGGCACATCGGTTTGGGAGGAGGTGAAGAGGCTTTACCCCGAGCTGACCAACGACAACGATATTGCCGATGAGGTGTTGGCGCACTATTCCGGCAGACGGGGCGCGGAGCGTTTGCGCGAGGAGCAACGGAAGATAGCCCGCGGAGAAGGTTCTGCCGTGGAGAAAGCGCGTGCCATTACAGCCATTGACAGAGTGCGGGAGGCTTTGGAGAGGTTTTGGAAGGGCGTTTGTGACTTCCTGCATATCCACTACACCACAGCCGAGGAGGTTGCCGACAGGGTGATGCGCGACTTGCTAGAGGGCGTGGACCCGAGGAAATTCGGGGAAGCAGACGGACGGCTGAGGGAGCAATTCATTGGCGAGAAAGGAGCGGAGGCAGCGGACCATGCCGAGGAGGTGACTACCCGCTTTGACAACCTTGCAGTGGCTCGTGAGATGGAAGAGGCGAAGAAAGATGCCAAGACTATCAAGATGGCTACTGGCTGGGAACGCGGAGCTGACGGAAAGTGGCGGTATGAAATACCAGACATTGAGTATGTGCCGGAAGGTAACGCTGACCTGAACAAATGGATAGCAAGGCAGCCTTGGAGCAAGGAATATGATGCCCTTTGTGAACGTGTGTTTGCTGGCGAGACCTTGCCGGAAGCAGACATGAAACGACTGGATGAATTGAACAGCAAAGCCCAAGAGGTAGCGGATGTCTATAACAGTAGGGACGAGAAGATTCTTGCTGACTATGTGCGCAACGATGAACTGTTTAAGTCATATCCCGAACTGAAGCGGGTGAAGGTGGTGTTTGTCGGTGAACGAGATTTTGATGGTAAGTACTCCGAGAAGGAGAATACGATTTACATCAAAAAGTATAGTGCGCTACCGCACGTCGAGATTCTTGCCCATGAGATACAGCACGCCATTCAAGCGATTGAAGGATTTGCAAGGGGCGGCAATCCAGGGTGGTTCGATAAAGTGAATGATATGATATGGGATATCCATAGAACTATGGATAAAATGATGGACTACTACGCACATAGATTTGGCTTGCCTACTTTTGATGACTGGAACAAATCTTTGGACGGCAAGGAACTGAAGAAATTTAAGACTGCATTGAAGAGGTATCTCAAACAGAAAGAGGACTTTTCTCCTATATACGCTTACTCGGATTTCGTTGGTTTCAAACCAGAAATCCGAAGAGACATTAAATTAGCTTTGAATAAAGCTAACAAAGAGATTGCTGAAATAAGGCGACAGGCTTACGGGGGAATGCCATTTGATAGCTTTACAGCTTACCGACATCTTGCAGGCGAAGTAGAATCCCGCAACGTACAGAAGCGTTTGAACATGACACCCGAGGAGCGCAGGGCAAGCCTTGCAGCGGAGACGGAGGATGTGGCAAGGAAGTACCAGATATTCCTGTTCGGTGAAGGAGGCGGGAGCCACATGGGCAGCCGTGTGGACAAGCGTATGGCAGAGATTGGTGCGCATTATGAAGGCAAGGACTTGACTGATGCTGAGCGTGCTGTGGTGGATGTATTCAGCGGAAAGAGGGACAGAAGGAGTGTTGACATTACCAACGACAAAGGAATTTCTATACATTTGGAAATGCAGCAAGGTAATGAATCACATGCAGGTACAAAACATAGCATATTTCGCCATGTCGGTAAGGATAATGGTTTAATTTCATACGATGAGATTAGGCTTATACCCGACATTGTCAAAACGGGAGAAAGAACCGACAAAGGTGCGAATGTTATCTATCAGAAAAAGATAGACGGAGTGCGTTATATAGTCTATACGGACAAAAAATCAAACAAGGAACTCTTCCATGATTTCTATTCAAATAGAAAAACGGCAGTGTCAAAGTCGTTGAGTGGTGAATCCACAAACACGCAATCAAGCGCACGAACCAGTGACAATGCCGTAGACAGAAAAGCATCTGACAGTGGTGTGTCTTACACGCAGTTAAGCGCACACGCCAATCTATCTGATGCTTCTTTTGATGCTGCAAAAGTACGAAGAAAATCTGAATCCGCAGAAAAAAATGCAGAAAATGATGTAAAGTCGCGGATGAATGGGCTAGCAAATACTACTGGTGGCGACATACGTTACCAACGTGCGGGGGGGCAATGGACCAGCGGTAGCGCGCAAAGCCTACGACAGAATGGTGGCGAGTGCGGCGCACCAATTTTCCGAAGCCATGCAGGACAGCATGCAAAGCCTCAAGGACCTAATGCAAGCAGTGTACGAAGCCGAAGGGCGCACATTCAACATTGCCGACATACCCGACTTTGAGAACGCCTACCTAGCAGAGAACCGTCTGAGTAGCATGAATGCCGCACAGGTGCATGAATGGGTGACGCTGTATATGAAGCCATTGTTGGAGGAAGTGGCGAACCTTACCCAAGGTAGCCGAGCAGCCTATGACGAACTAACGGACTACATGATGGCGAAACATGGGCTAGAGCGCAACGAGGTAACGGCACGGCGAGATGCCCAACGGCAGACAGAGGAGGAATATGCAGAGAAGAGGAAAGCAATAGAGAAAAAGTTGGAGGCGGACCCGCAAGACCAAGGGGCGCTTGCCGAGCAGGAGATGCTAGAGCAGGAGATGGATGCCCGCGAGGAGGAGTTGTACGAGCGAAACAGAAAGAAAGACTATGCCGGACTGACAGCCTTGACAGGGAAAGCGAAGGTAGCGGAAGCGGAGCAAGAGGCGCATGACATGGTGCAGGACTACGAGAGTAGCCATAATGTGACAGCGTTATGGGGAGCGGTGAATGCAGCCACACGGAGCAGTTTGGAGAAGGTATACGCAAGTGGTTTTCTGAGCCGCGAGAAATACCAAGAGATAGCAGGGATGTATGATTACTATATCCCGTTGCAAGGTTTTGCCGAGACGGTGGCAGAGGACGAATACGCGTACCTAGGGAGCGACGGATCGGCAGGATACGGCACGCCGATCCGAACAGCGAGAGGGCGTAAGAGCAAGGCAGATGACCCGATAGCGACCATATCGATGAATGGAGAGGCATACAACGTTGTACCCCACCTTTTTATTTGGGGCTGACGAAAGTGATGGCGTGGTGGAGGTTTTGTACGAGGTAGTGGCTACTATGGAGCATTTCGCCATCGATGACCAACCAAAAAGGTTCGGGACTTGAGATTTCCACTGTGGTGGCTTGCTGGTACAGCATAAGATGTTTGACATCGGGGCGGTTGATATGGGTGCCATTGCTATAGGCTTTGACAAGGCTGGCAAATTTAATGAGGGACATTTTTTTGAAGAGGTTGACCTCCAAAAGACCATCATCATTAATGGAGAGAGGGGAGCACATGTAGTTGCCGCCATTGAAACGTCCGTTGCCGAGGGTGCAGAGGAGCATGTGACCATCGAAAAATGGTTGACCGTTTACTTTCATGCAGACATAGTTACTACGCGAGGTAAAGAGACTTTTGATGATGCCGGTAGTGTAAGAATGTTTGCCCCCAATAATAGGTTTGCGACGCACATCGTTACCCGTCTTGCACACCATGGCATCGAAGCCGAAATTACATACATTGATGCTGTACCTAAGGGGAGACTCTCCGACCGAATAGCCATCCCTAGAGGCATATTGTATGCTCATGACATCAACAGGGTAGGGGGTACCCTCCACCAAGCGGGAAATGTCGTTGAAGTCATCAACTGTACCATAGTATTTGATGTAATCGTTGCCACTGCCGTTGGCGTGGATGGTGACTTGCACGTGGTCGAAACCGATGCAACCGCTGACCACCTCGTTAAGGGTACCATCGCCGCCACAGGCATAGAATCGGACCTGTTCGTTGGGGTGGGTGGTGCACCATTGGCGCACCCATCTGGTGGCATCTCCTGGATTTTGAGTGTGGTAAATTTGGTAGTCGAACCGGTTGTTCAAGGAGGCGTAGGTCTCAACTTTATGGGTGAGTATGGCGGTGGAATCCTGCCTGCCGGCACAAGGATTGACAACAAAGATGTGTTTCATTTGGAGTGCAAAATTACTAATAATAATTAATGTAGAAAGAGAAAAATATTCTATTTAACAAAAAAGTTGTACTTTTGCATTTTGTAATTCTCAGTTTGGCTGTTGAGAAAAAACCGTCAAACCGTTAAACCGACAACATGAACAACATACGCAATTTCTGTATAATCGCCCACATCGACCACGGCAAGAGTACATTGGCCGACCGCCTTTTGGAATATACCAACACTGTTTCGCAACGGCAGATGCAGGACCAGGTGCTCGATGATATGGATCTTGAAAAAGAACGTGGCATCACCATCAAGAGTCACGCCATACAGATGGTTTATAAGTACGACGGCGCGGGGGATCGTTGTGGCGAGACGTTTACACTGAATTTGATTGATACACCGGGGCATGTCGATTTTAGTTATGAGGTTTCGCGGGCTATAGCGGCTTGCGAAGGCGCTCTGTTAGTGGTAGATGCCACGCAGGGTATTCAGGCTCAGACTATTTCCAATCTTTACCTTGCATTGGAAAACGATTTGGAAATCATTCCCGTGATGAACAAAATAGACCTTGACAGTGCTATGCCCGAAGAGGTGGCAGATGAGATAATCGACTTGCTTGGTTGTAGCCGAGAGGATATCCTCTCCTGTAGTGCTAAGACTGGCGTAGGCGTGCCAGAGGTCTTGCGGTCCATTGTCGACCGCGTCCCCGCTCCTAAGGGCAATGCGGAGGCTCCGTTACAGGCTTTGGTTTTTGATTCGGTATTCAATCCTTTCCGTGGAATTATCAGCTACTTCCGCATTATTAACGGCACGCTGAAAACAAATGATTGGGTGAAGTTCGTGAGCACCGGAAAGGACTATCACGCCGATGAAATTGGCGTGCTGAAGCTGGATATGGAGCCATGCAAACAACTGGGTGCCGGCAATGTGGGATACATCATCAGCGGCATTAAGACCTCTAGTGAGGTGCGTGTGGGCGACACCATTACCCATGTACAGCGGCCTTGCGAAAAGGCCATTGATGGCTTTGAGGCTGTCAAACCTATGGTTTTTGCTGGGGTGTACCCCGTTGATACGGACAACTACGAGGAATTGCGTTCTTCGTTGGAGAAGTTGCAACTCAACGATGCTTCCCTCACTTTCGAGCCCGAGAGCTCGTTAGCACTGGGGTTTGGATTCCGTTGCGGATTTCTTGGGTTGCTCCACATGGAAATTGTTCAGGAAAGGCTGGAGCGGGAATTCAATATGGATGTCATCACCACAGTACCTAACGTACAGTACAAGGTAAAGCTTACCAACAACGAGGAAATTGATGTGTACAACCCTTCCGGCATGCCCGAACCCAACAATATTGCCGAGGTCTATGAACCTTATATCCACGCTCAGATTATTACCAAGGCGGACTTTATCGGCCCAGTTATCAAACTCTGCATGGATAAACGCGGAATCTTGAAAAATCAGAATTATCTTACTACCGACCGCATCGAAATATCGTTCGAGTTGCCTTTGGGCGAGGTCGTGTTCGACTTCTACGACAAACTCAAAAGTATCTCCAAAGGCTATGCATCTTTTGATTATTATCTCAATGGCTATAAGCCTTCTAAGCTGGTAAAGTTGGAGATTCTGCTCAATGGTGACCCCGTTGACGCTCTTTCCACGCTCACTTATGTAGACAATGCCTACCCTATTGGACGACGTATGTGCGAGAAGTTGAAAGAGCTCATTCCCCGTCAGCAGTTCGATGTGGCTATTCAGGCGGCCATAGGCAGCAAGATAATCGCACGAGAGACCGTGCGCCAAGTGCGCAAAGATGTGACAGCCAAGTGCTACGGAGGCGATATTACCCGCAAACGAAAACTATTGGAAAAGCAGAAGGAGGGTAAGAAACGCATGCGTCAGGTGGGCAATGTGGAGGTACCCCAAAGCGCCTTTTTGGCAGTGTTGAAACTGGATTGATTTTTCCTTAATCAAGCCAACTGACATAGCTAATGTTATATAATTAACTTTTTAACTTGAATCTCATGAACACTTGGATTTTCATCATTGTGATTTTAGTGGCTGTTTTGGCCTCCATTGCTACAGTGGGATATATTTTTTACCTGATAGCCAAGCACTATTTCGATAACCAGCAGAAAATGCAGATGTTGCAGATGCGCATCGACGAACACCGCGAGGCAGTCAAACTTGTTACGCCTATCCGTCTACAGGCATACGAACGCATGGCTCTTTTTCTAGAGCGAATTAGCCCCGACAGTTTGTTGTTGCGCTGTTATCAGCCCGGTATGGATACTAAAATGCTGCAAAGCACTATGACCAAGACTATCCGCGACGAGTGGGAGCACAATCTTAGCCAACAGGTGTATGTTTCTAGTGAAGCTTGGAGGATGATTCGCGAGGCCAAAGACGAGATGACCGGTGTGGTCAATTCTGCAGCTATCACCATTCCTACCGATGCCGACCCTATGCGACTGGCTAGCGCAGTTTTCTCTTCCGTTGCTGCAGGCAAATCCCCTACGGTCAAAGCTCTTGAATTTCTGAAACAAGAGATGCGCGAACTTTGATTGTTGATTTTAGGTGAAGTCTGTTATGCTTTTTTTATGGGAGGATACAATAATTGGTCGGTTTTGGCTACGAAATAACATTGCAAGGACATTGAATAACCATTCAGTGAGCGTTTTTTAACTGTTTGTGCATTTTGCAATAATTTGATTGTGAAAATATTGTAAGTTTATTTTGGCTGTGTGGATCTTTTTTCGTATCTTTGCACCTTATTTATGAAGAAATACATTTGCATTATAATGGTGCTGATGGTTGCCTTTCGTGGGGCATCCTATGCTCAGGACCGCCCTAGTGTCAAGCAAAATAAAACAATCAAACCAAAGGTTTCTTCCAGTGACAAAGGAGGGAGTCAGATTAAATACAACAAACTTGTCAAGACCAAAGACCCTGGCGATGAGTATTCTGGTGTACGCATTGACAATTTTGCCCAAAAGAAGCCCAAAAAGAAGAAGGTGAGCAACGGCACAGTTGATGTTGCAGATGATGCTCAGAAGAAACATCCGGTGGGTACGGACTACTACTATTTTGATGAGAATCCTCGGGATCGCGATGAGCGGGAAGGTGCTTTTTTCGATGCCCCCAACGCCCAAGCCCCCAATGCTAAGGAACGCCCCGGTCAACCCGAAGAGATGGACGAGGACGACAATGCCGACCTAGTGCGTGGTCTGCCGGACTATGCCCTTTTGCAGAAGGACGACCCCGGTGCTGAGAGCGAGGACGAAATTCTCTATGCCGGTGATTCGGCATCGGTGCATTCCGAAAAAATGGATGTGTCTCTGATGGAGCCCGTTACGCTCTCTTTGATTGATCCGGACCATGGCAAGCGTTTTTTCTTTCCTACACCGCAAAGGGCAATACCTACTTCGCATTTTGGCCCTCGTCGTCGCCGTTTCCATTACGGCCTCGATTTGGCTATGCCCACAGGCGAACCCATCTATGCTGCATTCGATGGCGTGGTACGCTTTTCGAAATACAACAGTTCCTATGGCCATTTGGTGGTTATCCGCCACGATAACGGGTTGGAAACTTACTACGCCCATCTCTCAAAACGCCATGTAGCTCCTGGCATGCACGTAAAGGCAGGTGATGTGATTGGCCTTTGTGGCAATACGGGTCGGAGCCGTGGCTCGCACCTCCATTTCGAGATTCGCTACAAGGGCAATGCAATGAATCCGGAAAATGTAATCAGCACCGATACGCGTGATTTGATTTCACCCAACCTTACACTCACCCACAATTCGTTCCGCAAAGTAGCCAAGAAAGGCAAGGAGAATACGCGTAGCCAGTCCTCGCGTCGCACTACTTCTAGTAACTACAGTAGCGATGGCAAGTACTATAAGGTACGCACAGGAGACACCCTTGGCCGTATTGCCCAACGCAACGGCACTACGGTAAGCAAGCTTTGCAAGCTCAACGGGCTTAGGGAGACTTCTGTTATCCGCCCTGGTCAGAAACTAAGGATTCGCTAGTATGCGTCTTGATATCTTAACCCTTTTCCCGAACATGATGTCTATGTTTTTTGAGGAGTCCATCCTCAAAAGAGCACAGAAAAAAGGGATTGTGGAGGTGGTCTTCCATGACCTCCATGATTATTCTCTGACGCGCTATGGCAGTGTAGATGACTATCCTTACGGAGGCGGTGCAGGTATGGTAATGGCAGTAGAGCCGCTGGCTAACTGTATTGAGAAGCTAAAGACCGAGCGCCATTACGACGAGGTTATCTACACGGCCCCGGACGGCGAAGTTCTCTCTCAACCAATGGCTAACGCCATGTCGTTGCAGCAAACCTTGATGATTCTTTGTGGGCATTACAAGGGTGTGGATGAACGCATTCGCGAACATTTCGTTACCAAGGAAATTTCCATTGGCGATTATGTCCTCACTGGCGGTGAGTTGGCGGCAGCGGTCATAGCCGATACTGTTATCCGGCTTATCCCAGGCGTTATTGGTGACGAGCAATCGGCATTGGGAGATTCTTTTCAGGACGGTTTGGTGGCTCCGCCGGAGTACACTCGCCCTCCCGACTTTCGGGGGTGGAAAGTCCCGGACGTGTTGCTCAGTGGTAATCATGCCCTGATAGAACAGTGGCATTACGACCAGGCGGTTGAGCGCACTAGAAATCGTCGTCCGGCCTTGATGGATAAGTTGGCTAGCGAGTCGACGGATAAAGAAAAACGACAAAAATAAAACACAAGCAATAACAGTCATTATGAACGAATTTGAAAAATATGCTATCAAACATCGCGGTATTAGTAGCACCACCTATGCCAAATACACTTCTGCTATCAACAATTCCCTAACCCCCTACATCGTTGAGGAACGCCGGCTGAATGTGGCCCAAATGGACGTTTTTAGCCGCCTAATGATGGACCGCATCATCTTCCTTGGCACTGCTATTGATGACTACACTGCCGATGTTATTCAGGCTCAGTTGCTTTTCCTCGAAAGTATAGACAGTACTAGTGATATCTGCATCTACCTCAACTCTCCGGGAGGGTCTGTTTATGCGGGTCTTGGCATATACGACACAATGCAGTATATTAAACCCAAAATTGCAACGATATGCACCGGTCTGGCTGCTTCTATGGCAAGTGTGTTGCTCTGTGCTGGTGAAAAGGGAATGCGTAGCGCTTTGCCTCACAGCCGAGTAATGATTCACCAACCTATGGGTGGAGCGGAAGGTCAGGCTAGCGACATGGAGATTACTGTCCGTGAGATTCAAAAACTCAAGAAAGAGCTCTATGAGATTATTGCCCAGCACAGTGGTCAGCCTTTTGAAAAGGTACATGCCGACAGCGACCGCGACCATTGGTTCACGGCTGAGGAAGCCAAGGAATATGGTATGATTGATGAAGTTTTGATCAAAAAGGATTCCTCGGCCGACGGAAATTTGGTTGATAAAGAATAGCTATAGTTGAATATCTAACAGATTGATAAATGGGCTGAATGTACCTGTCGGCGTGAGTGTCTGTGCCGATATAATGAAGGCTTGCGTTCAGGGTAATAGTTCAAATGTTTGGTAATAAACTTCCTTATGTTGCTTAAAATCATTAATAAATCGCATCATACGCTACCTAGGTACGAGACCCCGCAGTCTGCCGGTCTCGACCTTAAGGCTTACTTGCCAGGAGGTTCTATTACTTTGGCACCACTTCAGCGTACATTGGTGAAGACGGGCCTTTTCATTGAACTGCCGGCAGGCTATGAGGCGCAGGTACGTCCCCGCAGTGGATTGGCACTCAAAAATGGTGTTACGGTCCTCAATTCTCCTGGTACCATCGATGCCGATTACCGAGGTGAGATTTGTGTTATATTGGTCAATCTCTCGCAGGAGTCTTTCGTTATCAATGACGGTGAGCGCATTGCCCAAATGGTGGTGGCGCGTCATGAGCAGGCCGAACTGGTGCAGGTGGAGGTGTTGGGCGATACCGAACGTGGGGCAGGAGGGTTCGGCCACACCGGCAGAAACTGATGGATTCAGTAGGGGCGGAATTGGCAAATATATAATAATGAGGCGTTTCCGATTGTTGTATGCCGCGTTGCTTCTGTCCGTTGGTTGCATGGCTCAGCCTTCATCCCCCAACCAACATCCCCAAGTCTCGTTTTCGCAGTTGAAAGTGGGTGCCGAAGTGCTTCTCTCCAAAGAGTATGCCTTCTCTTTCCCTGTTGCGGTTGCCGTGGTTGCTAACCAAACTTCGGTGGTCGGGAATACGCATTTGGTGGATACCCTGCTAAGTAAAGGCGTGAAAGTTGTTCGAATCTTCTGTCCGGAACATGGCTTCCGAGGCAAGGCAGATGCGGGGGCTAAGGTGGGCAATAGCGTTGACCCCAATACGGGAATCCCGATAACCTCTCTCTATGGTAGCAGCAAGAAGCCTGCCAAAGAACAGTTGCTGGATGTCGATGCGGTCATTTTCGACTTGCAGGATGTGGGCTGTCGCTTCTACACTTATCTTTCCACTTTGCATTATGTCATGGAGGCATGTGCCGAAAACCGAAAGCCTCTAGTGGTGTTGGACCGCCCTAACCCTAATGGTTATTACATCGACGGGCCGGTGCTCGACACTGCCAAATATCGTTCTTTTGTAGGCATGCACCCAGTGCCGATTGTCTATGGTATGACCATAGGTGAATATGCCCGTATGATCAATGGTGAGCATTGGCTAGCTGGAGGCATGGAGTGCAATCTAACGGTTGTTCCCATGCAATACTACCTTCGCGACAGTGCATATGTCCTGCCGGTTCCGCCTTCCCCTAACTTGCAAAATGCTCATGCCATCGCGCTTTACCCAAGCCTTTGTTTGTTCGAAGGCACCCATGTCAGTGTTGGCCGCGGAACCGAATGGCCTTTCGAGGTGATAGGCACTCCATACAGCATCGGGTGGAATTGCGACTCTCTTTTCGGGGAGCAACTTGCTCCGGCAGTTTCATTCACGCCCAAAGGTGGCAAGAGATGTTTCGGTATCAGTTTGCGCAAGGTTCAAGCCCCGGCTTGTGTCGACCTCGGTTGGCTTGAGTGCATGTATTCCCTCTCCCGCAAAGGAATGTTCTTTCTCAAAAACAATTTTTTCGAGAAGTTGGCTGGCACAGCTACCCTGCGCCAACAACTGGAGCAACAGATGCCTTTGGATCAGATTAGGGATTCATGGCAACCGCAACTCGAACATTTCAAGACTATTCGCAACCGTTACCTTCTTTACCCCGATGCAGAGAATTAGGGCATAGCCAAACTCACGAGCTTCTGTAGTATCGTCGCACAGGTATTGGCGATATGTCAACCGAGCAGCCCACTACCAACCGAAGAGGCCGATTTCCTACCCGTTGAACTTTTGCGGGGCTGGATTGGTCGCAATTCTCGATTATTTTTTTCGCTATATCAAGAAAAAAGCGTAATTTAGCATGTTGGTTATGCACGTTGTTTTCTCGCTTTTTTGGGTGCAAAGTGCTGTTGCTGATGTAATTATATAGTACGAACATAATATTTTTATATAGTGAAAATGATAAAAAGAGGATTTGCACTACTTATTGTAGCCATTCTTTTTGTAGGTACTGCCACGGCTCAGAATAGTGTTGCTGCTACGGCCGACCAGCAGTTTCAAAACAAGCAGTACATTCTTGCCCTCGAAAGCTATCAAAAAGCTTACGACAAAGTGGGAAGCAACAAGGCCGAGAAAAACCGCATCTATTTCCAAATGGGTGAATGCTATCGCCTTATGTACAATTACCCCAAGGCTCAGCACACTTATCGTCGTCTCATTCAGGCTGGCTACTATTCTGTTGAGCCCAAGATTTACTTCTATATGGCTGAAATGTGCCGTTTCAATGGTGAGTTTGATGATGCCGATGGCTATTACGACAAGTTCCTTGAGCTAGTCCCTAACGACAAGTTGGCTATCTCACGCAAGAAATCCCTTATCGAAGTCACGCGCTGGGCTGCGGACCGTAGCCGTCATGTCATCACCCGTCTGACCGACTGGAATACGGACTATAACGATTGGTCTCCCCGTTTCTTGGGCGATGATACCAATACCATTGTTTTTACATCTTCTCGCTATGGCATGGAGGATGAAGGTCGTGACGTCTGGACTGGGCAAAATTTCTCGTCGTTCTACACTGTCTACAAGGATCGCAATGAGCGTTGGACCGATGTACCCACGCCTTTCGACGAAAGTGGCAAAATCAATACATCCAACAACGAAGGTGAGGCTTGCTTCTCGCCCGATGGCAACACCATTTACTTTACTCGGTGCGACATTGTTGAGCACGAGAGCCACGGTTGCGCCATCTATACCTCCTCCAAGGCGGTAGCTGTCGACAAAAAGAAAAAAACCGCAAAAAAATCCAAATCCTCCAATACAACTGCCAAAAAGTCCAAAAAAGGGCAGAAGAATACAGGCGAAGATAAAGGCAGTAAGGGAAAAAAGAACGGCAAAAGTGCCAACGAAGAATCCTCCGCAGGGGAAGAGCTCCAGCCTGGCCAGTGGGCTACTCCTGTCAGAATCGATCTCGGCGACACCAACTACAACTATCTCTATCCCGCTATTTCTTCCGATGGCCTCACGCTCTATTTCTGCTCGGATATGCCCGGTGGAGAGGGTGACTATGATATTTGGAAGTCTACCCGAGCCTCCCTTGCCGACGACTTTGGCAAACCTGTCAATCTAGGCACACCAGTCAATACCCCGGGTCGTGAGGCTTTCCCCGTCCTCCGTAGCGACTCTGTCATGTATTTCTCTTCCAACGGTCTTCCTGGTATCGGCGGCTATGATATCTTCAAAACCAAAATTGGCAAGCGTCTATGCTCCAAGCCTCAAAATCTTGGCGTGCCCATCAACTCCTCGTATGACGAAATGACCATCATATACTACCCCGACAATGAGGACAACCTAATGATGGAGCGTGGCTATTTCTCTTCCAACCGTCCCTTCGACGACCCCTTCAATAAAAATACCGATAAGAAGGGCAAGAAGATTCCTTTGCCCACGATGAACCTCTTCTCTTTCCAGTTGCCTCCACTGCTTTACACCATTGAGGGTACTGTACGCGATGAAAAGTCAATGCAACTCATCAAAGGTGCCAAGGTCAAGATTGTGGGCTCTGATGGGTCTGAGGCCGAGACCTACACCGACAAAAAAGGTCGATACAAGTTCAGCAACAGTCAGGTCCATGGTCAGGTGGTTTACAAGATGTACCTCTCCAAGGTCGATTACTTCAGCCTTGAGGGGTCCGAAAGCACAAAAGGGTATACGGTAGATAAGGATATTGTCCATGACTTCCGCATGGAACCCGTGCCTCAACAGCCTGTCGTCCTGCCCGAAATCCGTTACGACCTCAGCAAATGGGACATTAAGGAGGAGTTCATGGATTCTCTTATGGACTTGTACCTCGTTATGGTCAACAACCCCAGTATCGTGGTGGAAATTCGTGCCCATACCGACTGCCGCCCTTATCTCGGTCTGACCAACGACACCCTCTCCCAACGCCGGGCTCAAAGTGTTGTCGACTACCTTGCTAGCCGCGGCATTGAACGCGATCGTTTGGTCGCAGAGGGTTATGCCGACCGCGTGCCCCGCACGCTCAACCGCGATGTGGTTATTGAGGTCGGTGGCGTCCCCTATACTTTCTCTGCAGGTACCACTCTTGAGTGCGACTACATCAACAGCCTGCCTACCCCCGAGCATCAGGAGGCTGCCCATCAGCTTAACCGTCGCATCGAGTTTCTCATCCTCCGGACCGATTATGTTCGCAAGAATGTGGTCAACTCTTTGGCCGACTCCACTGTTGCCAAGCAAAATGCGGACGGCACCTACATCGATTTGGTTAATGCCCCAGTCGATTCCAACTTTAAGGATGTCGCCGTGATTGTCCATGACGAAAGCATCATACCTGTGACGATGATCAATACCCAAAAGGGCGAGGTGCAGGCTATTGTCAACGGTCAGCAGGTGCCTATGCTCATCGATGAGCGCTTCAAGGAACCAATCGCCATTTCCTGGACCGAGGCTATGAATATGCTCTACCAGAGCCGTATCAATAAGGAGGACTTCCCCGACCGCGACAATGCTTTCGACCCCGAAGGCAATATCCTCGACAAGGCCAAGCTAGTCTTCAAGGAAATTCAGATTGGGCAACATCACCAATATAATGTTGAGGTGATTGTGGTCAAGAATATCGACTATAAATTCATTATCAACCGGGCAGCCCTGTCGGACTTTGGCGAGTATGAGTTCGACAAACAGCTCGGCAAGCTCTATTTTTTAGACGACTAAATTAATTACCATAACCGGGCCTACGGCTTGTGGCAAAACAAGTCTCGCCGCTGAACTGGCTTTCCAGCTCGGCGGCGAGATTATTAGTGCCGATTCCCGACAGGTTTTCCGAGGTATGGACATCGGCACGGGAAAGGATCTCGCCGACTATCACCTCCATGGTGTGGATATCCCTTATCACCTTATCGACATCCACGATGCAGGTTATGAGTATAACGTCTATCAGTTCCAAAACGATTTTATCAGCGCTTTCAACAGTATTGTTGCTCGAGGCAGGCAGCCTATCCTTTGTGGTGGCACGGGTATGTACATCGAGTCGGTAGTCAAGGGCTATCAGTTGGCGGATGCCCCCATCGACCCAGAGTTCCGCAAGCGCATGGAGGATTTCTCCGACGAGCAGCTTACCCGTCGCCTAGCTGGCTATATCAAGTTGCACAACCACACCGATACCGAATCCCGCGATCGTCTCCTAAGGGCTCTCGAGATACAGCAGTACCATATCCAGCACCCCAATGAGTATCCTCACATGCCTCCAATGGAGCATCTGATTATTGGCATCCAATTCTCAAGAGAAGAGGTGGTTGAGCGTATTGGCGTCCGGCTTCGGCAACGGTTGCAAGGGGGTATGGTCGAGGAGGTGAAAGGCTTGCTCGATAGAGGAGTCCCCGAGGAACGCCTGCTCCGCTACGGCTTGGAATATCGTCATCTAACCAATTATCTCAAAGGTCTTTGTTCCTATGAGGAAATGTATCGCGACCTCTATGCTAGCATCCGTCGATTCTCCAAACGTCAGATGACATGGTTCCGTCGTATGCAACGGCAAGGCATCCCCATTCATTGGATCGATGGCACCTTGCCCCTCAACGCCAAGATTGACGAAATCCTCCGTCTTTTCCGCCTCAATCCTTAGTGTTGTCCGCTATTCTCCCCGTCTAGTTCCCTTCGGCAGGCTTAGCTTTCTCTTTCTGCAATAATTCTTCCTTCCCTGCAAACCGGACCATCCAATCCCTGTCGGTGGAGTGGTTGATGCTTCCCTTGTCGGTCCACTGGGCTGGGTCGATGTAGATCTCCAACAGTTTGGCAGCGCCTTTCGCAAAGAGCTCTACGGCGTCCGCTACGGCGGGTATTAGGACGCATTCTCCCGCATGAATGGGCTCTATCTTACCCATACTCTTTATGGCTGCAATGCCATCCACGCAAAGGTATATGATGCACGAATCCAACGAATCAAAGTCCTTTTTCATTGGCTGCCTCAGCGGAATGAGGTTGGTGGTAAAGTATGGGCACTCCGCTAGCTTGGTGGTGTTGTTCTCTTTGTAGGTATAGTGGGTCTTGCCGTCTTTCAACTCACCAAAATCTATTGCATCCAACGCCTCGGCAGTGTGTAGTTCGCGTAGCTTCCCGTTGGCATCGGGGCGCATGTAGTCGTAAATCCGATAGGTGCAGTCACTCTTTTGCTGAATCTCCGCCAGCAGCAACCCTTTCCCCAAGGCGTGTACCCGCCCCGCAGGAATAAAAAACACGTCGCCTCTCTGCGCTTCCTCGCAGTGCAACACGCTCTCCAGCTTGCCTAGGGCAAGAATTTGCTGGTATTCCTCTTTTGTAATGCTTTGGTTGAATCCGTCTACAATGTGGGCTCCTCCTTCGGCTTCCATAATGTACCACATCTCCGTCTTCCCGTTTTCCATGCCCCGCTCCCGCGCCAATCGGTCGTTCGGGTGAACCTGTATGGAAAGGTCGTCGTTGGCGTCTATGATTTTAAGTAGCAGGGGGAATTCTGTACCAAAGTGATTGAAATTCTGCTCGCCAATCAGCTCACCCATGTATATCTCCAATGCTTCGTTGATGTCGTTCTCTGCCAAAAAACCGTTGGCAATAACGGACTCGTTGCCCTTCACACCCGAGAGCGCCCACAATTCACCACAGTTCGGCAAAGGCGAATAGTCGAACCCTAACGTGCCAATCTTATTCCCTCCCCACACCTTATTCTTGTATAGGGGCATGAATTTCATTGGATAAAGACTGCTTTCCATTTGCTGTTCCTTTCTTTTGGTTGCTTTCTACCTCTCAATTCCTTTTCATTTCACCGCTTTCATCACTCTTTCCAGTTCCCACTCCCTAATGTCACGCGCCACTACCAATCCGCCCTTGTCCACCAAAATCATGTAGGGTATATGGTCCACGCTCAGCTGCTTCAGATAGTTGGCATCCCAACCGTTAGGATTGTCATCTATGTTGATAGAAAGTATCTCTACGCCTCTTTCTCCAATCACCTTTTGGGCCTGCGACATTTGTGTTTCGCATCGGTCGCACCAAGTGGCTCCGAATGCAACTAGTGTGTACCCCTCGGCATTGCGGGTTTGGTTGAATGTGCAGCGCTCCTTATGGCTGTTTAGATAGGCGAAATCAGGCATTTCGCTCCCTTCCAGCACGGTCGGCGTGGCTTTCATCCAACGCCTCAGTAGGGTGTAGTGATACGTGTGCCGACCTTTGTCGGCAATCATGCTGGTGATCTGACGCACCACTCCATCATCCAAGTTGCCCATCTCTTGGTAGACTACAAAGGGCAGATATATCGAGGACGGTTCCTTTTGGGCGTATTGTTTCAAAAAGGCATTGCGGTCTTCGGAATTTCGGTAACGCTCTATTAGGTAACGGTATTCGCTGTTGCTGCGGGAGTTGCGAACGGTGGACAACTCTGGTCGCGTGGCGTTCAGTGCAATGCGTATCTCCGAATTCTCCAAATAAAAATACAGCGGCTTGCTCATCATGCTGTGCTGCAGCGATGCAAGCACGGGCTGCTCCACCTCTCCAGCAAAAAGGAACATTCCTTTGTTCCCCTCTCTGGTGAATGTGTGGCATGTGCTGTCTCCGTCGTAAATGGTCAACGTAAATACACCACTCAAACTGCTCTCTCCGCTAATCGTAAAACCTCCGCCCGATACGCCCCCACGGCAGGGTAGGGGAGTGGCTTCCAATGCATTGCCTTGGTGTGGTAACAACATCAGCAACGCACACACACACCACCGCGCAAAGCATCTTCTCATTTGTCGGCTCAAGGATATGCTGCCCATGCTGTCTTCAATAGGAGCGGTAGGTCGAGCCATTCTTTTTGTTTGTACCCTTTACGGAGTAGTTGTCCTTGATGGTTTTGCTGGCTTTGTACTTTTTGGGAGTGTTCATGTATACACCTTTGTTGGTGTTGCACGAAGAGAAAATCCCCATGATGCCCAACACCCCCACCAAAAGGAGCAACGATACAAAAACCTTAGCGCACTTTTTCATATTCTTGTCTTTTTACTGATTCTCTATTTATGTGGCAAATTGTTTGTTACCAAAAGTTTATGCCGAGTTCGCCGCCTTTTCGGCTCCACTGCTTCGGTTTACAAAGTAACAAAATTTTCTCCGATTGCACAAACTTTTTCTGTTTTTTTAGGGCCAATCTCCCACGGCATCTCCTCAACCCGCATATCCCCTTCCCCTCCCAATCAAAAAAATGAGCCTTTCAAAAAAAAATGCTGTATCGTTCATTTTTTGTATCTTTGCAGCGCGGTTCTTTGTTCAATCGGGGGTATGATAATACATATAGATTCAACAAAACGTGTTATTTAACTTTGTAATGCAAGTGCTATGAACTATCAGAGAAATCTTCGGATATACGAAATCATCTCATATATTCTTATCATTGGAGCTACCGTTGTCTATTTCCTCTTCCACAAACAAGGTGCAGGGGCGCTCAACCTCACGCTAGTTATTCTGCTACTCGCTGTCATCAGCCGCATGATGATGGAACGCACCCGCCGGCAGGCTGCCGATGCCGAAATCGACATCCTCAAAAACGACCTCCGCCGCCTCACCCAGCTCTACTCCGAGGAAAAGAAAAAGAACCAAAAGAGCGAATGAATCGCCTCCGGCAACCTCAACGAGGCTTCTGCTCGTCAACTTCCCTCCCCAAAAACCGATAACTCAAAAAAAACATACATTATATGGCAACAACCACAGATATCAAGAATGGACTCTGTATCAATTTTAACAACGACATCTACACTATCGTAGAATTCCTTCATGTAAAGCCTGGCAAGGGTGCCGCTTTCGTCCGCACCAAGATGCGCAGTGTCAAAACCGGTCGTATCCTCGAAAACACTTTCCCCAGTGGCGCCAAAATCGACATCGTCCGCGTCGAACGCCGCCCCTACACCTACCTCTACAAAGAGGGCGATATGCACGTCTTTATGCACACCGAGACCTATGAGCAAATCTACATCCCCGAGAACATCATCAACGCCCCTCAATACCTTAAGGATGGGCAGTATGTCGAGGTCACTGTCGAAGCCGACACCGAAACCCCGCTCATTTGCGAGTTGCCTCCTTTCATCGAGACGGTTGTTACCTATACCGAACCCGGTTTCGCCGGCAACACTGCCACCAATGCCATGAAGGATGCTACCGTAGAACCCGGTGTGCAAGTTCGCGTCCCCCTTTTCATCAAGGAAGGCGAACGCATCAAAGTCGATACCCGCACCAACGAATACGCCGAGCGCATCAAGTAACTAGGGCGCTCCCCCAAAATGCAATCTTTACGGACGTCGGTCGCAGTAGCGGTATCCCCGCCTTTGGCTGACGTTCGTCGTGTCTTATAAGGTCCCTTTTCCGTTATGAAAAAACTATTCCCTGCCCTCCTCCTCGTTTTTGCTGCCTGTGCTGGCGGCCCCGACCAGTCAGCCTCCCAATCCCCCTCCGATGCTGTCGATTACTCTCAGGTGGCTATCCCTGCTTTCGATGCCGACTCCGCATACCAGTTCGTTGCCGACCAGCTAGCTTTCGGTTTCCGCACACCAAACTCCAAGGCGCAGACTCAGTGTGCTACCTATCTCTCTCGGCAGATGCAACGTTGGTGCGACACCGTCATCGTGCAGGACTTCCCCGCCACGCTTTGGGACGGCTCCGTTGTCCGCGGCAAGAATATTATTGCTTCTATCGAAGCCCCCTCCCAAACAGCTACCGGCAAACGCATCCTTCTTGCCGCCCATTGGGACAGCCGCATGTGGGCCGACCACGACAGCGACAAGAACAACCACTACAAACCTCTCCTTGGGGCTAACGACGGCGCCAGCGGTGTGGGGGTGCTTATGGAAATGGCCCGCGCAATGGCTACCTGCCGCCCGAATGTCTCCGTCGACTTTATCTTTTTCGATGTCGAGGACCAAGGTTGCCCCGAATGGGCCGAAAACTACGTCGACGACAGCTGGTGCAAGGGCTCGCAGTATTGGAGCGCCAACCCTCATACCCCCTACTATACGGCTCTCTATGGCATCCTTCTCGACATGGTGGGCACCCCTTCCCCTCGCTTTACCAAGGAGGAGGTCAGCCGTCAGTATGCGGGTAGTGTCACCAACAAGGTTTGGTCTGTCGCTGCGGCCCTCGGCTACGACAAAATTTTCGAGAATACCAACACCGACCCTATCCTCGACGACCACTATTATGTCAACCGGCTTGCCAACATCCCCATGGTGGATATTGTGCAGAATACCCGCGGCACGAGCTTCTTCGAGCATTGGCATACCGTCGGCGACGACCTCTCCCATATCTCCCGTGGCACCCTCCGCATCACCGCCCAGGTCCTTCTCACAACCATCTATGCCGACTATGGCCCCGCTACTAAGTAGTTGGTCGTGGCAAACATCGCGGTAGCTGCTCGCCCGTTCTGCTCCGCATAAAATCCAATTCCGATGAATAAGTCCTCCGCTTCTCCAGTCCTCCTGCTCACCCTTGCGGCCGTAGTGGCCGTGTTGGTTTTTCCCTTTCTTTTCTCCGCTTGCCAAAAGGAGGTCCGTTGCAGTGTCCCCATCGGTGAGGCCAATTGCCAAATCGACCCCAACTCCCCCATCTATTCGGGCATCAACAATTGCGATGGCTACGAGTATCTGGTGGGAGGTGCTAATGGACTTGTCGTTGTGCGGGTCAGCTATAACGAGTTCGTCTGCTACGAGCGCTCCTGCCCTCTCGATACCGGTCGCCTCGAGATGGCCGCAGGCTTTGGCAATATTGTCCTGCAGTGCCCCAAGTGCCGTTCCCAGTTCAATACCTTTGCCGATGGTTGCCCGCTCGAGGGTAGCAGCACCTCGTGCTACCTCTACCAATACAGCACCTACTACGACGGCAGCACCCTTTATATTAGCTCCTCTCCGTCCTCGTTGTAAATCGCCTCTGCCCAGCCCTTGCCCCACTTTCGCAGCATCCATACAAAAAGTTAGGCACCCATCAAAGTGGGTGCTCTAACCGAACTAAAACTGTGAACGTGAGCAGTTTTCCCACATGCTCGGGTGGTTTTGCTTTATTCCTATCCCGCCCGTCCACTTGATATCCCGCACAATCCATCGGAGGAACAAATTTCAGCACATCGGCGGCAGAACGTTCTTTGAGGCTGATTTCCCGAAATATCTATTCTTCTTACGCCAAGGCCATGTTTCCTACCCCTCCATCAATCATTCCAACCCCACACCCCGCGCTGCCGTAACGCGATTTTATCTAATATATTGCCCAGGCACCATAAGTTTAATTCTTAGGGGCTACCCATTTATATAATACTCCCGGAATTTTAGACAACCGCATAGGTATAATACTCCCGGAATTT
>CAZAAK010000010.1:0-39023 GCA_964483145.1 uncultured Bacteroidaceae bacterium
TAACAATGAGTATAACTGAATATTAACCCTGTCTAAAAATGGGGAGTACTATACTGCACTGTTTTGTTATGTTTGATATTATTGCTGTCCGGCAAGATTCAAAAAAGTATACAACATATGCCAAAAGCCCAATAAAAATGTACTTCGAGCATTCTTTCCTGAAAAGTAAGTTCGCCTTTTTGTTTACCTTTTGTTTACTTTTCTTTTACTCTTTGTTTACCTGACCTAAACAAAAGGTAAATAAAATGTAAAAGAAACCTAAGTAAAATGTAAACAAAAAGACGAACCAACCTATAACCTACAGCCAGGTTAAAGGTGCGTTCCTTGGCGTCGGATATGAGTGAATAGGATATATTTTGCACTACTGACCCGACCCTGAGATTCCGTAGTTTTAAAAAACCTATGACCACGTGTGAACAACTAGTCGTTATTTTTTGTTGCATTGTAAAAAAAGTCGTACCTTTGCAATCCCATTTATTGAACATCAAAAGATGAAAATTGCACTTTTAGGTTATGGTAAAATGGGCAAAGCCATTGAGGCTATTGCCAAGGAACGCGGTCACGAGATAGGCGCTACAATCGATAATGAGGATGACTGGACGAACCATTTGGACGACCTGCGCGCGTGCGACATTGCCGTTGATTTTTCCACTCCCGGCACAGTGGTGGAGAACATCGTACGTTGCTTCGGCATGAATATGCCCGTGGTGGTTGGCACCACCGGCTGGTACGACCGACTGGAAAAAATGGTGCGCGACTGCCAACAGCGCAATCAAGCCCTTTTTGTAGCCTCCAACTTCAGCATAGGTATGAATATTATGTTCGAGCTGAACCGGCGGTTGGCAGAACTAATGAATCGCTACGGGGAATATCAAGTCGAGATTACCGAGACCCACCATATTCATAAACTTGATGCCCCCAGCGGCACTGCCATCACATTGGCAGAGGACATCATCAAAGAACTCGACCGCAAGGATGGGTGGCAACTGAGGAGTGCAACTGATAGTGAATGTTGCCTCAAGGAATGTGACATCCCCATTACTTCCATCCGCCAAGGCGAAGTTCCGGGCATCCACGAGGTGATGTATGACAGCGACATCGACACCATCACATTGCGCCATAGTGCCAAAAGTCGCAAAGGCTTGGCCCTTGGTGCAGTTTTGGCGTGCGAGTACATGAAAGGCAAGAAAGGCTACCACACAATGCGCGATTTGCTGAAATGATATCTTTTAGCCACAACTAGTCTTGGATATTAATGGCTAAATTTAGCCTTGCCACTTTTACCCCCCCCGGATATATAACCGTGAGCAGCTGAATTTTGCGCCTTTGGCGATATTTGTATGGTTGTGGGTTTCTGTGGCTTTGAGTCGCCGACTGTGTAACATACAAAGGGCTGAACTCAACCAAGCTGAATTCAACCAACTAACGCAATAGAGTTGATAAGCAAAATTTCCTCATTCCATTGCTAAATTCAGCATAAAGGTATAGTTTACAAAAACTTATTTTGGAATACAAGTACGGTCTTATAGTGTTTATTACTACATGATTACGTTTCGTATTTCAATAAGTACTGAGAGAACTTAACAATATTTTTTTCTTCGTTTCGTTTTTTTTCATATCTTTGCGGCGCTGTTTAGTAATAATACTTAGTTGCGATAAATATCATTCAATCACATGATTGAAAAAAATAGATTATCCTGATCACCTAACTAATTTTAAAACTGCTTGCAATACATCGAAAAAGTATTAACCCACCAATCTCAAATAAAATGAATACAAAAAATGTTATCCACTTTGCCATTGCGGTAGCAATCGACCTTAAAAGACATCAAATTATACTTACCATGTCGTAAATTTCACACATTGGTGTGTATTAACTTCATGTGGAACGCCAAAAAATATGCGGAAATTGAAAAAGAATGTAACCTTGCAACCTAAACCAAATAGGCAACCTAGCGAGTAAAGGAGTTCTGCTCGCCCTAGTTGCCAAAGATGAATTCTAGAACTCCCCAACAATTAATAATAACAAACAAAATGAACAAGAAAAATGTTATCTTCTTAGCCATTGTGCTTGGGACTATAAGCGCCATGCTGACAGTCGCTTGCAACAAAGAATCGGAACCCGACACGCTATCGTCAAAAGACGGTTCTGCACAAATCGAAACAGATTCCAATGCGAATACTCTTCTCAGTATCCACATTTCCAACTGTGGCGATGATGACTACTACTATCTTAAGGACTTGGATAGCTGCCTTTGGAATTGGAGAAGTTTTCGTGATGGTGATTTCTTTTTCGATATAGACGTTTTTTCCGAATCTCCCGACTCTGCGATTCAATCCATCTCTGTAGTAGATAGCAACACCATCTACGTTGAATACACTAGCGGTTCGGACGTTTATTTGAGACATGTTACCTCCAACGGATGTAATACGACATTTTCCATCATGGCAGACAATGATTCTACCGTCCAAATTTCCATGATTTTTCCGCAAGGTGTGAACTTCATAAAATTGATGGAAACACATGGTAATGCGGATGCCAAAATTGCACCGGTGGTCATCTATGCAGCTGCTTGTCTAGCTGTGACAATCTACGAAGGTGTACAATACATCAAGTGTGAGAATTCAAAAAAGGATTTTGCCCAATCTTGTAAATATCACCACTGTTTGCCCAAAATATATAGTGGTGGCGTTGATTGTAGTTGCGACCCGCAATTCAATCACACCAGCGATTACTGCAACCATTTCGATTATTGGTGCAAATAACTAATAGAGGCAAGGTTACATAATTTATAGTTCAATAGCAAATCACTCACATTAAAATCAACTACTATGGATAAAAAGAACAATTCAAACAACTTGGCCATTCTCCTTTGGCTTGGGTTGGGGTTATTTGTTATCGCGATTGTTGTCAACCTTATCCTTGGCTTGTGCGGTGTGGTGAATACCGTCGACCAAGGTATTGCAGGCATTTTTGGGTTTGGCGTCATTATCAGTGCCTTGATAATCATTTTTATTATCCCTCTGCTAGAAGAGTTTGCTTTCCGTTTTTGGGGGAGGGACAAAAAGGTGGCGTATATTATCGACATTATACTCATCCCTGTCCTTGTCTATTTTATCACAACCACATGGTATGTAGCTTTGGCAGTATTAGCGATGCTACTTGCGATTTTCATATTCCTAAAGGAGAAGAAAAAGTTCGTTGCAATGACGATAGTAACGGTGGCCGTGTTCTCGCTCTTGCACCTAAAGGGTTGTGGTTTCACAGTCCAAGGTCTTTTGTGCATAACACAAATGGCTGGACTTGCCCTGCTATGCACTTACCTCTGCGTGAGGTACAGTTTTTGGTGGGCTTGTGGAGCGCACGGCATCAACAACCTTTTGGCATTTTCCTTATTGTTGATTCCCATACGGATATCAACAGACTCCTGCAACCTAAAGATTAGCCCACTCTTCGGATCGACATACGATGTCATCTCCGAACAAGACAGTGGTAAGGTAATAAAAGGCGACATGACGCTCATCGCATATACAATGGCCATCGAGCAACATTCAGGCGATAACCCTATGGAGCAGAAAACTTTCTATAGAGTGCTCCGAGAAGGACAAGCCCACAGTAGCAATTACACGTTGCGCATTACTCCGCAGGATCCTGGCGCACCGATAGACTACCAATCTGCCATCAAGGCTTTGGAAAGCAACGGATTCCTCCACATCGACACAACCTACGAAAGCAAAATATTGCTAAGTTTGGAAGATGAGAACCTGCTCTTGACCGAGCAGAAAGGCGCTAACAGCACCCTTGAAGAACTGATTGAAGAGATTCGCCTACAATACAACGCCCCTGTGCTCCCCGATGAGGGACTGAACTGTAAGATACCTATCAAACTGAACTTCGGAGAGTTGCATCGGCAGCACACCCTCGACGAATGCAACGCCTACCTGATGCGTACTTACGGCCTTGCACTTGACAAATTGGAGCATTCCCGGGCACAGATTATAACTTTCAAAAGCCCCTCCAGCGACACATCTCGATAGAATTGGAACTTCGACTCTTGGACCACCTCCCTCTACACGGCAAGTACATTACTTGCCGTGTTTTTTATGCCAAGCATATACCCAACCCGTTCTTATAAGGAAGTCCACCCAGGCGAGTGTTCACAGGTTTAGATTGCAATCTGGGTTGGTAGCGACCAGCCCAGCACACAAAAATCGCTTTCCAAGGCAATAAAACGGGCGCAAACAACGTTTTCTAGAGAAGCTTGTGATGCCATGCCTGATGCAACAAAAACAAACAGGAAAGTTTCGGAAAGTCAGGGCATTTTAAAAAGTTTCGGAAAGTCAGGGCATTTTAAAAAGAAAGCAATATGCGTAAAGAGAAACCGGTAAGGAAAGTGGGTCCGTGGTATGCGGTGCTGGTGCTAGTACTTGCCGGTGCAATGGTAGGTAGCGCCATGATGGGGGCAGTGCATTTCACATGGGAGCAGATGTGGCAATCGCCCATCTTTTGGAATCTGCGGTTGCCGCGTATCATCTTGGCAGTGCTTGTGGGGGCGGTATTGTCGGTATGCGGAGCCACATACCAATCGATTTTTCGTAATCCGCTAACCGACCCCTATGTGCTGGGGATTTCCTCGGGGGCATCGCTAGGCGCTGCCATAGCTATATTACTAGGGGTGCAGACATTTCTGCTGGGTATAGGCACTTGCGCCCTTGTTAGCGGCATCCTTACCATCGTTGTCATCTACCGCATTGCTTCTATGGGCAACCGTATGCACATCACCACCTTGTTGCTCACAGGGGTTTGCATTACCTTTCTCATATCCGCCATCATCTCCTTTCTGATGGTACTGCACCAGGATAAAATGGACAGCATCATTTTTTGGACTATGGGTAGCTTTGCCTCAGCCACCTGGACGGACGTGGCTTTTGTGGCACCGGTAGCAGCATTGGGCACGGCCGTGGTGATTTACCATGGCCGCGACCTCAACCTGTTGCTGACAGATAGCGAGACTGCCAAAAGCCTGGGTGTGGAAGTGGAAAAAGTGAAGAAACGGCTACTGCTAGTGACTACCCTAATGGTGGCTTTCTGCGTGTCGACCTGTGGCGTGATAGGCTTTGTGGGGTTGGTTGTGCCTCATTGCGTCCGCCTGGTAGTAGGCCCCGACAACCGCAAGGTGGTGCCGCTTTCGGTGTTGGTGGGTGGCACATTTCTGCTACTTTGCGACACCTTGGCACGCACCTTGATGATACCCGCCGAGTTGCCCGTAGGTTGCCTTACTGCATTGGTGGGTGCCCCACTTTTCATATATCTGCTGTACAAAAACAAAAAGACGTACTAAAACCCAACAAATAGCCATACAAACCATGATAGAAGTAAAGAACCTGACCTACGGATATGCACAAAAACCAGTGCTGGAGCATCTCAATTTTGATATTGAGGAGGGTGGGTTCTACGCTGTAATGGGTGCCAACGGAAGTGGCAAAACCACCCTATTGCGGTTAATATCGGGTATGTTACTCCCGCAGGAAGGGGATGTACTGGTGGACGGCACGCCTGTACGCCACTATAAAGCCCGCGAACTGGCCCAAAAGATGTCCTTTGTCAAGCAACACCAACAAACCGATTTTGAATTTTCGGCCTTTGAAACTGTACTGATGGGGCGCAACCCCTATCAGCACCACCTACAGAACGAGTCGGAGAGTGATTGGAAGATTGTGGAGGAGTGTATGCGGCAGACCAATACCTGGCAATTGCGTTTTTCCAAACCTGACCAAATGAGCGGAGGGGAACTGCAACGCGTGATGCTGGCAAGGGCACTTGCACAACAAACCCCTATCATGTTGCTAGACGAGCCTATTTCCAACCTTGACATCTCGCACCAGTTCGACATTCTCGACCTCTTGCGCACCATCAACCGCAAGGAACACAAGACTGTGGTGATAGTGCTACACGATTTGAACATGGCCCTGCAATATTGCAACAAACTTCTGTTGCTGTACAGAGGGCATGTGCTCTTTCAAGGTCCCATTCACGAAGGGCTTACCCCAGAGAACATTTCCACTGTTTTTGGGGTAAGGGCACAAACAGGTGCTAGTGGAATAATATTGAGCAAGATATAGTCCCTTTGAGAGAGATTGGAAGCGTTAGTAGGTCATGAATGGACGGTTGCCGAGGGTAAGGGCATTATTGTTCAAAAATGCAATACGTGAATATTTTTTTATATATTTGTAGTTTAATCCTCATGAATAATGCAGTTTAAAGATATTGAAGGTCAGCACGTTCTAATAAATCACTTGACCGAAATTATTGATTCGGGTCGCGTAAGCCACGCCCAAATGTTCCTTGGGCCCACCGCTAGCGGCAGTTTGGCGTTAGCCATTGCGTATGCCCAATACCTCAACTGCAGCAACCGACAGCATTACCCAGCAGGCTCACCCTTGCGGGCCGACTCCTGCGGAGAGTGCCCCAACTGCCGAAAATATCGCCAATTGATTCACCCCGACCTTCATTTGGTTTTCCCTAGCAATGCCACCGACACAGTAAAAGGCACTAAGGTATGTGCCGAAGCCTTCCAGGAGGAATTTCGTGAATTCCTAAATAGGTTCAACCAATGCGGCACGGAGGACCAATGGTATGAGTTGCTAGACATTGCCAACAAACAGGGACTTATCCGGGAGCGTGATGCGGATAATATTGTAAAGACTCTGGCTCTGAAATCTTATGAGGGTGGATATAAGGTGCTTATTATTTGGCTAGCGGAGCGCTTGAATGCCCCTGCCGCCAATGAACTGCTGAAAACCCTAGAGGAGCCGAGCGAGGGTACTTTGATTCTGCTAGTGTGCGAGAATCGCGACAAAATACTCTCCACCATCATCTCGCGTGTTCAAACAGTGGTTGTGCCAAACACTGCTAGTGGATTTTCGGCAGAGAAAAAGGCCGCTTTTGGCAAGATGTTCGTGTTGTGGATGCGACTGCTTTTCAAGCTGAACATGCAGGCCCTTTCGGCGTGGGTGGACCAGACCCATGCATTGGGGCGTGAGCAACAGAAGCAGTTTCTGCAGTACTCGCAGGAAGCTATCCGCGCCTGCTTCCTAAAAACCGCTGCCGGCATTGCATTGCCTGGTGAACTAGAGTTTGGTGACGAAAAATTCAACAATTTTTTTCCCCCCATGATTACTCCCCGCAATGTGGAAAAAATGAACGATGCCATTACCGATACCATCTACGCCATTGAACGCAATGCCTACGCCAAGATAAGCTTTATGCAACTCTCATTCACAATGAGCAAACTAATCAAGAACAAGTAAATAGCCTTATTCGCAACGGCCGTCTAGGAACGGCCTACAACATATATTTTTAGTCTATGAAAGAGCAGCAAGATTTGGAGAAGAAACAACCCGAAGAAAAACAGAAACAACAAAATATATCGGAGCAGGAAGTTGCTTCCGTGGAGCTTGCAACCGATATGTCCGATGATGACAACGTGGCCACAGCTGAAGAGATGGAGGCCTTTATCCGTGACCGACGTGAAAAGGAACGCGATAAGAAGGAGAAGAAAAGTAACGATAAAACCGATGTCTTTGGCGAGTTTGTAGCTCCAGAAAATTCCATCGACCCCTACTTGGATCCAGACCCCACACTGCCGTGGGTAAAATACGACGAAAGCATCTTTCTCAGCCGCGGTTGCCACAATTGCCCACGTTCCTACGAGACTGTAAGCGATATAGAAACACACAGTTGCAGTAAGGTAACTTCCATCAACTGGATGAAAGGCATCCGCCAACCGGGCATTACCCCCTTTGACTGCGTGGAGGTACGCTTCAAAAACAATCGTAAGGATTTCTACCGCCTGCCAGATGGCTTGGATGTAACAGAAGGCGATGTTGTGGCTGTTGAAGGCATGCCCGGCCACGACATTGGCATTGTTAGTCTCACTGGTGAGGTGTGCCGTATTCAAATGGAAAAACACCACGTCGACCCCAATGGAGAGAATATAAAAAAACTGTTTCGTCGGGCCAAAAGCACTGATATTGAACGTTGGGCCGAAAGCTTAAAAAACGAACATAACGCCTTGCTGAAAACCCGTCAGATTACCCAACGGTTGCATCTGGAGATGAAGGTGAACGATGTTGAGTACCAAGGCGATGACTCAAAAGCTACCTTCTATTACACTGCCGACGACCGGGTTGACTTCCGCCAATTGATTAAAGTGCTAGCCGAGGAATTTCACGTACGTATCGAAATGAAACAGATTGGCGTGCGGCAGGAGGCCGGTAAGGTGGGTGGTTTGGGCACTTGTGGCAGGGAACTCTGCTGCAGCACTTGGCTGACCAATTTCAGATCGGTAACCACTAGTGCAGCCAAAGTCCAGCAGATTTTGCCCAATCCACAAAAACTGGCAGGCCAATGTGGTAAACTGAAATGCTGCCTCAACTTTGAGTGTGAAGTGTATGCCGATGCTCTGAAAAAATTTCCACCGGCCAATACGCCCATCCGATTCCAAAAAGGATTGGCTCTGTATAAAAAAACCGATGTCTTCCGCGGTATTATGTGGTACGCCTATGAAGGGGAGAGCGAACTATACGCCATTCCCGCAGAAAGCGTAAAAAAAATCATTGAGATGAACCACAAACAGGAATACCCTGAAAAGCTAGAGGATTTCCAAGTGGAACTGATGTCGACAGCAGCCCTAGCCCAAGAGACCAATGCTGCCGAGTTTGAGCGCGAACTACGCCGGATGTCCGACGACTCGGTTGACAATGAAGCTATTGCGGATGCGACAGAAGAGCACAAAGACGAGCACCGCGACCGCAGGGGCGGAGATCGTAAAAGCGGGGAGCGCCAACGTGGTGGCGAACGTGGCGAACGGCTACGCGGCGAACAGCGCCCACGTAGCGGAGGCCAAAGGCGCGAGGAACAACGTCAGCATCGCAACACTCCACCTCGTGAAGAGCAACGACAGCGGCCGAACGACCAATCGCAACGCTCAGGCAGCAATCGACATAGCGGTGCCCGCAACAATGCTCGCCGTAGCAGCAATAAGGATAGACACGAATAGGAGACCTCTATACTTTCTTTAAAGAACACAATATGCCAAAATATAAAATTCTGATATTAATGTTCTGTCTGCCCCTACTGATGCAGAGTTGCGACAAAAAGGTCTTTTATGCCGTAGAACGCGATGTAGACGAGTCGGGGTGGAACTTGAACGACTATCTAAAATATGATGTTGAGGTGAACGACACATTGCAGATATACGATTTTTACATAGATGTGCGCAACAGCGTACATTATCCCAAGGCCAACACTTTCTTCTTCATCAACACCACTTTCCCCGACGGAAGTGTAGCGTATGATACGTTGGAGTGCCCTTTGGCCGATGTTGCAGGCCACTGGTACGGCAAACGTACCGGTCGTTATGTCGACAGCCGTTTCGTTTTCCGCCGCCACGTTATCTTCCCCAATTCCGGTAATTATCACTTTGAAATTGGCCACGGTATGCGCGACACCAATGTTGTGGGGTTAAAGAGTGTTGGGCTACGGATAGAACGTATCGGTCAATAGCAGTAGGGATATTTTGGACACCTAATATCAATCAATATGGCAAAGAAACAAAAAATACAGAGTGTTGGCAAAATCCGTATTGCATGGAGGATTTTCGCGGGCTTTTGGATTGTTGTCTTTCTCTTTTTCACCTTGTTGTCGTTGGGGTGGCTAGGCTTTATGCCTTCGTTTGAAGAATTGGAGAATCCAAAGAGCAATCAGGCCACCGAAGTAATCTCGGCCGATGGCGAAATATTGGGTTTCATTGGAGTGGAAAACAGGTCCAATGTCAATTATAGCGAACTGTCGCCTAATTTGGTCAACGCATTGATAGCCACGGAGGATGTGCGCTTCTATAAACATTCGGGCATCGACCCGCGCAGTCTTTTCCGTGTTTTCTTCAAGACTCTGATTGGCCGGCACAGTAGCAGCGGTGGCGGTAGCACCATTACCCAACAACTGGCCAAAAACCTGTTCCCTCGTGAACACAAAGGCAAAATTGGTACCGTTTTTTCAAAGTTTAAAGAGTGGGTAGTGGCAGTAAAATTGGAGCACAACTACTCGAAACAGGAAATCATTGCCATGTATTTCAATACGGTAGACTTTGGGAGTAACTCCTTCGGCATCAAAACGGCTTCCAAAACCTTCTTCGACAAATCCCCTGCCGACTTGACAGTAACAGAGGCGGCCACCTTGGTGGGATTGCTAAAAGCGCCTACAGCCTACAGCCCAATTCTGCATCCCGATAATTCATTGGCACGTCGCAACACGGTGCTTTCTCAGATGCACAAATATAACTATATTGACGATGAGGAATATGAGAAATACCTTGAAGAGCCATTGGATGTTTCGAACTACACACCTCAAAGCCACAACGATGGCTTAGCAACTTACCTGCGTGAATATATCCGCAACTATATGAAGGACTGGTGTAAGCACCATCGCAAAAGCGATGGCGAGCACTACGATGTCCATAAGGACGGACTCCGTATCATCACCACTATCGACTCCCGCATGCAGCGTTATGCCGAAGCTGCGGTGAAAGAGCACATGAGCACAGAGGTACAACCCCAGTTCAACCGTGAGTTGCGTGCCCGCAAGGGCAACCCTTTCTGCGACATTGATGCTACACAGCAGGAAAAGATTTTAGTGCAGGCCATGAAAAATTCCGACCGCTACTACCAGTTGCACCACAACCAAGGCAGAAGCGATAAGGAGATTCGTGCCATCTTCAAGGAAAAGGTAAAAATGAAAGTCTTTTCTTGGAAAGGGAATATCGACACCTTGATGTCGCCTTGGGACTCATTGCTATACTACAAGAAATTTCTCAATGTCGGCATGATGTCTGTGGAGCCCGGCACAGGTTATGTGAAGGCTTATGTGGGCGGAATCAATTACCGCTATTTTAAATACGACAATGTAATGAGTCACCGTCAAGTAGGCTCTACTTTCAAACCGTTTGTCTATACGATGGCACTACAGGATTTGGGCATGTACCCATGTACCGAAGTGCCCAACGCGCAGGTCTGTTTCGAACAATGGGGACAACCGGACTGGTGCCCGAAGAACTCCACAGACGAGCGTGAGAATCAAATGGTTACCCTAAAATGGGCATTGGCCCATTCCGTCAACTGGGTGTCGGCCTATTTAATGAAACAGGGTTCTCCCGAACAGGTAATCAGCATTGCCCGCAAGATGGGGGTCACGAGTGATATTGAGGCGGTTCCTGCCATCTGTGTAGGCACACCCGAAATTACAGTATACGAGATGGCTGGAGCTATGGCCACCTTTGCCAACAAAGGAGAATATGTCGAACCCATCTTCATTACCCGTATTGAAGACAGCAAAGGAACTGTCCTCGACCGCTTTACGCCAGAACGTCATGAAGCCATCAGCGAGCGTACTGCCTACATGATGATTGAACTGATGAAAGGGGTTGTGCAAAGTGGCACGGGTGTGCGCCTAAACTATAAATATCATCTCAACGACTTCAGTAGTGCCATTGCCGGCAAGACTGGCACCACCCAGAACAACTCCGACTGCTGGTTTGTAGGGATCACACCCAAACTCGCCACCGCCATATGGACAGGTGGAGAGGTGCGCAGCATCCATTTCCGCAACATGACTTACGGGCAGGGAGCCGCGCAGGCACTACCTATCTTTGGCCATTATATGCGTAGCATCTACAGCGACAAATCTCTTAAGTTCCCGCGAGGCGATTTCGAGCGCCCAAATGTTCCGTTGGATGTGGAACTTGACTGTGCGAAGTTTCAACAGGAGGTTCTAGAAGAGGAACCATATTACGACTTTTAATGCAACGCGGTTATGAAAACCAATTTACTTGGGATGTCTCTAGCTGAATTGCAGCAGCTTTGTAGCAATGAAGGAATGCCTAAATTCGCTGCAAAGCAGATGTGCGATTGGCTCTATGCAAAACACGTCGACAATATCGATGCCATGACCAACCTCTCGCTCAAAGCACGTGCTAGGCTAAATGCGATTGTATTCATTAGTCGCCACGCTCCTGTGGGATGTCAGGTTTCCAAAGACGGTACAAAAAAATACCTCTTTGAATGCGCATCCACCATCGACAACAGGCAACAGTATGTTGAGGCAGTATTTATTCCCGACGGGGATCGTAGCACATTGTGCGTCTCCTGTCAAATGGGGTGCAAAATGGGATGCCAATTTTGCGTAACAGGGCAACACGGATTCCATGGAAGCCTGAACGCCTCTGAGATTTTGAACCAGATTCTGTCCATTCCAGAGTTCGACCGCCTTACAAATATTGTTTATATGGGTATGGGCGAACCAATGGATAACCTTGACAATGTGCTCCGTAGCACCGAAGTGCTTGTTGCTGGGTGGGGACTGGGCTGGAGTCCTCACCGCATTACGGTTTCTAGTGTAGGGCTCATCCCAGGTTTGCGCCGTTTCCTTAATGAGAGTCAATGTCATGTGGCTGTTAGCCTACACAATCCTTTTGCTGCCGAACGATTGGAAATCATGCCCATGCAGAAAGCGTATCCTATTGCCGAGGTGGTGTCGATGCTGCAACAGTATAATTGGAACGGCCAACGGAGAATATCATTCGAGTACACCATGTTCAGCGGTCTCAATGATGATACGCGACATGCTGCCGAACTGGTGCGGTTATTGAATGGTCTTCGATGTCGCGTCAACCTAATCCGCTTTCACTCCTCCCCCAACACTCATTTCAAAACATCCACCACCAATACAATGGAACGCTTCAGAGACTACTTGAACAGCCATGGCGTAACTTGCACCATCCGCACTTCACGCGGAGAGGATATTATGGCCGCCTGCGGATTGTTGGCGGGACAGCGATTGGAGGTATGAGAATGTTGTGAACAGAAAAATGTTTTTGACTTCTCACTTACTAAAAAAACAAAAAATATATAGAAAAGTTTTTTGAGTGAAAAAAAATACGTACCTTTGCAAACTGAAATCTAGTAAAGACTAACACGGGTACTATCGAAACAATACTATCAGTTAACCCCCAAAAAAACGAAAAAATGGCTGATGTATCATTGAACACGCTCAGCGACAACGAATTGATATTAGGTTATAAGAATGGCGACTGTGCTTGTTTTGAGGTGCTTCTCTCCCGTTATCAGGCGAAGGTTTATGGCTATATATTTTCTGTCGTAAAGGACAAAGATGTAGCCGATGATATTTTTCAAGATACCTTCTTCAAGGTTGTTGCTACAATCAACACCGGCATCTACAAGGACGAGAATAAATTCATCCATTGGGTGATGCGCATTGCGCACAATCTGATTGTTGACTATTTTCGCCGCAACAACAAGATGCCTATAGTTCCCAATCGTCCCGACTGCGATATAGTAGATACGCTTAAACTCCATGATGCAAATGTGGAGCAGAACATCATGCGTCAGCAAACTAACCGTAATATTCGCAAGTTGGTGCGTATGCTCCCTCCCGAGCAACGTCGTGTGGTTATCTTGCGCCATTACGGCAAATGCGACTTTAAGGATATTGCCGCCCGCACAGGTGTCAGCATCAATACCGCTTTGGGTCGTATGCGTTATGCCATTATCAACCTCCGCCGTTTGGCCGAGGAGCATAACATGTATATCGAATTCTGAGGTTCAGAGCCTCTCTATTACGCGCTGTGCGGCATTTGGTAAAATTCATTGCTTAGTTGGCTGTATTCAGCTTGCAAATTTCGCACCGACAAGTGTTAATTAACACTCCGTGCACAATAAACTAGTCAAGTTTGAGTTTATGCAGGTGATTCCTTTGGTGGAATTGCGAGATAACCAATATGTTCAACTTAAAAGCGCGTATAATGCAGGGCTATGAATCTAACAACAGCACAAGTACATCTTCTGGATCTGCAAGCACGGTTGTACAACCTTCGCCTCAAGTTGTGCAGAATATTCTCCAATATGCAAGGTGTTTTCAAAATATCCGCATTGGAGACGCAAATATTAAAGTTTATCTCAACTAGTTTGAAAAAGCCCGACATCACTGCCGGGCTTTTCTGTTCTCTCCTACTCCAAACTACCTAACTATTCAGTCGTTTGAAATAGCGCCACCATATGGTTGGCAACTCCCCTTGCATACACATCTGGTAGTCGGAATATGTGCAGGGAAGCATCAATTTGTCGGAATAGATCTCGCGAAGGTCTTCTTTCTCGCAAGGCACCTTTATCCACCAACGATCGCTCAACTTGCTCTTATAGAAATCAATATCAAGGCCTTGTTCCCTCGACTGTACGATGAGGTGCTTGTAGTTCTGTGGATTGAGCCGCGGATCGTCGTGCTTGCGGTTATAGAAGCCCTCAATGAAGTACCAAATGCCTTGAGCCAACATGCTGGCGGTCTGCCCATGGTTGTCAAACATGGGATTATATTCAAATATACCCAAGCAATTTGTCTTGTCACTCATGCCGGCAAAACGCATCATCTGACAGTATTCTTCACCATAGAATCCATGGGGAGACGGATAACCGTTGCCTGGAGCATCGCTTTGGCGGATCGCGCCAATATCCACCGAAAGGAGGTCGGCATTGCGAATCAAGGCCTCGGCACGCTCCATATCGTGCTGAACTTCGCCAAGACGGTAAGCGTCGAACTTCAGCTCGTCCATCAGTTTGATATAAGGTTGCCCCACATAGTAAGTTTGGTAACCTATGTTGGAATGGAGAAAGAGATAATTCGGAGCCTGCATAATGATGTTTCTCAGCCATGACCTGGAAGTGGGTTCGTCGGTATTTTCCAAGTCGAAGCGCGGATCGATGGTAGCAATGTTCATAATGCGGTTGGCCTTTTCGTAACCTTTGTAGATAGCATATGTCAAGTCTTGACTTCCGCCTAGTAGGATAAGTGTATTACCCTTGTCCAGAATGGCTTCTACAACCTCACTTACAGCATAATACGTATCTTCCACCATTTGGCCGATGAGGATATTTCCGCAGTCTACAACTTTCGTACTCTCGGTGGGGAGTGCCAACTGATAGAGATACCGACGAATTTCGTTGGGGGCGCTAGCGCAACCGGCATTATTGAGGGCTCCTCGGTCCTCCTCCACACCCAATAGCACCAAACCGCCCTCGGGAATGATAGGCAAATCCGCGTCTGGAGTATATGCCACAATCTTGCTACCCAAGGTCATGGCATATTCCGAGGGGTAGTAGCCCAGATCGTCGGGGTTGACGGGCGTAAGGTATTTCCTAATGCTGTTCATTGACGTTATCTCTCGCGAATAATCTCACCATGGTCTTCCACAATCATCTTGTAGAACCACTCGGGGTATTTGGGCTGTTCGGGGAAGACAGCGTTGCCGGTCTCCGTACGCTCAAATTTACCATCTTTTTCTTTTTTGATATTGCCATCGATGTACTTTACCAACAAATAGCGGTCCAGTTTATTCCATTCCTTCATCATGCGGTCAGCCATGCGATTGGAAAAATCGTTCAGATGTTGGGTCAAAGTCTCATCGTTATCAACAGTTTTTTGGACCTTTTCATCAAAGCGGCCCACTTCCATGATATAGCTTTTTTCCAATCTACTCTGCACTTTCTGCAAGTCCCGAATCATGTCGCTGTAACGGCTATAGACGAAATTGGTCACACGGTTGAACAGCCAAAAAGCAGAAGTCTCGCTATAGGTGAGCATGTCGCCATTGCCCTCGCGGAAACACTCGGGAATGTTGGTGATACCGCAGTACATGGGGCAATAGACTGTGCTGTAGGTGTCATCAACACCGAACCACAGGATACCACCAATTTTACTGGGCAACCAACCGCGGCATTGGGCTACGAAGCTGAAGCCCGTCTGCTGTGTGGAAGTGGCGCGTTCGTGAACATATTTTTGACCATTCAACTCAAATCCCATAGGGCGCCAACGGTAGGGGCAAGCAAACGGACCGGCACCTTTATCTTTGGACATATCCATAGCAGTGCCCTCATAGTGATCCCGCATCAGGTTCATCACTTCATATACATCCAACTTGTGGTCGGGGAGAATCCATAGGGGCATCCGCTCTGCATTGGCATCGCCAAGAGCGTATTTTTCATATTTGCCCATATTTTTGTTCACACGATTGAACATGGCATAAACGCGTGCATCGCATCCGCGTATGCCACTAAAAGTCAACGGAGCGTAAGTGTCGCAGAAGCTGAAGTCGGCATCCTTTCCATCGAACCAACCACAGGCGCGGGCGTAGGTCACCACATCGGCAGCATATACGCATTCCACCTCGGGCTCATAGATGTAGTCAATATGATTGCTACTAATGGTAGTATGGAGACCTTTGCCCTTGGCTTTCTTGAATTTGCCGACTTCCTGAGGGAATTGGGTGATACGAGCCTGATTGGCATGACCGCTCACATAGCCATCTGGAATACGACGGGCTACCCAAACGGCACCATCGGCATACTTGTATTTAAGTTTCTTGGCAACATCGGCCTTGACAGGAGTGGCGCGTTTACCGATAAGTTCGAGAATCCAAACTTCATTCGGATCGCAGATGGAAAAACTCTCTCCCTCGCTACAATAGCCATAGTCAGCCACCATCTTGGTCATCCAATAGATAGCCTCGCGGGCATTCTTGGCGCGCTGCAAGGTGACATAGATAAGCGAACCATAGTCGATGCCTTTCACCTGGTCTTTCCAACATTCTTCTCGGCCACCATAAGTGGTCTCGCCAATGGCTAACTGATGCTCGTTCATGTTGCCCACCACACTGTAGGTGTGGGCTACCTGTGGAATTTCAAAAAGCTTTCTACCACTGTCCCAATCCACTAGCATGAACATGGTGCCTTCCGGATAATCAGCAGCCTTGCGATAGTAAAGTTCACCATAAAGGGTGTGGCTGTCTGCTGCATAAGTAATCATGGTGCTGCCGTCCTTGGTAGCGCCTTTGGTGAAAAGGAAATTGGTGCAAGCCGATGCGGTATAGCCTGCCATCAGCACAGCGGCCAAAAGTCCAAATGCAAATAACTTCTTCATATCGAATGTGATTTTGTTAATGATTCTAATAAAAAATCCATTCCTTCTCAGCTTCTATTCCTTCATTTGCGACAATGGAGCGAACGGAGTCAAAGGGAAGGAATGGACCGACCTACGCCTTTTCTGCCTTTTAGAGCAACTTCTTCTTGAGGTTGTCAATCATATCAACCGTCATCTTTTCGAGATCGTACTGCGGCTTCCAGCCCCACTCGTTACGGGCGCAACTGTCGTCCATCTTGTCGGGCCAGCTGTCGGCAATAGCCTGCTTGATAGGCTCGGGTTCGTAGACCATCTCAAAGTTGGGGTAATGCTTCTTGATTTCGGTATAGATAATCTCGGGGTCGAAACTCATGGAGGTAACATTAAAGCTGTTGCGATGCACCAGTTTGCTGGGGTCTGCTTCCATAATGTCGATCATGGCCTTCTGTGCATCAGGCATGTACATCATATCCATATAGGTACCCTTCTTCAGTGGGCATACAAATTTTTCGCCCTTGACAGCCGCATAGTAGATTTCTACTGCATAATCTGTGGTGCCACCGCCGGGCAAAGTCAAATGGCTAATCAGCCCAGGGAAACGGACTGAACGGGTGTCCACCCCAAAGCGGGTGAAGTAGTAGTCGCTCAGCAACTCACCAGTGACTTTGGTAACGCCATAGATAGTATTGGGGCGTTGGATTGTGTCCTGAGGTGTATTTTGGTGAGGGGTGCTAGGGCCAAAAGCGCCAATGCTGCTTGGAGTGAAAACTGCACATCCAAAAAGACGCGCCACCTCCAAGCAATTCACCAAAGAACCTATGCCCACGTTCCAACCTAACATAGGATTCAGCTCCGCAGTAGCACTCAGAATGGCAGCCAGATTATAAATGGTGTCGATGTTGTACTTCTTTACGGCAGCGGCAACCTGCATCACCTGCGTGGAATCGATGCGCTCGATGGGTCCGCGTTCATAGTCGGCACCCTTCAAAGGGCGAAGGTCGCTACACACTACATTGTTGTCACCATAGATGTCTCTCAGGTTACGGGTCAGCTCGGAACCAATCTGTCCGCCGGCACCAACTATCAGAATTCTTTTCATCGTAGTAAATGTTTTATAAACTTATCTATACAACTTATTGATAATAAACAATATTTCAGATTAATGCGCCTACCTGGCACATTATTTTGAAAGGGCAAATGTACAAAAATAATCTGACATTACACAACCTGATAAGGTTAAAAATACACATCATCGTCATCCCCTGTTTCCCTATGGCTTATGCGAACCTGCCACAGTTGCTTGTTCTCCTCCCTCCTCTCCCCTACCCCTTGTGCTGACACATACATTAGCAACAGAGCTTTATTCAACAGCAACATGCAGCCGTCTTGGAGCCCTTAAAGGGTAATAGTGAGGTATATGTAGGTTCGTCTTTTTGTTTACCTTTTGTTTAGGTTTCTTTTACGTTTCTTTTACCTTTTGTTTAGGTTAGGTAAATAATAAGCAAAAGAAGAGTTGAAGAAAAGAAAACAAAAGGTAAATAAAAAGACTAGCTTTCATATACGCCACCCAAATATCACCCATTACCCCCTATTGTCATCGTGGGGTTAAGTCGCGGGGCCTCTGCGGGACAACTACAGTGTTTCTGCCCCCCCTCGAATCCATGAACGAATCCTGCACAACAAGCATGGGACTTTTTGTATGAGGCTTGGTTCGTACACACAGAACCTTTCGTATGCACAAAAAATTTCTTTCATCATACATTAATCAATTGGAAAATTAGTTGTACTTTTGCAAACCGAAAAGCCTGTCGGCAAAGTGAGGTAAAGGCGTTTTACCCGCTTGGACGATTGAAAATGAATTTACAAAATCCGTTTGAAGTACAAACCAATTGAAGCGTGAATATGCCTGACACATACCAAAATCAAGAAAAGCCTACGGCTGAAGAAACTCACAATTCATCCTCAACCTCTAATACTCAACCCGGAGTTGCCTCCCCAGTGACCTCATCCTCCCCAGCGCAGAAAAAGAAACACAATTGGGGCATATGGGTGATAGCCACCCTACTAATGCTGATTCTCATGGTAATGACGTGCCCTTCGGTAGACGACCACGGGCAAGCTATTTTAGAAGTCGCCACCGAGAATATCCTTGGGGAAGAAGACTCCCAAGACGAATTTGGGTCCACGGTGGACTTGTTTGCAACGATGTTTGTGGATGAGATACTAGACCACCTGCTCACAGTCCACGGTTACGGCATCTTCAGCATTGGCAGAATACACGACCTTAGTGGTGAGGCGGTGCCTGTCTCATTTGGCATTTTCGGCCACGTTTTCATTTTCGATACTGAGGATCTAAAGATAGATCTATAATCCAGTAAGTTACTCTCTGCGTTTAGTGCGCCCGAAGGAGAAGCGTTGCCAAGGGATGCATTGCTTTGGCATTCTTTTTGTCGTACCTACAGTTGTATGGATAAACAACGCATGATTTTTAAGACAGACCGCTGCTGCGTGACTGAGGGGGAGGTAGTTGAGATTAATTGGCAGTGTGAGGGGGCCGAGAATGTGACGTTAACTATCGACAACGGATTCCGCACCACAGAGATTCCGTTGGAAACTAGCGGTAGCAAACGATTCCGGCTCAACCGATCCAAAGGCAAGACGCACATGACCATTGCAGTTACTACCCAAGGCAAGACGCACCGCAAGACCATTGATGTGCGCGTAAAGAAATTGGCTAATGTCAAGGCCGAGACTGTTGATGGCAATGGAAAGAAGATAGGTCTCCTCCGTCACCAATGGCAGAAGATACTGACAAGTTGGCACGGTTTTACCGCCAAACTGAGGTTTGCCATGAGTACTCTCCCAGAAGGTAAACAGATTATCATCAAACTTATGGCTATCCTGGGGGTGTTGCTCATTATCAGTCTTATTTGGCCAAAACTCTACAGTATTACCCTCATCGTCCTCATTGCGATTCTTGCAATAGGCTTGTTTCGGAAATAGGTGATGAAGCCTCGATAGAGAGCAAAGGCGAAGCAGAAAGGAACACAATGGCTAGCAATGGCTTACCTTAAGAAGAGAAACATATCAGACAAAGATACTACTTAGGGCGGGACCGATCGTACAAAGTGTCAAAAGTAAGTACTGCCCGAAGGGTAGCGGTGTCGAGGTAAGTGTGTGGGGCAACTACAACAGCACTAAAGTTTAGGTCAATGGGTTCGGATAAGGAGGATGGGGATGGTTGAAAGTAAGCGATGTTTGTGCTGTCGATAACCAAGATTTTCTGCCGTCCAAAAAGAATGCAACGATGCTTAACGGCGCAAGTTCCATCGTTATAGTCGGCACTGATAGGTAGCACTGTTGTGGACTGGATGCGACGGTGAAACAGAAAACCCGACCGCTGGTAGTCGATAAGTTTAGGGTTGCAAGCTATAACCGAGTCGCATACCAAATAGCTATGACGCCCATAGACGCACTCCACAGCCAAATGCTTACCACTTTGGTAGACCACCGTATCTTGTTGATATGCAGCCCGCCGGTTAACCCCCGCCCAATGCAATGCCACCAAAAGTAGGCACCCCATCATGGCAGGCAAAGCCAGGTGGAATTTCCCCCGCAGCCAAATGGTGAAAAAGATTAGAAACAATATCAAAAACAACACCATTGGTATGTCGCAATAAATCCCTTCCAATAGGGCCGAAGGCAACGAGGAGACCCAACGGGTGAGTTTATCCACCAAATCCAATTCCATCCGCAACAAGGCTGTGACCCACATAGTGCCTCTAGAGAGTACCGTCAACAATACCGTAGCCAACAACACTCCAGCAAATGGGACAATAGCGAGGTTGGCAATAAGAAAATAAACGGGAAACTGGTGGAAATAATGCAGTACCAAAGGAAACGTGCCTAGTTGGGCTGCCGTAGAAAGGCAAGTCCAGTTCCACACCTTTGACAGAGCCCAAAGGTACGGTTTGGGCTGATGCTCGGAAAGCCACGGCAAGAGATTGCTCAATGGCTGATGCCAAGCTAGGATACCTAACACCGCAGCATAGGAGAGTTGGAAGCCTACATCGAAAAGTTGCATGGGAGCAAAACAGAAAATAAGCACTGCCGAGGTAGCAAGATTATTAAGCGTGTTGGGCCGTTGGCTAGTCATATCACCCAAAATCATCAAACTGAACATCACGCCTGCCCGCAGAGTGGCAGAAGCCATGCCTGTAAGCAATACAAAGAACCAGACAGCCGCCAGCTGAATTGAACCTTTGACGATACGCTGCCAACGGCGACGGCCTAAAAAGAAAAGAGCACCCCTAACCAAGAGGGCTAACACCCCCACATGAAGCCCCGACACACAAAGCAGATGGGTGATACCAGCATCGCGGAAATATTGTTGGGTGGACTCATCAACATCCCCACGCCAACCCAAAAGGAGGGCCTCGGCAATGCCTTGCTGTTGTGGCGAGAGCGCAAAAGACTTGATATCCTCTACCCAATATTGCTGCAACTTACACATGCGGTAGCGCAACCCTATGGGGTGAGAGGTGACCGAGACAAGATGCCAACCACCCTGTGGCACATAACACTGCCAAAGGATTCCATGATGCCGAAGGTAGCGGCGATAGTCGAATTGATAAGGGTTCTGCTCGCCATTGGGGAGGCGTGGCGTGGTAGTGAGTTGCAAACAGTCGCCGACTTTCAACCTTGCAGCAAGGGAATCCTTGGCCACGAAAAGCAAAACTCTACCATGTGAAGGATTGTCCACCTCAGCGGTCACCTTATAGCATTTAGGCGACTGTTGAGGTGTCTCCACCAAGTGTGCTTGAAAGTGGATATTGCGCAATTGAGACTGACCTGCAAAAGGGTCGGCTGGGGCATGAAGGTACACCAACACCCAACCTACAGCGGTAAAAGTAAGCCATAACGAAGCGGTAAAAAGGAACTGGGATGTAAAAAGATATGTGGCAGATGCCATCAAACCGATACCCATTACCGCCACTAGAAGAAGCAACCAATAAGGTACAGTAGGCAATGATTCGCCCAAGAAGATACCCAACGCCATACCCAATGCCACACGAAACATCGGAGCCCGCAGAAAGAGCAGGCCAACAAACTGAACGAAGGGACTATTGGGTTCGCGCCACACCATATTTTTGCAAAGGTACAAAAAAAAACCGTAACTTTGCATTTTCAACAGCACCGCGTACTATGGCACTACACAACGATATAGGCAAGTTGGGAGAAAGCCTGGCCCAACAACATCTCGTAAAACAAGGTTTTGCTATACTTGAAACCAACTACCGCGAAGGGCGATACGAAGTTGACATCATAGCCTACAAAGAAAATTTGATAGTGTTTGTGGAGGTAAAGACCCGCAGCAACATGGACTATGGCAATCCCGAAGAATTTGTCGACCGCCATAAGCAACGCGCCTATATACGCATGGCCAACAACTACGTGATACAAAATAATCGCGAAGAGGAAGTCCGCTTCGATATCATAGCGGTAGTCGTCGGCTCAACAGGTCATCAAATCAACCATATAGAGGACGCTTTCAGTGCTATCGGTCAGTATTTGTAAACGGACTGACAGGTTCTACGGACCATCAAAAATTCCACCCCAACTTCTGATGTATCGAGGTGAAGAAACTTTGGTTGTGAAGACGGACTAAATGGAGGGTAAAATCTTCACAAGTGAGGGTGAGTCCCGTGCCACAAGGCATGAGTTGGCGACGGGAATCGGTACCTAGGCTGAAACACTGGTTCTGCTCATGAGTGACTAGTCGTAGCGTGGCGCTCTCGGGCACGATGATGGGACGCAAAGTGAGGTTGTGGGCACCGTTTGGAGTGATGACAAAGCAATGGCTGTCGGGTGTAAGGATAGGACCGCCACAACTGAGCGAATAGGCGGTAGAACCGGTTGGAGTGGCCACAATAAGACCATCCCCAGCATAGGTGGCTACGAAATCGTTGTTGACATAAAGGTCGGTGCTGAGAAGGGTGCCCCCATCAAGGAGTCGATGGACACTGACTTCGTTAACCACAAAAGTGTCAAGCGGATTGTTCGGTTGATTGGAAACGACGTGAAGAAGGGTACGCGACTCGATAGAGTAGCGGCCAGCCAAAAGGTCGGTTACCAATGTGGCAATATCGAAACGACCTGCTGTGGTAAGAAATCCAAGATGACCGAAGTTGATGCCAATAACAGGGATTTCGCGGCGACCGATAAGATGAACCGAGCTGAGGAGAGTACCATCGCCGCCAATGGAAAAAAGGAAGTCGTAGTGACTCTCGGGTAGGACATCCGCCACCTCTTCAGTTTCGACACCATTGTTGTGGAGGATATCGCAAAGTTGCTGATATTGTTGGTGGTAGGCCTCTTCGATGGAACGGACGTAAAGAGCAATCTTCATAAAACGGAATACTATAGTGATGTTTTGTTTTAGGTCTTTTACGGTTTTTTGAATCCCTGTGTGAGATTCGGTTTTATTTGATTAACAGTACTGTACCGTGATAGTTCTTGGTAGTACCATCGGCATGGCTGACGCGAGCACGATAAACATATGTGCCTTGAGGAAGCGGTTGACCGGAGAAACCGTTGCCGCTCCAACAGTCGTCAATATGGTTGGTATGGTAGACCAATTGACCCCACCGAGTGAATATATCAAGCTGATAATTACTAGAAATAGCAGAGATATAGGCTGGGCAAAATTGCCCGCATTCGGGATGACCATAGATAATGACATTAGGAAAATAAGCCGTTGATTTACGGACCTCGGGCAGAAGTACCTGCACCGTGTCGGATTCTTTGACCCAATTGTAGCAGAGATCGGGAATGCCTACCTTATAGACATATCGTCTTGCCGCACGATTGATGTTGTCATCAGTATAGCAGAGATACCGGTTTGACAAGTCCCCACGGTCAATGGTAGCCAAATGCACATAATTGTCTGTTGAGTCTTGACTGCGATAGATATAGCACTCAGGGACAACGAACTGACTATCGACATCAATAGTGAGGGATATTGATGGAACATTCTCATCATAAACTGCCTCTGTGATGTGAATGTAGGCGGCCGTATCGCCATAAGAAAAACGACGTGTGCGCACCTGTGAGAGCGCATGAAGTGTGTCTGAGGTATTGTCGACACTTAGGAAAGCAGTTATTTCACGAATAGATAGATCTTCTATGACCGTGTCGAACTTGAACGGACCTTCGGGACCTGTCTCAAAGACATGGAGCGTTTCCTGATTTCCCAACCGATAATAGAGACGGTAGTGCCCTACACTATCAGGCATATTGATGTAACGGTTCCATACGCAACTAAATCGGCGTGTACAACCAGTGTCGGGGAAAGAGATAGTGGGATTGCAATATGAGGGAGTGAGTGGGCTGGCCTGATAACAACTGTCAAACGCCAAGATGCGGAAACGGTATTGCGTATCGGTGGAAAGATTTTCCGGGCAAAGATAGGTATTATTGAAACGGCCCCACACAGTATCATAATCGATACAGGGAGAACCTATACAGATGTGGTAACCAATAACATCGGTGTCGGGAGATGGATACCAGGTAAGGCGGATGCGGTCCTGGGCAGTGTCAACGGAGCAGAGGCGGATAGCACAAGGCGCTGTGGGAACATCATCAACATAGTAAATGCCCACAGTATCGGAAAAGAAAGTACGCTCCAAGGTGATGGCCTGAACACGATAACTTACCGTATCAGCACAGATAGAGCGATGGATGGTATCGAAATAGTGGGTATCTGCAATGGAAGCAACTAATGAAAAACCCTCTTGACTGGGGAAATGGCGATAGAGAGAATACATGCTAGCTTCAGGGGCCTGAGTCCACCTCAGATCGCCCACATTATGGCTTATAGCAACAGCACGTGTGAAACTCATTTGAGTTTGTGCTTTGGAGTGAAAGCAGAAAAGAAAGGCCAATACAACAAACACGCACACAGCAAACCACCTTTGGAACACTTGCTTGATGGAACCAGCGATATGGACTGTCATATTCATTTAAATAATTGCATTTGAACTAATTGATAATATCGGCCTCGACACTGCATAAGCTGGTCGTGTGTGCCTCGTTCAACAATACGCCCCTGTTCTAAAACTACAATAAGGTCGGCATTTTGAATCGTAGAAAGGCGGTGAGCTACCACAAGGGCAGTACTATTGGCCATGAGCCGGTCAAGAGATTGCTGTACAAGACGTTCGTTCTCGGCATCGAGCGCACTAGTAGCTTCATCAAAAACAAGTATATCGGGATTGCGCAGAACTGCGCGGGCAATACTGAGTCGCTGACGCTGGCCACCACTGAGGCACCCCCCACCGTCACCAATATTAGTATCATAACCATTGGCCTGTTGCATTATGAATTGGTGAGCATTGGCCACCACGGCAGCCCGTTGCACTTGAGTATCGGTAGCATCGGGGCAACCCAAAGCAATATTACCACGAATGGTATCGTTAAAGAGAGCGGTGTCTTGATCCACCATACCAATATGTTGCCTAAGGTCGGCAATACAGAACGATTGGATTGGACGACCGTCAAAAAGAATTTCACCGCTAGTACAATCGTAAAAACGCATCAGTAAATCCAATAGAGTGGACTTGCCGGAGCCGGAACTGCCAACCAATGCAACGGTGCTACCCTTGGGGATGATGAGATTAATGTTGCTAAGAACTTCGATGCCAGGAGTGTAGTGAAAACCTACCTGGCGGAACTCAATTTGCTGATGTAGCCCATCCAATGGCTGTGCATTTGGCACGTCCACCACCGTTTCGGGTACTTGCAAAAACTGTTGGAGACGGTCGACACAAGCACGCCCTTTTTTCATCTGTGAGATGGCAGTTGTAAGTTCCTTTGATGGAGGAATCATTAGGACAAACATCATGATATAAGAGACAAAAAGCTCAGGGGTAAGATCAGCGTCGCCTCCCATCACCATAGCGGAGCCAAAAAGCAAGATACCAATAACCACACAATTGCCCAAAAAATCGCTGACTGGGGAAGAAAGATCTACACGTCGCAACACCTTGGTACGCAACTGCGCATAACCTTTGTCGGCTTTTTGAAAGCGGTCGTTGGAGAAATCAATGGCAGTGTAGGCCTTGATAACTTTGAGACCCATGATAGTTTCTTCCATGAGGGAAGTAAGGAACGAACTGCGCTGCTGCAACTCAGTGGAATTACGACGAAGCCGATGGGTGATACCCGAAATGACAAAGACAATAACAGGTAGCATGCAAAGTACAAAAAGTGTGAGTTTTGGACTGATATAGAAAAGCATGGCCAAATAGAGCACCATGCTGACGACAGCAGTGGCCATTTGTTGGACGGAGTTGAGGGTGCTTTCTTCATATTCCACCATATCACCACCAAAATGAGAGAGAATATCTCCTTTGCGATTACTGCCATAATAGCTCAACGGCAACTGCATGGCTTTGGAAAATAGTTGGTTGCGTATATCTCGTACAACCCTAGATCGAATGACAGCCATCTGCATTAAAGAAAGGTAGCTGAAGATATTTTTGAAAGCGTAAAGACCGAAAACTATTAACGCAAAGAAGATGAGCGCCCGCTGTGGACCATAAGCAATAAGTCTGTTGTAGAGCCATTGGATACCTTGTGAAAGCAATGAGACCCCAGAGGGAGACACCTCGGCTACCGCCCCTTCTTGAGGAAAGAGAATTTTAACGAAATCGGCCACAGAAAGCGCCGTAGCCATGGTAAAGATTACAGACAATATCACAAAAAAACCGTATGCCGCCACTCGGGCAACATACGGCTTCATATAGTGTGTTGTAAACGACATGGTAAAGTTGCTGTTAATCGCTTGAAAAGACTTGGCATCACGCGATTGCTCAGCACTCAAGATTGGCCTTGTATCCCAAATAGTTGTGCGGAGTGATTTGACGAATGCGATCCTTGACGGACTGGTCAACATCAAGCGTATCAACAAAGTCAGAAATAGTCTGGGCAGTTACTTTCTGGTTGGTGCGAGTGAGTTGCTTGAGCGCCTCGTATGGATTGGGATAACCCACAGAGCGGAGAATGGTCTGAATGGCCTCCGCTACCACGGCCCAATTGTTTTCCAAGTCGTTATAGATTGCCTGTTCATTGAGAATCAGCTTGTCTATACCTTTCTGCAAGGAAGCAAGGGATATGAGCGTGTGGGCAATAGGCACACCTATATTGCGACTGACAGTAGAGTCGGTGAGGTCGCGTTGCATACGTGAGACAGGCAACTTGTGACTGAGGTGCTCAAAGATAGCATTGGCAAGTCCAAGATTACCCTCGGCATTCTCAAAGTCGATTGGATTGACTTTGTGTGGCATAGCCGAAGAGCCTACCTCACCGGCCTTGATCCTTTGCTTGAAATACTCCATGGCAACATAAGTCCATATATCCCGACAAAAATCAATGAGAATGACGTTGATTCGCTTGCAATTGTCGAAGTAGGCTGCCATATTGTCGTAGTTCTCGATTTGGGTAGTGTACTGCTGACGCTCCAAACCCAAATGATTGGCAACGAAATCGTTACCGAAAGCGCGCCAATCTACTTCAGGATAGGCGACCAAATGAGCGTTGTAATTGCCCGTAGCCCCTCCAAATTTGGCACTAAATGGGATCTGCTTGAAATAGTCCATTTGACGACGCAAACGGTAGGCAAAAACCATCATTTCTTTGCCCAATGAGGTAGGAGATGCAGGTTGACCATGGGTGTGGGCCAACATGGGAATATCGTTCCATTCTTTGGCCCGTTCCATAATAGCATTAAGGACGGCTTTATATTGTGGCATCAGCACCTGCTCATGGCATTCTTTGATAGTAAGCGGAACGGAAGTATTGTTTATATCTTGAGAGGTGAGACCAAAATGGATGAACTCCTTGTATGACTCCAACTGCAAAGCATCGAAATGGCGTTTGAGAAAATACTCCACTGCCTTGACATCATGGTTTGTAACTTTCTCTATATCCTTGATTTCCTGAGCATCGTCATCAGTGAAATTGCAGTAGATGTCGCGCAACTGTCTTGCTAGTTGAGGACGTTGTACAAAGAGCTCTTTCAACGGCAACTGGGGGACACTTGCCAAGGCAATAAAATACTCTATCTCCACTCGGACGCGATATCTGATAAGGGCACCTTCAGAAAAGAATCCGGCCAAAGATTCAACTTTGGAACGGTAGCGACCATCGATTGGCGAAATGGCATTGAGGGTATTCATATTTTTTTGATAATTATATTGTTTTTGTTTTGACCATGGAATCGGCAACAGATTTGTTGAGGAAGGAATGAGTCTGTACCACCTTCTCTATCTTCCTATCATGAGTACAGTCAATAAGTGCTTGAGCGTAAAGAGTGTTATGCATATCTGTTCCCATAAACTCTATCCAACCATTGTCCAACATCTCAAAAGCGCTTCGACGGGGACATTCTCCATAAAAACCGCCTAAGGAAAGAATGTTGATTTGGAAGAAGATACCCATATCCTTGAAATGCTCCAACACATGTGATGAAGAACTGTAGTAAGGGTATCGCTCGGGATGAGCCAAAATTATGTCATAGCCTTTCATCTGAAGGTCGAATAGCACTTGCTCGACTCCCATAACCTGTTGGTACATCGAAAGTTCGACGAGCAAATACTTACCCCCAATCAGCAAGAATTTGTTGTCGTTCAATCGTTGCTGAAAACCAGTGTCGATGCGGTACTCGCCAGCAACGCTGGCAATCTGAGGTACATCGACACCCCCAACTCCATTAGCGGCAAGATCCAGCTTAAGGTTCTCAAAACGTTCAATAATATCCTCTTCAATATTGGGGAAACGAGGATACTGATAGTGGGGTGTACAGAAAATCTTTTCAAAGCCTGCAGCTTTCATTACGCGCATGCAAGTAGCTGATTCTTCTTCACTTCTTGAACCATCATCCACACGAGGCAACAGATGACAGTGAACATCCGTTCCTATAGCCCCAAAAATTGGGCGTGCAGTTTTGGGTTTATGTTTTAAAAATTCAAACATAGGCAATGTGTTTAATCCATTCTTCTGATTTCGGCACCCAACAAACGCAAACGCTCGTCAATGTGCTGATAGCCACGGTCAATTTGTTCGATATTGTCTATCCTACTCCTGCCGTCGGCAGAAAGAGCAGCAATGAGCAACGCCACACCGGCACGAATATCGGGTGAAGACATGCGTACACCCCGCAGACGATGCTCGCGATCGAGACCGATGACTGTGGCACGATGAGGGTCACAAAGGATGATCTGTGCTCCCATATCTATCAGTTTGTCCACAAAAAATAAACGGCTTTCGAACATCTTCTGATGAATGAGCACGCTACCTTTGGCCTGCGTAGCCACAACCAAAGCAATACTGATGAGGTCGGGTGTAAAACCGGGCCATGGCGCATCAGCCACAGTCATAATGGAACCATCCATAAAACGTTCTATCACATAATGCTCCTGTGATGGGACAAAGAGGTCGTCGCCTTTCTGCCATACCTCTATGCCTAACCGGCGGAACACCTGCGGAATAAGGCCCAGATGCTCTAGCCCAACATTTCGGATGGTAATGTCGCTCTGGGTCATAGCTGCCATGCCAATGAAAGACCCCACCTCAATCATGTCAGGCAACAGACAATGTTGGCAACCATGCAGTTCCTTAACGCCACGAATAGTAAGCAGGTTGGAGCCCACACCCTTGATTTTGGCACCCATATTGTTGAGCATCATGCAAAGTTGGTAGACATAAGGCTCGCAAGCAGCATTCATAATGGTGGTCGTACCATGCGCCATAACTGAAGCCATAACAATATTGGCAGTTCCAGTAACCGAGGCTTCATCAAGCAACATGTGACAACCTTGGAGTTTATGGGTCTGAACAGCATATCCACTACGGCGGAAATCAATGGTGGCCCCCAACTTTTCCATACCCAGGAAATGTGTGTCAAGTCGACGTCGACCAATCTTGTCACCGCCAGGCTGCGGCACAAAGGCTCGTCCATAACGCGATAATAGCGGCCCCACAATCATAATGGAGCCACGGAGAGAGGAAGCCTGTCTAGCAAACTCCTCCCCCAATAGTACATCAAGGTTAACCTCATCGGCTTGGAACTCATAACTGCGGCCATCAATCAACAGATTGGTATCATCGTTAAGACGACGCACTTTCACTCCCAACAACTGCAACAGACTGATGAGTTTGTTGACATCGCTAATGTCTGGAATGTTGTCAATTACCACTTTTTCACTAGTAAGCAATACAGCACAAATTACCTGCAGTGCTTCGTTCTTGGCACCTTGAGGGTAAATCTCACCATGAAGTTTGTGACCACCGATGATTTCAAATGACGACATTGCAGTTGGTTTTTACGGACTATTTCTTTTTTTTCTTCTTTTTTCGGGTGCCATTGTTGCGCCGTTCATCCTCAGTGCCCTTTAGATATTCACGATAATCCAAATATTCAAAATCTTCTGGCACTTGCAATCTATCGCCGGAAATCTTCTTAAGTTGCAAACTAATAAGGTCATCCTCCACTGTGTCACGATTCCAAAGCAGGTAGTTACGCTTCATGGCATGTGCTATTAGGCGCACTAGCTCATCTCGTTCCTCGCCTTCAGGATACTCGGCCACCTTTTTAATCATGTTTTCTATAATAGTACCGTAATGGCGATAGGCCACCTTGCCTTGGGTATAGTCAAGCGGATGGGGTGTAAACTCCACCGTTTCTTCAGGTGAGATGTTATACGGAATGTCTACATCAAGCTCCCATTTGGCCAAAATCATCAAATGTACCCAATACTTGCGCTTGTAGTCCTTCACGTCCTTCGATTCGGGATTCATTTGCGACATAATGTCAACAATTGCCACGGCCATCGAGTTGCGTTTATCACGATCTTCTACGCTCTTGGTATATTCTATCAACTTGTATATATTCCGGCCATAGTCGTTGATCTTTAACCTTTCTCTTTGTGTATTATATTCCATCTTGATTTAAAAGTTCATTCAAAAAAGTGTTTTTCTCTTGCCGCACTCATCAATACCAACATCCGTACAGCGTAGGACTGCAAGGAGCCATCATACGATAGTAGTCGGCAGGGGTTGCATAAATGTCAAAGGGCGTAAAGCCACCACCATGCATCCAAGCATCATGCAACATAAACGGCATTGTGCCAGCATGGTCGCGGATATAGGTAAAAGAAATATGGAGCAGGTTGTTGTTGTTAAAGCGGAAAGCGGCGGCTGCCGAAATAGCGGTGGCTGAAACTTTGAAAGCTTCGCCATTCATTAGACCATAGAAAGGGTTGTAATTACCAGACATATGGTATATGGATCCGGCTAGCCAAAAGTTCTCGTTCACCTGATACTGTGCCTCAACACGTCCCGAAACTACACCCGTTCCACCATTTTTTTTATATGGTGCTAGACTTCGTTGGTTACTACCAACACTATGGTTGGGATTGAGTTCCATATCGGTGGTAATGCGGAATCCTCCTGTAATTGTCCATTTGTCGTCAACTCGATAGGTAATGGAAGGTGCCACCGAGGTAAAAAGGCGATTGTCACCATAACCAGTGCCCATGAAGCCTGTGCTAACAGACAAATGAGGTTCCCACTTAGGCAGAAATATTGTATCAAGCGCATTGCAAGTGTCGGTATAACTATGGGAACGTAAGTAATCTGAACCACTTAACAAACATTGTGCACGCAAAACCACAGGCATGTTACACAACAAGAGAAAAATCGAAAAAATCTGTATTTTTTTCATATTCATATTCCTGCACATTTTTCTGTTCACTAACGCGCGCGCCCACGTTTTATTGTAGCTAAAGCTCCATTAATTTCATAAAAGATGCCGGATAAGGCGTTTCAAATTTCAACAGTTTACCTGTCACGGGATGGGTAAAACAAATACGGAAGGCATGCAAAGCCAATCGACCAATTGGCGAAATGTCGTCCTTGTAGCCATAGATAGGGTCATGGACCACAGGGTGTTTTTCCTCCCGTAAATGTACGCGAATCTGATTCCTCCTACCAGTATCCAATTTAAGTTCCAACAGAGAATATCGACGCGATGTTCTAACTGTCTTATAGTGTGTAATAGCTAATTTTCCTCCATTGTCAGTAGGGGAAGAAAGCACACAGTACGTCCCATCCGTTAACCACGACCTAATGATACCTTCGGCTGGTTCCAACTTACCCCAACAAACAGCAACGTAAGCACGGTCTGTAACTAAACCCTTCCAATCGGCCTCGAATTTCTGTGACACCTGTTTCGACTTCGACACTACCATTAACCCAGATGTGTCGCGGTCCAACCGGTGAACCACATGAGCACTGCATTTTTGATGGGTAGATTGAAGGTAGTTGTTCAATACTGTAATAGCAGTACGATCAGTCGGTTTTTTGCTATATGAAAGCAAACCTTCATGTTTATTAATCACAATTAGGTATTCATCTTCATACACTATATCCAAATCGCGCGGTTTCAAGCGTTCTCTATAGTTCATCTTTTCTATTGTCACAATCATACCAGGCTGCAACGGATAATTGAACTGACTTATACGCCTACCATCAACACATACGTTATGTGCCAATATTTCCTTTACTTTCGAACGACTGCAACCAGATAACTGTTCCAATAGAAACTTAAATAATTCACAAGACGCTTTTACTTTATATCCAGATTGTTTCACGTGAAACATTATTTTTTTGGTTATTAACAACTTTGGCTATATTTTCAACAAACCTCCCCTACCCTTTTATTTGTTCTTACATTCACTTTTGCTAATTAAGTATCTATAATTCCATCAATTCTTCTAGATGTATTTTTGCCAAATAATACAACAGTGAGACTTAATGCAACCTCCTATTTTTTCAACTGCTGTACTTCTAAAAAATCTCTCAAAAAACGCACACTGTTTTCAAATAAAAGAGTAAATGCTCCAAATTCTACACTAGTATTCCTTGTTCCAAAATTGTAATATCTCCATTTTCGCGATTGGATTTTTCCACTCCACTGCCCGCTATAATAATTTTTTTCTGGTAACTTAATTGTGATAGCAAAAATCATTTTATTATACCCAAATCTTTGGACATTTCGAGCATTCGAATAATTGGTTTACTGGCTCTATCTATTAACTCCGCCGACATTTTTATTTCGGGCGTCTCGTCGCGCAAGCACTTATAGAACTTTTCCAACGTGTTTAATTTCATGTAAGAGCAGTCGCCACAGTTACAATTCTTTTCATTACCTGTTACTATAAACTCTTTTTCCGGACTCTGCTTTCGCATTTCGTAAAGGATTCCAGGCTCTGTGGCAACAATGAATTTTTGTTTCCCCGACGTTTTTATATAGCTTAGCATTGCTTTGGTACTACCTACAAAGTCCGCTACACTCAACAAGGCTTTATTGCATTCGGGGTGAGCTATAAGTGCGGCGCTAGGGTTAGCCACTTTCAACTTTAAATACTCTTCCGCCTGCATAGCGTTATGCACCATGCACACGCCGTTCCACAGCAACATATCCCTACCAGTGACAGAATTGATGTATCCACCTAAATTTTTGTCAGGAGCAAAAATTATCTTTTGGTCCTTAGGAAGAGCACGCACCAATTTCTCAGCATTGCCAGAAGTACAAATAAGATCGGAAAGAGCCTTGATTTCAGCAGTACAATTCACATAGCTAATAACCATGTAACCAGGATGAGCCACCTTGAATTTAGCAAATTCCTCTGCAGGGCAACTCTCTGCCAATGAACAACTCGCTTCCATGTCGGGTAACAGCACTTTACGCGAAGGGTTCAGGATTTTTGCAGTTTCTGCCATAAAATGCACGCCACAAAAAACAATTATGTCGTTTTTACACTGTTGGGCTTGTTGAGCCAAAGCCAAACTGTCTCCTATGTAGTCTGAAAGATCCTGTATTTCCTCTCGCTGGTAATAATGGCCCAATATAATGGCGTTTTTTTCTTTTTTCAGTCTAAGAATCTCTTCTCTTAAAAAATCTGTATCCATGACATATAAAATTGTACATTCATCTGTCTTCTTTAAAAAACAAGATTTATCGCTGCAAAGATACAAAAATAATACGATTCCACATCTCTTTTCCAATTTTTTATGATTTTTATTCACTTATCCACTTCCTTACACATATATCACCTTTCATCCTAATTTATTACTATAGCAACCTCTCCTTTATCACACATCTACGAATACTTTATTCCATTTCCTTCTTACTTTTATCATCTTTCCGAATGTTACAAACTCTATTGCTCGTAAAGTCCGAAATCGCTACTTTCAACTCTCTATGCAATTGGATTAGATCTTCTGTGGACTGAAAACGAAAAAAACAATCGTATGTAAAGCGATCTTGTCGTATGACATACTAATGAATCTTCTTGTTCTAGTTGCTGTATTAAACTGTTGGATTCGCTTGAGAATATAGCAACCTTTGTCTACTAATGGAAAGTACTACTCTTACCCGAGCTGTATGTTTCTGCCGAGAAACAGCCGCTATAGTGAATAAACATGCCGTGAAAACTTGAACAACTAAGGTATAAGAAAAATATTATTCCTTCATTTTAAAGTCTTTATTTTTTCTTTTATTCTTGTCAAGATTGTTGATTACTCTCTATTCCGTCTTTCTCATGACTTTATGTTGTTTATAGAAGCTAACAATCTATTCATTCTCATACTTTTCATTTTCATTCATTTAGTAACTTATGAACAATTCATTACTATAAGGTTTGAACAGATTTTTATGGAAGGGAAAATCCGTAATTACGGCCTCATATTTTTGTTGAAAAAGGATGAAAAAAATGAGGTTTTTCAACATTCTATACGTAGAAATGACTTTTTATTTTTTATCGACAGGTTTTCGTCAACTTTTGAACAGTTTCATTGTTAGTATTTTTATTTAGTTGATTATAACATATTTGTGTATTGTGCGTGAAATATGTGAATAAGTAAATTCGTTTTATTTTGAACGATTTATGTAATTGATGTATTTTTGCACCAGAAAATAAAGTTTAAACATGCTTGTTTATGAAAGAAATTATTCCTATGGCATGCGACCATGCTGGTTATGAACTGAAAGAAGTAGTAAAAGGTTACCTCTTCGACAAAGGTTTTGATGTAAAAGACTTTGGCACTTACAGCACAGAAAGTTGCGATTATCCTGATTTCGCCCACCTACTTGGCTGTGCTGTCAATAAAGGTGAATTTTCTTGTGGCATTGTGATATGCGGGAGTGGCAATGGTGTTCAAATGACGGTAAACAAATATCCCAATGTGCGCTGTGCCCTTTGTTGGACTCCAGAAATTGCCCATCTCGGACGCCAACACAACGATTGCAATGTTATCTCCATGCCCGCCCGTTTTATTTCTAAGGAAACAGCTCTAAAGATAGTAGATGAGTTCCTAAATACCTCTTTTGAAGGAGGTCGCCATCAGCGTCGTGTGGAGAAAATCAATAAGTTGATGGAATAGTTTTTTTATGGCAACCACTGAAAGGTTTCCCCTAGATCTAGAGGCTCTAAAGTGCGTATATACATGTATTGATAACACCACTTTGGAGGGGTACGACACCCATCAGCGGGTGCAGCAACTTTGCCAACACTCCATTGACCTTCAAGATGAATCCAAAGGAATAGGACATGTAGCTGCTGTATGCGTATATCCAGTTTATGTACGTTTGGCCAAAAAGTGCCTCGAAGGTAGCGGTATAAGTGTTGCTTCTGTAGCAGGTGCTTTTCCTTCCGGACAGTCACCCATTGCTGTTAAATTGCATGAGGTGCAATATGCAATTGATGAGGGTGCCGATGAAATTGATACTGTCATTTCCCGTGGTTCATTTTTGGAGGGTAACTACAACAAGGTCTATGACGAGATTGCGGCTATTCGTGAAATAACATCTGGTCATATACTTAAGGTAATTCTAGAAACAGGTGAATTATGTTCGTCCGACAATATTGCCAAGGCTTCGGAATTGGCGATTGCAGCCGGTGCAGATTTTATCAAAACTTCTACTGGCAAGATTGCTGTTTCAGCCACTCTTGAAGCTGCTGAGGTAATACTGAAGACTATAAAAAAACATCACGATACCACCAATAAGTGGGTTGGTTTTAAGGCTGCTGGAGGAATTTCAACGCCCGAGGAAGTGTTAAAATACTATTTATTGGCTACACAAATTGTAGGTAAGAAACAAACTACAAACCAATTTTTTAGAATTGAGGCGAGTCGGCTCACTAACAGACTGTTTGATTTTTTAACGGAACGGTTTTCCGAAATGTAAATTTTTTTTCATTACTTTGCAGTTTTATTGTTCAATGTTGTTATACCAATACTATATATAGCAGATGAAACCTTTACAACAGAAATTAGCCCAGTATACTCTTCCTCAAGAGGCCAAGGCTAAAGGTGTTTACCCTTATTTCACTCCTATTTCTTCAGAACAGAATACCGAGGTCATCGTTAGTGGCAAGAAAATGTTGATGTTTGGTTCCAATTCTTATCTTGGTCTTACCAACCATCCAAAAATCAAGGAAGCTGCTAAGGCAGCGATAGATAAGTATGGTACAGGCTGTGCCGGTTCTCCTTTTCTCAACGGTACCCTTGATATCCACATTCAACTTCAAGACGAATTGGCAGAGTTTCTAGGAAAAGATGGTGTATTACTTTTTTCTGCTGGTTTTCAAGCAAATTCAGGCACTATACCATGTGTTACCGGTCGTAAGGATTACCTCATCTACGATGAACTCGACCATGCCTCTATTATGGAAGGTAAACTCATCACCTTTGCCACAACTTTCAAGTACCGGCATAACAATATGGAGGATTTGGAGCGCCAATTACAGAAACTGCCTTTGGAAGCTATTAAATTGGTGGTAACTGATGGGGTTTTCTCTATGGAAGGTGATGTAGCTCCTATTGACAAGATGGTGGAGCTTTGCGATAAGTACCAAGCCACTCTGATGGTTGATGAGGCCCATGGTCTCGGCGTTTTTGGCCGCGAAGGCCGCGGCACTTGCGACCATTTTGGTTTATTGCCCAACGTAGAATTGGTAATGGGCACTTTTTCTAAATCTTTGGCATCGGTTGGTGGTTTTTTGGCTGCCGATAAAGAGACTATCAATTACTTGAAACACAATATACGTCCTTACATCTTCACTGCTTCCATACCTCCAGCTGCCACTGCTTCGGTATTGGCTGCTATGAAGGTTATGCGTTCTGAGCCCGAACGTCAGGAAACTCTTTGGAATAACACCAATTATGCTCTCAAATGCTATAAGGACCTTGGTTTTGAGGTGGGTCATACTCAGTCGCCAATCATCCCTCTTTTTATTCGTGATGCAGAAAAAACATTCCTTGCAACCCGCATGATTTTCGATGCCGGTGTCTTTGTCACTCCGGTGGTTCCTCCTGCTGTTCCTTCGCAAGACACCCTTATTCGTTTCGCCATAATGGCAACCCATACGCATCAACAGATCGATTTTGCTATCGAGCAAATATACCAGGTGTTCAAGAAATTGGAAATATTATAGCTAGGGGATTACTGCATGGAAGATATTGTTATAAAAGAAGTTGATGGCGGTTGTCAACTTCGTAGGTTTGTCAAGTTTGCAAACAGACTTTTCAAGGATGTTCCCACCTACATTCCCGTTTTGATTAGCGACGAAATGGGTTTGCTAACCAAGAGAAATCCTTCCTTGGACCATTGTGACCTTAAGATGTGGCTCGCCTACAGTGGCAACAAAGTTGTGGGACGTGTAGCAGGCATTATAAACTATTCTGTCAACGAACGTTGGGAGAAGAAAGCTGTCCGTTTTGGTTGGTTTGATTTCATTGAGGATTACGATGTTTTTTCTATTTTGCTAGATAAGGTCGTAGAGTGGGGCAAGTCCAAGGGCATGGATGAGATTGAGGGACCATTCGGCTTCACCGACATGGACAAAGAGTGTTGGGTAATTGATAATTTTGATGCTCGTCAGAATCTTAGCACACTCTATAACCCCAAGTATTACATCGACTTCATAGAAAAAGCAGGTTTTGAAATTGGTTGTAAATGGGCTCAATACCAAATGCCTGCCTCTCAACCTATCCCTGACAAAGTAGGACGCATCAACGAGCTAATTCTCAACAAATATAGCTTTAAACTACTTCGTTTTAAGAAACGAAAAGAGGTGATGCCATATGCGCGCAAGTTCTTTCTCACTATCAACGATTCTTTCAAGGATTTGTACGACTTTGTTCCTCTTACGGATAAAGAAATTGATTGCTACATCAAGCAGTATTTCCCATTCATCAATCTTGAATATGCCAATTTTGTGGTGGATAAAGATGACAATTTAGTGGCATTCGGTCTCAGTATTCCTGACCTAAATGAGGGTTTTAAGAAGGCTAATGGGCATCTATTCCCTTTCGGTTGGTACCATATTCTTCATTCTCTCCATCATTTTAAAGATATAGATTCTCTGCTCAATGGTGTAAGTTCCGCCTGGCAGAAGAAAGGTGTCCACTCCATTTATTATGCTGAAATGAACCGAAATACAGTCAAAAATCACATACGTTGGGCTTACACCAATCCTCAGATTATCGGGAATGAGGCGCAGCGTATTTGGGACACGACGTATGATACTAAGCAAATTATGAAACGGGCAATTTTTAAAAAGAAAATGTAGCCAACTTTTTCAGAATCAACTTAATCTTAGGTTATATAGCACTGTTAGTAATAAGGGGATAGCGTCGGTTAATACTGGCGTTTGCTGGTGTTGAGCTATAGCTCTCCGGTAAAACTTTTTGCTTCAGCAAAATTATGGCTGACACTTCTTACGAAATGTCGGCCATTTTTTCTATCTTTGATTTGCCCAAAATATACTATTGTAGGCAGAGACGGCCATTTAATTGGACAGCAATAGAAATGTTGCATAGTATAGTACTCCCCATTTTTAGACAGGGTTAATATTCAGTTATACTCATTGTT
>CAZAAK010000011.1:0-38838 GCA_964483145.1 uncultured Bacteroidaceae bacterium
CAGTAAAGCCGCCCACGGTAGCAGGATTGGTGCTGACGCGGTAGACGGAATCCAGACCGCCGATGTTCCAGACGTGGAGGTCCCATTGGGTCTCGTTGCCACGGGCAGTCCAGCCAAAGGTGGCTTGGGCATTGGTTATGCCACTGGCTGCAAGGCTCTCTGGAGCAAGGCAAGGCAGGCTGTCGGTAGTGAAGTTGCCGGTGGCCCAGCTGCTGTAGCCGAGGCTGTCGGCGGAGCAGTCCTGACGCACGCGGAACATATAGTCGGTAGCTGCGGAGAGACCGGTAAAGGTGTAGGTGTTGCCGGTAGTGGACACCTCGGTAGGCCAGTCGATAGCGGAGGCAACCTTGATGGCAACCTCATAGCTGGAGCCGGAGCCGGACCAGGTGATCGTGGCAGACTCGTAGTCGTAGCTCACGCCAGTGATAACGGGAGCCGCGCAGGCCTGGCCGCAGGAGCCGAACTTCATATCGCCCACTGCCGTTGTGGCAGTACCGCTGCTAACGGTGGTGGGGTCGTAGGCCGAGCCATCGTTAATGGCATAGCGGGACTGAGCTGTGCGCCCAGTGTGGGTGCTGAAGGAAGCACCTCTGGAATAGGAGCCATGCCTACGGTTGACGGATACTAGCAGGTTGCTGTGGCCGTCCCAAAGGAAGGTGGTGTCCAAAGCATATATGTGCCAGCCGCCTTCTGTGTAGCGGAGGTCGGCATCATCAAGCACCTTGACGAAGACGTGCGTGCTGTCTGGATGGATAAATCCGCTGGAGAGGTCGCTTTCGGCAACGTTGGCAAAGTAGACGTCCACGTGGTTGTAGTAGTTGCCCTTGTTGCCGTTGGCGGAGCGGAACGACCAACTGGCAATCTCGTCCGTCAGGCCAGCAAGGTTGGCGCTGTCGATGATGGTTTGGACATAGCCGTAATTGTAGTAGCTACTACCCATAGGCACATAGTTGCTAGTGCCGGCAGACATAGTGCTATCGTAGCTGTAGAACTCGAGTGTGTTGTCGCACAGGGCAGTCTGCAGGGTGGCCATGTTATATGTTCCAGTGTCGGAGCCACCAGTGCCATAGGCGTCGCAGATGCCGCGCACATAAACGTCGTAGTTGGTCAAGCTCGCTAGGCCCGTCAGGACGGCATGGTTGGTATAGACCGTTGTGGTGCTGGCGGTGGGGCTGTCTATGTCAAAGCCGGCAGGGCCGTAGACCACGGTGTATTCGGGACTGCTGCCGTTCCAAGTCACTGCCAGGGCAGAGGCGGACTGGGCAACGGTGGTGTCGATGCGGATGTCGGTGGCGCGGCAGTAGTTGGCTACGCACTCCACTGCTAGGTCAAAACCGTCATAAGCGCCAGACATATCGGAAGAGAAGGTGATGGTGATTGGGCCGGTGGTCGACTCAAACGGGCCGACTGTGATGCCGTCAGTGCCGGCATAGCCGCGGTAGAACTGGGTGCCACTGGTGCCGATGCCATCGTAGATGCCAAGGTAGTCGCAGCAACTTTCGCTAATCCAGCTACCGCTGATGCGCACGCGGTGCATGGTGTCGGCGGGCATCAGGACGATGGTGCCGCTGGCACTGTTACTGTAGTCGCCGTTGGGGCCACCGTCGTCGTAGATGTGGCCGGAGCACATGTAAAGGGTGTCGGTGTAGCCGTTGCGCATGGTCCAGGCGCCGGGGCGAGTGCAGAAAGCATCGCTCCAGATGGAGGTGTCGCCAGCGCCACAAATGGTGCGCACATAGAAGTAGTACATCGAGTCGCCCAAGCCCGTCACGGTGTAGGGTTTGGCAGTGGCAGTGGCCACGATACCGGTGGCAGGATTGCTCAACGGACTGCTACTGTAGGCAACTTCCCATTCGGTAGCGGGGTGCAGGTCGTCCCAAGTTAGGTCAACCGATGTGGAGCTGTTGGCAGCTGCATGCACGTTCTGCACAGGCATACAGCTAGGCAGGTAGTCGATGGTAATGTCGTCGAGGTAGTGCGTGCTGTAGTTGGCCGTGGCGGAAGTGCGGTGGATGTTCTTGAAGGCGATGAAGCGACCATTGCCGGTGTAGGAAGCCAGGTTGTAGGTGGTGTACCACTCATTGTTACTGGTGGAGCGCACAGTGTCCACAGGCACGAAGGAGGCTTCGCAGCCGGGCGTGTTGGAATCGCACACACCAATCACCAGGTCGTAGTAGCCGATGCTGGTATTATAGTGGTGGAAGCGAATCATCAGGGAGTCCACCGAGGTAGGCATCTCGGGTAGGATGGTCAGCGCCCTGCCATATAGTTTTAGGCTGTAGTTGCTCGAAGAGGCATAGGTGCTGCTGTTGTAAATCTGGGGCAGGTAGACGCCAGTGGCGTAGGTGCCGGTGGCAATGGTCTGATAGCTCCAGCAGTTGGGCAGGATGCCGGTGTAGTCGAGGGCAGGGGCATTGCTGTGGTCGAAGTCCTCGGTGTAGGGCAAGCTGTCGACGGGTGCGCAGCTAGTGGTGAAACCACAAGGATTGGTGGCTAGCGAAGTGTCGCCAAGTGTAGCGCAAATCGATGAAACGGTCACCTGGTAGCTTGTGCTGTGGTGCAGACCCGTGAGGGTGATATTGCTGCCAGTAGTGCTCACTGTGGTAGTAGCACTGCTGCCCACAATGCCATACTCAACCAGATAGCTGCTAGCGTTGGAGTTGCCAGTCCAGGTCAGGTCGGCGGTAGTGGTGGTGATGCCAGTAACCGTCAGAGAGTCGGGCATATTGCAGGCGGGGATTAGCTCAATGTTGATGTTGTCGTAGTAGGTCTGGTTATAGCTGCTGTAGATGCAGATATATCCGGCTGTGTCGCTGTAGCTGTCGAAAGGCACAATCACCTGTTCGGGCATGCCATTGTTGTGGGCCCACAAGGTGTCGATTACCGTCATCGAGAGGTAGTCGTGGGGGTGCGAGCAAACGCCAACCAAAGCGTAGATGCTGGTGTCGGCAACCACATAGTCGCAACGCAGTTGCAAGGTGTTGATGGGCTCCTCCAGTGCGGGGAAGATTACATAGCTGTTCTGTGGCATCAGCATCATCATGCCTTGGCCGGTAATATTTATGGTGTAGGGCATGTTGGTGCTATTTGCGTTGCCGTAGTACCAGCAGGGGTTGAAGTCGTAGGTGTTGTTGCTATAGCTGTTGAAGTCCTCGAGGTAGGGCACGCCGTAGGCGCCGCAGGCAGTGCGGGCCAGGAGGTTGGCATACTGGGTGTCGGTGGAGCAGAGGGCGCCCACGCGGAACTGGTACTGGGTCGATGCATTCAGGCCGCTAATTGTGGCAAAGGTGTCGGTGGTAGCAAGGGTGGCGTTGTTCCACACGGTGTCGCCATTGACGCGGTAGTCCACAATCCAAGAGGTCTCGTTCAGGCCGGCAATCCATGCCAGAGTGATGCTGTTATCGGTAGCTCCGGCAACAGCCACATGGGGTGCGGAGCAGGACACAGCGTTCAGCGTAGCGTCTAGGCGCATTTGGGCGCGAGCGGTTGCAGTATACAAACCGCTGAGGTTGGTGGTGGAGTAGGAGCTGTCATCGGTGTAGTCGAACAGGCCAGTACATGCGCTCGCGCCACCGTACCAGCCCTCGAAGGAATCAAAGCTACCGGTGGAGTCGACAACCAACACAACTAGCGAGTTGCTGTGGTTGCGCACGTAGGGAGTGTTGAAGGGGAAGTAGTTCCAGCCGTAGGCGATGTCGAAGGTGGAATCCACCACCAAGGTCATGGCCGTGCTTGGGATGTAGTTCGACGTGCTCAGGTCGCTGACAGTGGTGTCGGTGACCCAAATCTTGGTCACGCGGCCGCTGATGGTGTCGGTATTCATGGAGCGGAAGTAGATGCCGCCAATGGTGTCGCCATAGTTGTTCAGTTCGCTGGGGGTCCAGTACTGTTCGGAGATGCTGTAGTTGTAGTAAGGATTCGTAGGAATCACTATCTCCTCGTCCTCACCGCCAATGGTGCCAGTGGCAGCGGTAGCAAAGTCAGTGGTTTCGGCTTCGGCGGTCTCGGCGCTGCAGATGGCGGTAACGCTCACGTTGTAGCTGGTGGCTTCGGACAATCCGCTGAGGAAGTAGAAGTTGTTGGTGGTGTTTACCGTGTTCCATGTGGCGACGCTGTCGGCCTTCCACATGAAGGTATAGCCAGTGGCCGAGGAGGCACCGTCACCCCAGGTGATGGTTGCTGTGGTAGTGGTTATATCGCTCACGGTTAGGTTGGTAACAGCGTTGCAGGCGGGCTCGGTGGTGAAGCTGCAGCTATAGGTGCGGCTGCCTTCTTCGTTGCACTGGGCAATAATCCATGCGTAGTAGGTGGTGTTGGCGCTGAGCGAACTCAGCAGGGCGCTGTTGGTGTAGACCGTCATGCTGTCGGTAGCGGCAGTGGGATTGTTGACGGTGCCCCACTTGACGGTAGAGGACATATGTTCTTCGTTGCCGTCCCAGGCTAGCTCGGCACTGCTAGCAGTGATGTCGCGGGCGTGGAACCGAGTGGGACGCGGACAGCTCGAGCGGCGGCCGATGTACACGTTGTCGAGGTTCACATAGTTGTATACATAATTGTATGTGGAGAACAAGTTGGGTGAAGGGCACAGGAAGGCAATGTAGTGTGCGCTAGTGTCGTGGTAGTTCTCCAAGGAGACGTATTTGCTCTCCCAAACGCCATAGGATGTTGTGCTGACAACTTCAATGGTGTCGAAGGTGCTGATGTCGTCGGGGTCGCTCATGGTGCCAACGATAAGCTGGCAGACGTAGTTGGAGGAGCTACTGCTACGGTACATGTCGAACTCAACTTCGTAGGTACTCAGGCTGTCCTGCATCTCGGGGGCGGCTGCCCAACTGAGGTAATGAGAAGAGTTGTTGTTGTAACCATAGAAGTAGAGGGCCTGCGTGCCGCCGATGCTGCGCACGTAGGGGTACTGGGTAGAAGTTCCTTGGATGTGTTTGGTCCAGCAGGGGCTGATGCTACCGCTAGAGCCAGTGGTGTAGGATTCGAAATCCTCGCTCACGGTGTTCACGACAGCGCAAGCGGTAAGAATCTCAAGGTCGGCATGGAAGGTGTCGGGGTCGCAGACGGTCTCCACGCGGAAGGTGTAGGTGGTGGCAGGCTGCAAGCCGGCAAAGGTGTAGGTCATCTCCGAGACGTTCTCCACGTAGGAGAAGGCGCCCGTAGTGCCCTCGCGGTAATAGATGTTCCAATCGCTCTCGTTCGAGCCGGCTGCCCAAGTCAGCACAACGGTGTCGGAACCCACATAGCTAGCCGTCACGGCAGGAGCCGTGCAGGTGGCGTAGCGGGTGCATTCGGCACTAGTTAGGATGATGTTGGGCCGATATAGGCTAGTGCTGTTGTGGCTGGGATGGGAAGAGAAGTCGGAGCCGTCAATGGCGGTGCCGTCGCAGTAGTTGTACACCGTGCGGGTGGAGTCGCAGGTGGTGGAGAGGCCAACGAAGCCACTGCTAGAGTGCGAAGCACCAGCGGGCTGGTTCATCGTGGTGGTGATCACCAGGTTGCTGGTGCCATCCCATTGGAAGGGGGTGTCGAGGTGATAAGTCACCGTGCCGATAGCTCCGACGGGGCGCTCGCCACTGTAGACCTGTGCGGAAGCACCGGTGGTAATCCAGTTGGAAACAGCACTGCCCGAATAGGTGGACTGGTTGGTGTTGCCCATGTAGATGGTGAACTCCTTGGGGTAGTTGCCGTTATTCTGCCAGGTGTAGGCAATGTCGGTGATGGTAACTCCGGTGGGATCGAAACCGCCAGCTACCAGTTCACTAGCCAGGTAGATGCTTTGGCAGATGGTGTTGCCCCAACCGCTGTTCACGGGAACGCCAGTGATGGAGCTGGTGCCAGTGCCAATGGTGTCGAATGCAAGGGTGGTGGTGTCGACCTCCATGCAACCGAATGCGCCGGTGACGAACTCGGTGTAGCGGTAGTCGCTGTAGTCGCCGTTGGAGCAGAGGGCCGACACGCGGGCGTGGTAGAGGGTGTTAGCGTCAAGGCCGCTGAAGGTGTAGTTGGTTTCGGTAACGTTGGAGGCCGCTTCGGTCCAGCTGTCGATGCTGTCGGCGCGGTATTCAACCACATAGGTAGCTTCGGCGTCGTTCGGGGTGGCGCTCCAAGTGATCACGGCGCCGCCGGGGGTGGTGCCGCCCACTTCGAGGTTGGATACATAGAAGCAACTGGGCACTAGCCGGACGGTGATGTCGTCCAAGTATGCGTAGTTGGTGGTGCTGTTCACGGGGTCGCCAGCCGTCTCAACCAGGAAGGCAATATAGCGGTTCGTGTCGCCATCGCTAGTTGTGTCGCCGGTGGCCAAAGTAACCTCCTGATAGGTCCAAGTGGTGCCATCGGGGCGGCAAGAAGCAACGTAGCGGAAGGTGCTCAGGTCGGTGGGGTCGCTCATGGTGCCCACCTTGATGATGCCGCTATAGCTATTGCTGCTAGAACGGTTCCAGAAGGTCACCATCAGGCTGTCCACGGAAATTCCCATCTCAGGGGTGCAGACCCAGCTCTTGACAAGGCTAGAGGTGTTGGCATAGAAGTAGAGCGAGCGGCTGCCGTCGTGGCAAGTGCTGCTCGGGTAGGGGTATCGGGTAGTGGTGTTGGCCACCTGTTTGTGCCAGCAACGGTGGATGGTGCCGCTAGCGCCAGTGGAGGCGGCATCTTCAAAGCCATAGCTGTAGGGCAGCTGTGCCAATGCGATGGCGCCGCAGGTGGTGCCAAAGTTGGTGCCGTTTACCGCAAAGCTGGTGTCGGCGCCGCAATAGGCGCGGACCGACCAGTGGTAGTCGGTGCCAGCCAGCAGGTCGGTCAGTTGCAGGATGGTGTCGGAAACGGAGACGGTGGTGTCGTTGCCGTCCATTGGGCCGTAGGTGACAAAGTATTCCTGAGCCGAAGCCGAGCCAGACCAGGTCAGGTCAATCCCGTTCTCGGTGGCGTTGGAGGCCTCTAGGTTCGAGGGATTGGCGCAGTTGGGCATCACGGCCAGCACTAGGTTGTCCACATACACATAGCTGCGGCCGGTGGTGGAGGTGCCACGCAGCACGGGAATGGTGTCGTAGAGGCAAATGTAGCGGCCGGTGCCGGTGTAGCTAGAGAAGTCCACTAGCACACTCTGCACTGTGGAGGCAGCCATGCCGTACATGTCGATGTCGCTCACGGTGGTAAAGGTGCTGATGTCCGTGGGGTCGGTCATCACGCCCACAAGCAGGCGGCTGGGGTAGCCGTCAGCAGTCGAGGTGTAGTTCTTCACGTCCATGGCAAGCGCTAGGGTGTTGACAGGCAAGTCGGGGTCGATGGGGGGCAGCACTGCATAGCAATCGTAGGAAGATGAGCTAGAGTAGTAGGAGCAGAAATAGAGCGAGCGGTTGCCGGTAATGGTATTGCTACCATAGGGGTAGGGAAATTGGGTAGTGCCGGTGCTAACCTTGTACCAGCAGGGGTCGAGAGCGACCGAAGAGCCTGTTCCGTAGGTCTCAAAGTCCTCGGAATAGGGCAAGTCGGCAGCGGTCAGCCACATGCAGGGGGTGTGCACCGAAGCAGAGGTCCACAAGCTAGTGTCGTCGGCGCTGCACACTGCGGCCACGCGGACGGTATAGTCCGTGTTGGGGCTCATTCCGGTAGCGCTGAAGGTGGTGTCGGTTACCGTGTTGGAAGCAACGGTTACGCCAGCCGAGTCGATCTTCACAAGGTAGTTGTTGGCTGTGGCGAAACTCGTCCAAGTAATGTCAAAAGAAGTGTGCAGCACATTGGCAAAGCGGATGTTGTCAGGACGCTGACAAGTGAGCGTTTGGAACTGTATGTTGTCGATGGCAGCTGGGGGGTTGGTGCCTCCGCTACCATCGTTGGCCCAGGCAAATACCAGGCGATAGGTGCCCGGTTCGGTTAGGATGAAATCCTCTGTGTGGCTTTGCCAAGAGGACTGCATGTTCAGTTTGTCGGCGCCGCAGAGGCTGACCGAACCCGTGGGCAGGGCAGCGTTGCGCCAGCTGGAGGCGCTGGTGGTGCCATCGGGGGCTTGGCCCGCTGTTAGGGTGGTGGAAGCGGGAGTTAGGAAAACCCTAAGGTAGTCGTAGTTGCTTTCGCCGGAGCATTTCCAGTCGTAGGAAATGGCATAGTTGCCGGCGGTAAGCGTGAACTCCCGGTAGGCATAGGCAAACGCCAACGGACTTGTGGTGTAGGCGTTTGATGTGCCGTTGTCGTTGGAGATGTAGAGGCTTTTGGTGCCTCCGTTGTTTGTGGCGGAGCCAATGAACCATTGGTTGGTTTGGCTACCGTTCACAAACACCCATCCCGTAGTGTCGCCATCGCCCTCGAAATTGCACGAGTAGCTCAGCGACTGCGCATGTGTTGCCCACGGGACGCAAAATAGCGCCGCTAGAAGCAACAACCTTTGTAGATGTTTGAACATAAAACTAAAACGGTTTGATTATTAATAAAGTGATTTATAACTGTCTCATTTATAACTGTTTTACTAGGCAATCGAATCGCCTTTGAGGGGTACAAAATTAAACTTTTTTTCTTATTTGCAATATTTTTGGGCCACATTTTTCTCTTATCGATAGGCTATACATTTCTTCTTCCTGTTGGCATGTTGCTGATTTTCATTTTTATAACAATTTCGTGGCATTCGTGTTCATTTCCACAAAGGGCTCCAGTGTTGCCCTTCTGGCTAGGTGTTTTTTTACCTTTCCCCCACTCGTACCCTGATTTTATTCGCCTTACCTCCCCCCCCCAACATCCTGCTATCTGCTCCACTATCTTGCTTATCCAGTTATCTATCAGTATTGTCCAATTTATCTAGCCATTTGTAGATGCTAGCTAGCCATCAATCACGTCTTATCCCATCATCTCCCATCCTGTCGCCCTGCTACTTTGTTGTGCCGGTATGCTGCAGACAGCCTGCAGTAGCCGTGGGGTATAGGTTAGCTCGTCTTTTTGTTTACCTTTTGTTTACGTTTTACTTACTTTTCTTTTACCTTTTGTTTGGATAAGGTAAATAAAGTGTAAATAAAAAGAAAAAGAAAGGTAAACAAAAGGTAAACAAAAAGACGAGCGCACCCATACCACACCCATGCCTCACAGTATCCTTGCCTAGCCCTTTGTGCGGAACTTTGCCTAGGCTTTGGGGTAGGGTGGAGGAAGGGCCACGGGAGGGCGGAGCGGTGTGTGGGGGGATTAAAAAAAATTTGCCATGTTGAAAATAAGTTGTATCTTTACGGCCAGAAAAAATGAAAGAAAAACGTTGGATTTTAAGGAAAGATTATGATATAGAGGTAGTTGACAAACTTGCGGAATCGTTGGGCGTTGATAAAATTATCGCCACATTGCTTGTAGAACGCGGCGTTACCACATTCGAAGAGGCCCGATGTTTCTTCCGACCTAGTCTGGACCAGCTTCATGATCCTTTCCGCATGAAGGACATGGACCGTGCCATTGCCCGCATCAATGAGGCAGTGCGGTGTCATGAGCGCATCCTTGTCTACGGCGACTACGATGTCGACGGCACTTCGGCGGTGGCGTTGGTGTATTCCTATTTGCAGTCGTTCCACCAAAATATCGACTTTTATATTCCCGACCGCGACCGCGAAGGGTATGGCATTTCGTTTCAAGGGATTGACTATGCCAAGGAGACGGGTGTAAAGTTGGTCATTGCGCTCGACTGCGGCATCAAGGCCAACGAACAGGTGGCCTATGCCAGTAGCCTAGGAATCGACTTTATCATTGGCGACCACCATTTGCCCGATGGCGACAACATCCCTCAGGCTGTGGCAGTGCTCGACCCCAAGAGGCTCGATTGCCCGTACCCCTACAAGGAACTTTCGGGTTGCGGTATCGGCTTCAAGATTGTGGAGGCTCATCAGGAGCAACGCATGGGGGTGCGCCTTTGCGACAATCCCGACCGGCTCGACCCAGTGCTTGTGCAGAAGCGCGAGGACCTCAAGTTGAGGCTGCAGAAGTACCTCGATTTGGTGGCGGTGAGCATCGCTTCGGACATTGTGCCCATCATGGGCGAAAACCGTGTGCTGGCGTTCTATGGCCTAAAGGTCATCAACACCCACCCGCGCCCCGGCATCGAGGCCATCCTCACCTATGGCCACATCGAGCGTCGCACCGAGCAGTACAAGGCCAGTCACCCCGAGGATAGGTCGTACTTCTGCAAAGAGCTTGGCATCACCGATCTGGTCTTTCTTGTGGGCCCCCGCATCAATGCAGCGGGCCGCATCCATAGCGCCTTCGATTCGGTGCGGTTGCTGCTGAGCGACAACCCCGAGCAGGCAGGTCTGCTAGCAGAGGAAATCAACAACTACAACAAAGAGCGCAAGGACCTTGACGGCACTGCCACAGAAGAGGCAAAGACCCGCATCGAAAGGAGTCCAGAGCTCAAGGCTCGAAAGAGCATCGTCCTGTTTGACGAGAACTGGCACAAAGGCGTGGTGGGCATCGTGGCATCGCGCCTGGTGGAGGCCTACTACAAGCCCACAATTATCTTCACCCGCTCCACGGATGACCTTATTACAGGTTCGGCCCGCAGCATCAAGGAGTTCGACATCCATGCGGCTCTTGAGCAGTGCAGCGGGTTGCTAGAGCATTTTGGCGGGCACAAATGTGCCGCTGGGGTGAGCGTAAAGCCCGAGAACCTCGAGGCCTTTAAGGCCCGTTTCGAGGAGGTGGTGGAGCAGAACCTACATGTGGAGGAGATGGTGCCCGAGATTGAGGTGGATGCCGAGGTGGACTTTGGCACGCAGATTACTCCCAAGTTCCTGCGTATCCTCAAACAATTCGGTCCTTTTGGCCCCGAGAACGAAACCCCCGTTTTTGTCTCGCACGACCTGGTGGACACTGGCTTTGCCCGCGTGGTGGGGGGCAAGCATCTTAAGCTCAACCCCATCTCCATTACCGCCCGCTCGCGTTCCTACCCCGCAATCGCATTCCAGCAAGCCCATTATTACCCTCGAATCAAGGCAGGGCAATCCTTTACCCTCTGCTATTCGCTAGAGGAGAACTATTGGAACGGGAAAACCGAAATTCAACTCAATGTCAAGGATATGCGGTTCGAGGAAGACTGATGGGGAGGTTTCTCCCAGTCGAAAAACGGTGCTCCTCCCCAATTTTTTTCTGACATCAAACATTACATTGGATATCAACTGAAACAATCATGGCTGACGACAAAAAAATTATTTTCTCCATGGTAGGTGTGGGCAAACTCATCCCACCCAGCCGCCAGATTCTGAAGGATATTTACCTCTCCTTTTTCTATGGAGCCAAAATTGGCATCATCGGTCTCAATGGCTCCGGCAAATCTTCGTTGCTGAAGATTATAGCTGGTGTGGACAAAGACTATCAGGGCGAGGTGGTTTTCTCTCCCGGTTATAGCATCGGGTACCTCGAACAGGAGCCTCGGCTCGATGACGGCAAGACCGTCAAGGAGGTGGTGCAGGAGGCTGTGCAGCCGATTGTTGATGCCTTAAAGGAGTACGAGCAGGTGAACAACGCCTTTGGAGAGCCGGATGCCGATATTGACAAACTTTGCGAACGGCAGGGCGAGCTGACCGAGCTCTTGGACCAATACGATGCCTGGAACCTCGATAGCCGCCTTGAGCGTGCCATGGATGCGCTCCGTTGCCCAGAAGAGGATCAGCTAGTGGCAAACCTCAGCGGTGGCGAACGTCGCCGGGTGGCGCTTTGTAGGCTGTTGCTGCAGGAGCCCGATATCCTGCTACTAGACGAGCCTACCAACCATTTGGATGCCGAGAGCATCGACTGGCTTGAGCAGCATTTGCGCCAATACAAGGGCACGGTTATTGCCGTCACCCACGACCGTTATTTCCTGGACAATGTGGCTGGCTGGATTTTGGAGCTGGACCGCGGCGAAGGCATCCCTTGGCAAGGCAACTACAGCAGTTGGCTGGAGCAGAAGACGCAACGCTTAGCCATGGAGGAGAAGCAGGAAAGCAAGCGCCGTAAGACCCTTCAACGCGAGTTGGAGTGGGTGCGTATGGCTCCCAAGGCCCGCCATGCCAAGGGCAAGGCCCGTTTGGCCGCCTACGACCGCATGATGAATGAGGACGTGAAAGAGAAGGAACAGAACCTAGAAATATATATACCCAACGGTCCGCGCCTAGGTAACAAGGTGCTAGAGATGGAGGGCGTAAGCAAAGCTTATGGCGACAAGCTACTCTACGAGAACCTCACCTTTAGTCTGCCTCCTGCCGGCATAGTGGGCGTTATTGGACCCAACGGCTGCGGCAAGACAACACTCTTCCGCCTAATTATGGGTCTAGAAAAACCCGACACGGGCAGCATCGTTTTGGGCGATACAGTCAAGATAGGCTATGTGGACCAACAACATGTGCGGATTGACCCAGAAAAATCGGTCTACGAAGTGCTCTCCGAGGGCAACGAACTCATACAAATGGGTGGGAGAATGGTAAATGCGCGGGCATATCTGTCGCGCTTCAACTTTACCGGCACCGACCAAAGCAAGAAGGCTGGGGTGCTCAGCGGCGGCGAACGCAACCGTCTTCACCTGGCCTTGACTCTCAAGAGCGAAGCCAATGTACTGCTCCTTGACGAGCCTACCAACGACATCGACGTCAACACGATGCGTGCCTTGGAGGAGGGCTTGGAGGACTTTGCTGGGTGCGCAGTGGTCATCAGCCACGACCGTTGGTTCCTCGACCGCATTTGCACTCATGTGCTGGCCTTTGAGGGCGACTCGCAAGTCTATTTCTTTGAAGGTTCCTACAGCGAGTACGAGGAGAACCGCAAGAAGCGTCTCGGCGACGACACGCCCCATCGCTTGCATTACAAGAAGTTGCAGTAGTGTATCTTTTTTTCAGAACGAAGGTTACCATGAAAGGTCTGTGTTTGGTGCTGATGCTGTTTTCGGGGTTTTTGCTGATGGCCCAGCAGCCTGGCGTGGAACGCGACAGTGCGGGGAGAGTGGTCCGCTCCAGCCACGGCGTTTATGATAGAAGCAACCGTCTGGCGGTCACGGTCAGCTACACCTACGATTCTGCTGGGGTGGTGGAGACCCGCACGCTCCAAAGCTATGATGGGGAGGGTCGCCCAAAACGCAGGGAAGTCTATACGGTGGACGAATACTTGGTTTATGCTGAGGAGAACTGCTACGACCGTCACGGCAACCGTATCCGCTGTACGCAAACCACTTACGACGAAGACGGAACCCCTACCCGCAACGATTACCGATATGCGTATGCCCGCGCCACTGATGGCAGTTGGCACCTAGCAGGCATCCGGCTCAATGGCAGGGATGTCTATGGCGGCAACTGAGGCCGCCTATCGTTCCTGGAGGTATCTCTCGGTCCGTAACTCCATATTCCGTTGGAGATAACTTGCGTAAAGTGGTATTTCCAACGCGTGGTAGTTCCCTTCACGCCCAATGAGCGGCAGCACGTAGTTGGTTCGTGAATAGCCCTGCACGTGCAACAGTAGGCTAGTGGTGTCCAGTGTAACGGTTAGCGTGTCGCTAGAGAGGGTGGTGGTTAGCCTAGCGGGGGTGGCATCGATCCGCCAATTGACAGGGTTGATGGCTATGCGGTTGCCTTTGCTTAGGAGGTCGATGGCGCAGCTGTTGTCCCGCACGGAGTTGTAGCAGACGGTTACGCCCAAATCGCAGCTGTCCTTTGCCCCGCGGAGAAAGGGAGTGCTTGCTAGGTCGGCATCGGTGACGCGGTAGCCGATTACATAGGCGGCCACCATGCGGTTGTAGACTTCTGGAGACATTTGTTTGACAAGTTCCACCACAGCGATGCCCCCCTGGCTGAAACCTGCTAGAATAAAGGGTCGCCCGCAATTGAAATGCTTTAGGTAGTAGTCGAAGGCTTTGCTTACATCGCCCATGGCTAGGGAAATGCGCTTTTGGGTCAGGCTGTCGGCAGTGAAAGTCTGCAGCGAGCACTGGCGGTAGTAGGGTGAGTAGAAGTTCAGTTGACCCGAAAGGAGAGAATCTACCCCTAGCATCTCGCCATAAAGCGGTTGCCGCACGCTGTCGTTATAGGTGTCGGCATAGTGGCAGACGACCCCTTGGCGGTTGTAGTCGCCCGTTTCGGTAGAGATGATGTAAAAGATATCGGCCTCGGCTTGCCGGTTGCTGATGTACCATTGCGATTCCTGCGCATAATCGGGTGCCTTGGGGGTGTTATTAACTGCCACCGTTACCTTATCGGGCCTGCACGAAACCAATAGTGATGCAACTACAATAGCCTGTAATACAATTCTTTTATTCATAATTAGTTGTTTTATACTGCTTGCAAAGATACTAAAATCATCCGACAGTGGAACAACTTTGGGCGTTGCAAAGAGGGCAAACTACACCCCAAAGCACGTGCGATTTGCGTGACTTGTTGTTTGTACGGCAAGCATCCTTTGTGTGCCCGTAATTTTGGGAAGATTGTCCATCGGCATGTTGGATTTTTTTTGTATATTTGCACTCTCATACTTTGTGTCAGTAAGTTTTTACTATAATGAATTTCACTCATTTGCACGTTCACTCGCACTATTCTATGCTCGATGGCATGAGCAAGGTGCCGGACCTGATTAAGAAGGCCAAGCGAAACGGCATGTATGCCATGGCCCTAACAGACCATGGCAACATGTTTGGTATCAAGGATTTTGTTGATACCTGCAACAAGGAAAACGGCAAGGTGGAACAGAAAATCAAAGAACAGAAAGCCGTCATTGCCAGTGACGGAGCCACGCTCGAGGAGAAGACAGAGGCCACAGCTAGGATAGAGGAGTTGAAAAAACAGATTTTCAAGCCCATTATCGGCACCGAGGCCTATTGCGCCCGCCGAACCCTCTACGACATGGATAAGAATGTTAAGGAGCTCAACCCCGAAACAGGTCGCGAACGCATTGTCGACTCCAGCGGCTACCACCTTATACTTTTGGCTAAGAACAAGCGAGGCTATCATTCGCTTTGCAAACTAGCCTCTATTGCCTATACCGACGGCTTCTATAACCGACCGCGCATCGACCACGATGTACTGGCCAAATACCATGAGGGCCTCATAGTTTGCTCGGCATGCCTTGGTGGTGAACTTCCGCAGTTGATAATGAAGGGTGACATTGAGGGAGCAGACAAAGCGGTGAAATGGTTCAAGGGCGTCTTTGGCGAGGACTACTATATCGAGCTCCAGCGCCACGAGACCGACAAGCCCAACAGCAACCGCGAGACTTTTCGGTTGCAGGAGAAGGTCAATCCGGTGCTAATTCGACTTGCCCGCGAGAACGGTGTTAAGATTATTTGCACCAACGATGTGCATTTTGTTGAGGAGGAACATGGCGAGGCTCACGACCACCTTATCTGCCTTGCCACGCAAAAGGACTATGCCGACCCCAACCGGCTCCACTATACTAAACAGGAGTGGCTGAAGACCCCAGAGGAGATGGCCGACATTTTTGCCGACCTGCCCGAGGCGCTGGAAAACACCATGGAGATTGCCGATAAGGTAGAGGTTTACAGCATCGATTCCGACCCCATCATGCCTGTGTTCGACATCCCCGCCAGTTTTGGCAGTGAGGCAGAGTATCGTCAGCGCATCTCCGAGAAGGAGCTCTTTGACGAGTTCACCGAAAACGAAAAACACGAGGTGGTGCTTTCGCAAGCCGATGCCGAAAAAAAAATCAAGAAACTCGGTGGTTATGAAAAACTCTACCGCATCAAGTTTGAGGCCGACTACCTAGAGAAACTGGTTTGGGAAGGCGCTCACAAGCGTTATGGCGAAGAGCTCACCGACGAGCAGACCGAGCGCATCGTTTTTGAGCTTCACACCATCAAGACCATGGGATTTCCTGGTTACTTTCTGATTGTGGCTGACTATATCCGTGGTGCCCGAGAGGAGCTAGGCGTGAGCGTTGGACCCGGCCGTGGCTCGGCGGCAGGCAGTGTGGTGGCTTACTGTTTGTGGATTACGGATGTCGACCCTCTTAAGTACGACCTGCTGTTCGAGCGTTTTCTCAACCCCGACCGTATATCGTTGCCTGATATTGATGTCGACTTTGATGATGCGGGTCGTGGCAAGGTGTTGGACTGGATTACCCGCAAGTATGGCTACGAAAAGGTGGCCCATATTATCACTTACGGCACTATGGCCACCAAGTCGGCCATTGCTGATGTGGGGCGGGTGGAGAAGGTGCCCCTGAGCACGGTCAACCACATCAAGGAACTTATCCCCGAGCGTAACTTCCCCGACAATGTCAAGGACGAAAATGGCAAATCCCCCAAGGTTAACCTTGTCAATTGCTACAAATACATTCCCGAGCTCCATAGGATTGCCGAAGGCGGGGAGGGGGCGGAATTGCAGAATATGCTCACCTATGCCGCCGAGTTGGAGGATACCAACCGCCAGATAGGCATTCATGCCTGCGGCGTGATTATTGGAGCTAGGGATATTACCGACATTGCCCCAGTCTGCACAATCGACGACAAGGAGTCGGGCGGGAAGGTGCTAGTGACCCAATACGACGGGCATGTGGTAGAGACGGTGGGCTTAATCAAGATGGACTTTTTGGGGTTGAAGAACCTCACAGTCATTAAGAATGCCATTTGCTTGATCAGTAAAAATCATGGTGTAGAGATTGATATCAACCACATCCCGATTGACGATGCCAAGACATATGAGCTCTATTGCGATGGTAACACGGTGGGCACTTTCCAGTTCGAGTCCGCTGGGATGCAGAAATACCTCCGAGAGCTCCAACCTCATGTTTTCGAGGATCTTATTGCCATGAATGCGCTCTACCGTCCGGGCCCTATGGATTATATTCCCGACTTTATCGACCGCAAGCTAGGCCGCAAGCCTGTACAGTACGACATTCCCTGTATGGAAAAATACCTCAAGGATACCTATGGCATCACAGTTTACCAGGAGCAGGTGATGCTTCTCAGCCGCCAGCTTGCCAATTTCACCCGTGGCCAAAGCGACACGCTCCGCAAGGCTATGGGCAAAAAGCAGATAGAGAAGATGAACGAGCTTGAGGTGCTTTTTTACAAAGGAGGTGAGGCCAATGGGCACAAGCATGAGACGCTCCATAAGATTTGGGAGGATTGGAAGAAGTTTGCTTCGTATGCCTTCAACAAGTCCCACGCCACGTGCTATTCCTGGGTTTCGTACCAAACAGCATACCTCAAGGCGCACTATCCTGCTGAGTACATGGCTGCGGTGATGACTAGCGCCCAAAACGACATCAAGCGCGTTACTGAACTTATGGACGACTGCCGCAAGAATGGCATAGCCATCCTTGCACCATCGGTCAACGAGTCGGAGAAGGATTTTTCCGTCAATTCCGAGGGTAAAATCCGCTTTGGTCTTCAAGCCATCAGTGGCATGGGGGAGGCTGCTGCCGAGGCGATTATTTCCGAACGCGAGACCAACGGACCTTATACAGACATTTTCGATTTTCTCAGCCGCGTGGACATTCGCGCCATCAATCGTAAGAACCTGGAGGTGTTAGTCAAGGCTGGCGCTTTCGATGGAGTGGGGGAGATGCACCGAGCGCAATATTTTTATAAGGAAAATCAGCTCGAATCAACACCCACTTTCATTGAGAAGCTTATGCGCTGGGCTGTGCGCACCCGCGAGAGTGTCGAGAGTGCCCAAATGTCCATTTTCGACATGAGTGACGAAATCAAGCAGGACGACCACCCCGACATCCCCCAGTGCGAGCAGTGGTCTGTGGTGGAACGTTGCCGTGGGGAGTTCAGCGTGATAGGATTGTATCTCAGTGGCCATCCCCTTGATGAATATAAGTGGGAGATGGCCAATTTTACCACAGCCAGTTGTGGTGATTTTGACGACCTATCCCAATGGGTTGGCAAAGAGTTCCGCATCGGAGGTATTGTTGCCGAGGTCAAGGATGGCGTCTCCCCCAAAAATGGCGACCCCTTCGGGCGCATGGTGCTAGAGGATTATGGTGGCTCTTTCTCCCTTCAACTCTACAAGGATGAATACCTCAAGTATAAGAATTATTTTCAAAAGGACTTGTTCATTTATATGAGGGGGCGCGTCACGCAGACCTCTTTCCGCAACAAGCAGGATGGTACCCTCTCAACAACTAGGCCCAAGGTGTTTGTTTCCGAGATGATGATGCTTAGCGATGTGATGGGAAAATACACCAGGCTCATCCGGTTTACCATCAACTTGAATGACATTCATATACCTTTTAGTAAGGGGCTTAAGGCATTGGCCGATAAGCACAAAGGGAAAACTCCACTGGAGGTGTTGGTTGTTGATGCCGAGGATGACCTCACCCTGACAATGCGCTCGCGCGATGTATGTGTTTCGCCCCGTGAGTTCCTCCCCGTCCTCGCTACCATCCCCGGCGTGAGCGATGTCAAACCCATAATGTAGGTAACTAAGGTATACCGAAATACAAATGCAACTCTCCACCTTCGTGAATATACCCCCTCCGGGGTTTTGCATCACCCAACAGGAGCCGATACTCCTGTTGGGTTCCTGCTTTACGGATGAGATAGGGGCGCGGCTTCAAACGGCAGGCTTCGACTGTCTTTGCAATCCGTTTGGCACTCTTTATAATCCCTTTTCCATAGCGCTGTGCCTTCAGCGTGCAATGCAGGACAACCCTATTGACCAGGATTGCCTAGTGCAACATGAGGGGCTTTGGCATTCCTGGCTTCATCACGGCCGCTTTTCCCATCCCGACAGAGCCCAGACGCTTGGAGAATGCAACGGCGCCATCCATGCCACTTATCTGTATTTGCAACGCAAACCCTTGGTTATATGCACTTTTGGTACTGCCTATGCTTTCTTTCTCAACGATCCCAATGCCGCCTCTGCCATGCAGGGGCAGACGGTGGCCAACTGTCACAAACTCCCCGCAGGGATTTTCCTGCGTCGCAGACTCTCGGTAGAGGAAGTGGTGGAGCGTTTCCAACATAGTATACTTGATGTCATGCCGTTGCACTTCCTTTTCACGGTTAGTCCCATCCGGCATCTTGCCGACGGTGCCCACGGCAACCAGCTAAGCAAAAGCACCCTTTTGCTAGCAATCGACCGACTAGTGCAGGACAACCAGTGTTGTCATTATTTTGACAGTTACGAAATAGTGATGGACGAGTTGCGCGACTACCGTTTTTATTCACGTGATATGTGCCATCTGAGCGAGGTGGCAGTTGACATTGTTTGGGAGCGTCTACAGCAAACCTATATGACTGGGGCTACGCGCGAGCGGGTCCGGATGCAAGAGAAGCAGTGGCGTCAGCAACAGCACCGTCCGCTTCATTCGAGTAACGAATAGGATGGTAATAAATTAAAAATAAATCAGATACAATATGACTAAAAAGAACATCGCCCTTGTAATGGGCGGATTTTCTGGGGAACACGATGTCTCCATTGGCAGTGGTTGCCAAGTCTACGAGAATCTCGACCACCAAAAGTACAACGTTTATAAAATCGTGGTGGAACGAGACGGATGGTACTGGCTTGCAGATGATGGCGGACACCGACCTGTTGACCGTGACAATTTTACAGTTGAGGGAGTCAGTCGATTCGACCTTGCTTTCATCATTATCCATGGTAATCCTGGCGAGAACGGTGTATTACAGGGCTACTTTGACATGCTTGGCATCCCCTACACCACCTGTGGTTTCTACACATCGGCCCTTACTTTCAACAAGGGATACTGCAACCCTGTGGTCCGCAGTTTCGGAGTGGTCAGTTTGGCCAAGTCCATGTTGCTGTATGGCAATCAGCCGATAGATGTTGATGCCATTCTTAAGGAGCTATCCCTCCCTGTTTTTGTCAAGCCCGCATCCGGAGGTAGCAGCGTTGCTACTACCAAGGTCAAGCGTCCAGAGGAGCTTATGCCGGCTATTTGCGAGGCCCTTACCGAGGACAGTGAGGTGTTGGTGGAGGAATTCATTCAGGGCCGAGAGTTCGATTGCGGTGTTCTCCGAACCAAGGAACGGAAGTATGTCTTCCCCGTCACAGAGATTATCCCCACGGGTGGCCACGAGTTTTTCGATTATGCCGCCAAATACGATGGCTTTAGTAACGAGGTTACTCCCGCTCAGGTGGACAAAGCCGTCAGCGACCAGATTCAGGAGGTTTCGTCCAAACTCTACGACCTGCTCAACTGCCGTGGCATTGTCCGTTTCGATTATATCTACCACACTCAACGGCAGGAACTTTTCTTTCTGGAAGTTAACACAATTCCCGGTCAAAGCGCCGAGAGTATTGTACCCAAGCAAGCCCGAGCAATGGGCATCAGCACCAAAGATTTGTACGAGATGGTCATCCAAGCCTGTATGCCTGAGTAAAACCGATGTAGGCTATGCGTAAGTCTCCATCTTGGTTAGTAGTATTGGTATGGGTCTTTCTTTTGGGCGCTTGTGTACCTCAAGGGAGTGATTTGCCTGGGGAGTCCTCCTTGTGTTTGGATTCGGCTGTGGGTAACCCTCTTTTGGGTTGTTGGCGTAGTCCGCAGGATTCCACCGCAGGTCAGTTGTGCATCTACGAGGATTCCATACTGTTCTATGACTTGCTTGCGGCTTACCCCTATTGTATTAGGGGCGATTCGCTCATTGTCAACGGTTCGGATGGTGATGTCTTCATCCGTTGGCGTTATCTTCGGCAACACGATACGCTCTTGCTTTTCCAACGCTCTGAGAGTGGTTGGGAAGAGTATGTGGTGCTAATGACGTTTTGGACTCACTAAAGGCGAAAAGCAGAAAGTGGCGGACAATGAAGCAAATACTCCATATTGTGTTTTTTGTAGCTTACGCTTTCAGTTTCTCGCCTTTGGGGGCGCAAACGCCCTGCTCCGACACGTTGGTGCATCTGCAGGATTCAATCTGTGAGGGCATGCAGTATAACTTCAACGGCCGAATCCTCACCCGTGGCGGTTTTTACTACGACACACTTCCCAGAATTGGTACTGATTGCGACAGCGTTATCGTTCTTCGGCTACATGTGTTGGAATACCCCTATGCCGAACCCGGTACGAAAGTGCGGTGCGAGGGTGCTGTGGGATACGATATAGCTGTTTTTGACGATGGGAGCGGGATGTATTATTATTGGACCTCGATGCCAACGGACTCTTCTCTTGTGGGGCAGGAACACCTTTCGAACGTTCATGTAACGCCAACGGAGCCTACCACATATAGCGTGTATATAGACTATCGCGAAGCGCTCCAATGTCCTTCAATAGGCAGCATTAAACTCAACCCTGTGTTGCCCGTGATAGCACAGATGCACGTCTTGCCCGACTGCCTCACCAACAGTCAGCTAGAACTTGAGGTGGAGGACTTTAGTATAGGCAACCGGGGTATGCAATATGGCGTATGGAGTGGGAGAAAATGGTACATCAATGATGTCTTGCAAAGTTGTGTTGAGGCCCATGCGGTCTTTCCAATAAAGCCTTGGATGGAGGGTGAGAGTGTGGAGGTGAAGATGGTGGCTTTTTCTCCCACCTGTGCCGATTCGATCATTCGGGTGATTCCCTTCCACCGTGTGTCGCTCTATTTTCCAAATACCTTTGCACCAGGTTTTTCGTCTGGCGAAACCTTTCGCCCTCTCGTTCGGGGACTCCTCCAATACGAGCTTTGGGTTTACAACCGTTACGGCGCCCTCGTCTTCCATACTACAGATCCTGATTGCCCTTGGGATGGCACTTGTCATGGCCTTCCCTGTCCATCTGCCACCTATGTTTATAAGTGCCGCTACCGCGACCTTCAGATGCCTGCTGGCTTCCAAACCTTTTGTGGCACAGTTACCCTCCTCCGCTGACGAATCTCGGTCGTCACTGCTTTGCTCCAGATGGTTCTGAGTACATCCTCTTGGCTTTTTTGAACCAAATATACGCAAATACGCGAACAGAGCCCCTCTAGATTGAGAGGCTCTGTTCGCGTATCGAGGTCGCTTCCGGATTTGAACCGGAGTAGCAGGTTTTGCAGACCTGTGCCTAACCTCTCGGCCAAACGACCTTTTTCAAAAACGGTTGCAAAGGTACGAAGATTTTCGCAACCAACAAAATATTTTTTTGTTTTTATCTGCATTGGACTGATTGTTAGATAAATAATCTTTTATATCCTCTCCTTGCCGTTTCTTCAAACGCACGAAAAACTTCTTGTATACCTCCAAAATTGACCTAAAATTTCGTCCAGTATTACTCACCCCATCTGTTTTTCTGGATGATACCATCAAAAAATACATTGGATGCAGCACCTTTACCCAACTGCCTGTGCTATCTTTTCAGGTACTTGATTTCCTTCCCGTCAATCAACCCATATTGCATGGCTTTGGCAATTCTAGCGCCTGATTTGTTTACAATATTCAGTTTCCTTGACAGCTCCCGCTGCCGTTCCTGAATGCTTTTGTCGGTTTCTTGAAGTGCGGTGGCGATTTCCGATGCCGTGCATCCCGCTGCCTCTAGTAGCAACAAGTTGTGCTCGGTTTCGCTTAGGGTGATGTTGGTGTGCGTTTCAGTGGCGTGCTTTACATAGAGTTCAGCAGCCTCTTTCAGCGTCATCATAACTGGGTAGTTGAAGTAGTATTTTTCACCACGTTCAAGCCCCTCAATGGCGCGTAGCACATTCTCAATCGAGAATCCGCCTGTTGCGTTTTTGCTTACAAATGCCTGAGCACCATGTTCCAACGATTCGAATATGATGCGAGCTATCTCTAATATGCGCTCGGCTCGATTGCCTTCGTTGGGCAGGGGATTGTCGAAACGCCCCGAGAGGATGACAATGCGGATGTTGGGGTATTTCCGGTGAACTCTGTCGGCAATAAAGAGACCCCCTGTAGGTTCGCCCTGGAATTCCATGTCCAGTAGCAGGTAGTTCGGCATGGGGTGGGGAAGGGGATTGTCCAATGCGGCTATCAACTGTGGTCCACTGGCGTAGGTGTCCAGTACGCATACGCTACGGTATTCTATCTCGCCGTCGTCGTTCATGCCGCAAGCGATACTTGCCTGGTGGTTATTCAGTTCGGCCTTTAGCGCCTTGCGGATGATGGGTTCGTCATCAACTATTACAATTTTAATAGATTCCATATGTCCTCGTTTTTTAGGTATGTTTTGTGATATGCTCAGACTTCGTTGCCGCTACCTGCTAGGATGCAGTGGAATGTGCTACCTTTGCCGCGTTCACTTTCTGCCCAAATTCGACAGCCTCTCAAGGTGTTGTCGTCGTGCCGTTTGATAATGTATTTGCACAATATTAGCCCAAAGCCCGAGCCGTGGGGCGCCGTGGGGTCGGTGGAGGGGCTCACCTTTTTGTCGGCGCGGAACAGGTTCTGTAGTGTTTCCTCGTCCATACCTTCGCCGGTGTCGTCCACTGCGATATGTACGAATTGTTGGTCCTTGTCATAGACTTCGGCGTAAATGGTCACCTTGCCTTCTTGGGTATGTTGCAAGGCATTGTTGACAAGGTTGCGAAGCAGTATTTCAGTTAGTTGACGGTCGCCAAATATTCTAAGTGCCGTTGGACGGAAAACAGTATCCACTTTGTCGCGTTGCAGTCGCACACAGGAGTTGGCAACGCTGTCGAAGACGTCACTTAGCGGGAATGTCGATGCTTGGAACTGCAAGCCGCAGGGAATGGAAAGATTGGTCCATTCCTTGATGTTGGCAAAGGTGCGCAGAAGTTGGTCAAGCACTTCCTGGCGCATTTCAGGACTTAGTTTTTTGTTTTGCAAGTAAGAGAGAAAAGGGTTGATATCGTGCCGCATCACCGACAGACAGGTTTCCACATTGGCTATACGTTCCACATCCTGGCGCTTGGCTTGCTGTAATGTTGTTTTTTCGTTGCGCAAACGCCGTGAACGGTTTATCAGTAGCACAACCATTACGGAAAGAGCAATGAGGAAGGACACGGTGACAATAATGGCCAAAGCATAGTGCCGGTTGCGGTTTTCGGCGCGGCTGAGCATGTTTTGCAGCATTGCATCGGCGTTTTCGTTTTCGTGGATGAGGGTCAGTAGTTCCATTTCGCGTGCATACCAGCGGTTGTTGTCGGCAGGATTGCTGGAGTAGCCCATGAGGATGAGCCCGTTGTATAGCATCGATTCGAATTTTGGCGCAATGCCATCGTGCCAGGTGGTGTCTTGTAGTACCAGAGTATAGTAGCGATAGGCTTCGTCGTAGTGGTGGTTACGCAAGCAATATTCAGCTGCTGACACTACGGCACCTAGGTGCTGGTAAGGGTCGGTGGTTCGGAAAAAGAGATTGGTGCTGATGCGGAACATGTCCAGACCGTACTCGCCTTGGAGATACAGTGAGTCGGCAGGGTAGAGCGACCGGCTTAGGCTGTCCAGCAGTAACAGGTGTCTGTGGCAGTGTTCGTAGTACATCTCTGGCGCGATGGCGGTGTCGGCTACAATGAGAGCCTGCAACTGAAATACATTGGCCAGGTGATAGATACTATATTGGTTAGGGATGGAGAGGATGCGTAGGGTGGTGATTAGGTTGTCGTAAGCCTTGCCCAAGAGCTTGGGGTTGCCGTTGTCGGCGGCAGCCAGACGGTAGTAGCAGTGTGCCATGGCGTAGTTGAGCGACATGTCTTCGTCGTAGTCGCATTTCAGGTGAGGGCGTGCCTTTTCGACTTTTACCAATAACTCTTTCATGGACTCTTTGGTGCTAGGGGTGAGCAGAGTGGACGACGAAGAGGCCATGGCACTGTTGCGGTAATGATAGTTGAGGGTCAGCGAGGTGATGAAGTACTCCATTTGAGCGTACGAGTAGAGATAGTTGCTGGGATCCAGCTTCAGCACGCGCGATTGGTCGATGTCGTACAGCAACTGGTACGATTCGGCAATGTGGCAACTGCGTTGGAGTAGGCGGATTCGCATCAGTTGGGCGATGAGTTGCTCTACTTCTATATTCTTTGCCATAGTTCCGTCGGTACTTCCGGGGGCAGATTTGGCAGGAAGCGGGCGGGAGATGGATTTGGACAGAGTCAGGACACTGTCGATATAGGCTTGGGCACTATCTTGTTCGGCCAGCATATAATAGCCGAAAGCTAGATTGTTGTAGGCGCGCAGGAGTCCATCGTGGTATTGGGGGATCGAGTCGTGCAATAGTTCAAGGGCGTTGTAGGCTTCGAAAATGGCGCAGGAGGGGTCGTCGTAGCGGTTCAGAAAGGCCGTTTTGTTGAAGTTGTCCACATGGGCACGGGTGGACAGATCCACCTCCACTGGATGTTGTGATTCACGCTCATCGCAGCCCTGTCGACATCCCCCAAAGAGCAGGGCAAAACCGAAAACGATGGTCAGATTCAAAATTTCCCCGAAAACAAAGAATGCTTTCTTGTTTGCCATAATATTCTCAAAAACAAATCTATAGTATATTTTCCAACAATCGTCCCAAGCAGAATAGCGCAAGCGGGGTTGGTCTGTAGGAGCATTCCAAGATGCCAGCTTGACACTGCAAAAGTACAAAAAAATATCGGTTCGCTCACATTTTCGTTTTTGGAGTTGGAATGGTTGATTCTTTCTGGATGTGGTTAGGCAAGAGTCTTAGATAAAATCCGTGGATGATTTTCTTTGTTGCGAAAAAAAGTGTTATATTTGCAGAAACAATAAATTGCTTTTTGTATGGACGAAAATGAAATTACTCTTCTGAACCACAGCAAGTTGAATGTTGTTCGAGTGGGGAAGCTCATGGGTATTTTTTTCATCTTTGCTTTCCTTACCAGTCTCCTCGTTGTGGCTGGTGGTCTTTTTTTGCTCTTCTATAGCAGTACTCTCCCAGAGGATATGCCTCATTACCTCGACAATATCCTTGGTTTTCTTGGCGTTGCCCTAATATTGGTTGCCGCTTCCATTATTCCGATTGTTGTGTTGTTGCGCCGTGCCAAGCATATGGCTGACCAACTCAAGGTTAGCCCCGACCTTACCCCCGTACGATCTTTTCTTCGTGCCAATCGCGATTTTTGGCGTTATGCCACCACTTGGTTGACGGTACTCTTTATCTTGGCTGCCCTTTTTGCTCTCGCGCTCTGTATTTACCTTCTTCCAACCCTCTCAACCCTCTGACTTTCGCTTTCGCCGTCAGCCGCGCACTTTGCGGAACAATGCTTTGCAATGGAAGATTGGCGCGGTATGCGGTGCAGTTGCCCGTGGTTATCGGTTTCGTTGTGGTGTGTTTTTCGTCCGTAAGAAGAATTGTTTTTTTCGTCCTATAGGCTATTGTGCAGGATTCTTTCCTGCCTGAATTCAATATTTATATGCGACACGAAGTTGACTTCTTAGTTATCGGTTCCGGAATTGCCGGGCTGAGTTTTGCCTTGAAGGTGGCTCCCTACGGTAAGGTGTGTATCCTTTCCAAGGGCGATGCGGCCGAGGGTTCCACCCGCTACGCTCAGGGTGGTATTGCCGCTGTGATGTACGACAGCGACAGTTTTGACAAACACATCCAAGATACCCTAGTGGCCGGTGATGGCATCTGCGACCGCGAGGTGGTGGAGATGACCATACGTGAGGCTCCAGACCGCATCCTCGAATTGGTGAGGTACGGTGTGAATTTCGACAAAAGCAATGCTGGTGATCGGTTTGACTTGCACCGAGAGGGCGGGCATTCGGAGTTTCGAATCCTTCACCACAAAGACAATACTGGTGAGGAAATTGAACGCGGCTTGTTGGAGGCCATCCACAGCCATCCAAATATTGAATTAAAAGAGAATCAGTTTGCTATAGATATAATCACACAGCACCACCTCGGGCAGCGCGTGACCAAACATACGCCCGACATTGAGTGCTACGGTGTTTATGCATTGGACTGCAATACCAACCAGATAGACACCTACCTTGCTAAGGTGACTCTGCTGGCCACCGGTGGCATGGGCAATGTCTACACCACTACCACTACACCGATTATCTCCACAGGCGATGGCGTAGCTATGGTGCATCGCGCTCGCGGTGTACTGAAAGACCTTGAGTTTATGCAGTTTCATCCTACATCGCTGTACAATCCCGCTGAGAAGCCCGCTTTCCTGATTACCGAGGCTATGCGTGGTGCTGGCGCTGTGCTGAAGGATTTTAACGGCAACGAGTTTATGCAGAAGTATGACAAGCGCCTTTCATTGGCACCGCGCGATATTGTGGCCCGGGCCATTGACAACGAGATGAAAATAGCTGGGGTAGACCACCTCTACTTGGATGCTCGCGGAATCGGCAAGGAACAGCTTATCAACGGTTTTCCCAATATCTATGCCAAGTGCATGGAGTTGGGGATTCGCATTGATAAGGATATGATTCCTATCCGACCGGCGGCTCACTACCAATGCGGCGGCATTAAGGTGGACCGCAATGGTGAGTCGTCCATACACCACCTCTATGCTGCCGGTGAGTGCTCCTGCACGGGGTTGCATGGGGGCAATCGTTTGGCAAGCAATTCGTTGTTGGAGGCAGTGGTTTATGCTCACAATGCAGCAATGGATGCTATCAAACGGGTGAAGGATATCGGATTTTGCCATCAAGTGCCCGATTGGAACGCTGAAGGTATGGTGCTGAACGAGGAGATGGTGCTGATTACCCAAACTAAGCGCGAACTGCAGGAACTGATGTGGAACTATGTAGGCATCGTACGAAGTGACTTGCGGTTGCAACGTGCTTTTGACCGTCTGAACTTGATTTACCGCGAAACGGAAGATTTGTACAACCGGTCGGTGCTGACGGAGGAGTTGAGCGAGTTGCGTAACCTGATTGCTTGTGCATATCTGATTATCAAGTTTGCACGGGCTCGAAGGGAGAATGTGGGGCTACATTATAGCATAGACTTGATTTAATATCATCGGAAGATGCTTCCTGCTATATGGCAGTGATATAAGGACAATTGACTTCAGAAACCTTATAAGATGGAGAACAGTATGCAGTACAATTTTGATGAGATAATTGAGCGGAAGGGGACGAATTGTGTCAAACACGACGGTCTTGGGCTCTTTTTTGGACGGGACGACCTGTTGCCTATGTGGGTAGCGGACATGGATTTTCGTTCTCCAGATTTTGTGATGGAGGCCATACGGCAACGTTGTCGGCATGAGGTTTTGGGCTACGCTGTTGCTTCGGAGAGCTATTGGGAGGCTGTGGAACATTGGTTAAGCAGTCATTATCGGATTGATGCCCAGCGCGAGGAACTCCATTATATCCCAGGTATAGTGGCGGGCATTGCCTTTGTGTTGCAGGCCATGACCAAACCGAGCGATGGCATTTTAGTGACTACACCGGTATATCCGCCATTTCTAAACTTGCCCAAGAATGGTGCACGGCAATTAGTTGCTAGTCCGTTGCATGTGGTGGATGGTCGTTTTGCCATTGATTTTGACGACCTTGAGTGGCGTGCTCACCAGTGCAGTTGGATGATTCTGAGCAATCCGCACAATCCTGGGGGAACAGTGTGGGGGACGGAGACTTTGAGCCGCATTGCGGAAATCTGTTATCGCAACAATGTAAGCGTCATCGCGGACGAAATACATGCCGACCTAACCTTGCCGGGACATCATCATGTGAGTTTCAGCACAGTTAGCGATCACGCGCGGGAGATTTCGGTCACCTTTATAGCTCCTAGTAAGACCTTTAATATTGCTGGGTTGAGCAGTTCGGTCTGTTACTGCCCAAACGAGGCGCTACGGAAACGGTTCTACGGATTTTTGGACGGTTTTGAGGTTGCCGGTGGCAATATCTTTGCCTATGTAGGGGCAGAGGCGGCGTTTCGCCATGGTGCGGAATGGCTACGGCAGATGTTGCGGTATGTGCAAGGCAATGTGGGATACTTGCGGCAGTTTCTGGACGAGAGGATGCCTTATGTGAAAGCGGTATTGCCAGAGGCATCGTTCCTTCCATGGTTGGATTTTGGAGGATTAGGGCTATCGCATGAAGATGTGAAGAATCGCTTGCTGAACCATGCCAAGGTGGCACTAAACGATGGGACAACATTTGGGGGGAAGGTATATGAGGGCTGTTTTCGGATTAATATTGGCACGCCGCGCAAGGTGTTGGAAGAGGCTATGGAGCGCATCGCGGATGCGATGAATGCCGGTTAGCAAACAGATTCTGATGTTTTGTCATCTGTGGGAAATTCAAAACCTAGGTGATTACACCTCTTTCAGTTCCTTTAGTGATATTGTTGCATTGATGGGTGGAGCAAGGAGTAGGTTGTAGTGTTATTTGGGCTGAGGAAGAGTTCAAGACCCCTAAGTGATTCGACCAGGATAGGATTTTTTTTGCATTGTTGGAAATGTTGAGTAACAGTATGTTACAGGGGTCTGGTGAAAAGGTGACGATTTTTTGGGTGAAGAAAGGCGTTTGATTGAAATTTTTTTGCTACTTTTGCTATCCTTTTTGAGGGTGCTGTGCTAGCTGTGTTTGCTATGCATATTGTATTGTGCAATAAGAATTTAAATAGTTACTAATCCATAAATCAAACAACTATGTCGTTACTCATTTTGTTACAGGCTGCAAGTCAGATAGCTTTGGGTTATCTTGGTGCAGCCATCGGAGCAGGCCTAGCTACCATTGGAGCGGGCCTGGGTATAGGTAAGATTGGTCAGGGTGCCATGGAAGGTATGGCTCGCCAGCCCGAGGCTGGCGGCGACATCCGTTCCACCATGATTATTGCCGCCGCTTTGGTTGAAGGCGTTGCCTTCTTTGCTGTGGTTGTCTGCCTGCTGGTTGTACTTAAGTAGCTCCGAAAATGGGTTGGATGCTGGCGCGATTGGCGTCAGCGTCCGACTCTTGTGATGTTTCCGTTAAAAAACAAAACAGTTGTACCAATGAATAACCCATTAATCAATCCTGGCATAGGTACTTTCTTTTGGATGCTAGTCTCGTTTGGCGTGCTGGTGTTCATACTTGGCAAATGGGGTTGGCCAATGTTGCTTAAGGCGTTGACCAAGAGGGAGAAAGATATAGAAGACAAGCTCAATCAGGCCGAAAAGGCTCGCCAAGAGATGAAGCAGTTGACTGTCCACAACGAAGAGATTCTTGCTCAAGCTCGTCAGGAACGGGACAGCATCATCAGTGCTGCCCGTCAGAGGGCCGAAAAGGGTGCCGATGAGATTTTGGCCAAGGCCTCGGCCGAAGCCGAGGTTATCCTTGCCAAGGCTCGTCAAGATATAGAGAACGAAAAAAAACGTGCCATAGTGGACTTGCGCAACGAGATTGCCAACCTCTCTATTGATATAGCCCAGCGGCTAGTCGAAGCGGAGCTTTCGGACCATGAAAAGGCTGATTCGATTATTAGGAAAGAACTTCAAGATGCTCACTTGAATTAACATTGAAACTAATATTGTCGTGCAGGAATATCGTATCAACACCAATTATGCCAAGGCGCTTTTTGGACTGGCCGACAGCACCAACGAGCAAGAACGGGTAAATAAGGACATGCAACTGGTGCATGAGGTGTGCGCTGAGAACCGCGAGTTGAATGCAGTTTTTGACAATCCGGAAATCAATTCGGGTAAGAAGGCGGGCATTGTGGCGGCTCTCTTTGAAGAACATGTGTGCAAGACTACCATGGCTTTTCTTATTTTTGTAGTGAAAAAGAAACGTTGCGTCAACCTTAAGGGAATCAGTGAGATGTATATTAACCTCTATCGCGATAGCCGTGGCATTGTACTCTCGCGTTTGACCACAGCCAAGCCAGTTGACGAACCTGTCAAGGTGCTAGTAAGCGAGGCTATTGGCAATTATACCCACAAACAGGTGGAATTGGAGTCTAGAACCGACCCGAAAGTGATAGGAGGTTTGATGATAGAGTTTGGCAACAATATGTATGATGCCACCATAGCCACGCGACTAGCAAAGTTGCGGAGAGAGTTTGCGGAGAATGTGTACGAGAGCAAGTTGTAGGCTAGCAAATGTGACCCTCGGGGATGCGGATGTGGTGAGCCGAGGATGCAGAATTTTGAAACAAAAACAAAAGAAAAAAATATGTCAGAAATCAAACCTGCCGAAGTGTCGGCGATTCTGAAAAAACAGTTGGCTGATGCCAATCTTGACGTGGAGTTGGAAGAAGTGGGTACCGTATTGACCGTTGGTGACGGCATTGCGCGTATCTATGGACTTAACAACGCCGAGGCTGGCGAGTTGGTGGAGTTTGCCACCGGCGAGCAGGCCATTGTTCAAAACCTCGAGGAGGACAATGTGGGCGTAGTGATGTTGGCTGAGGCCTCCTCCATCAATGAGGGAGACACCGTCCGGCGCACCAAACGCATTGCTTCTATCAAGGTAGGCGAGGGATTAGTCGGTCGTGTGGTCAACACTATTGGACAACCTATCGATGGCAAAGGTGTCATTGAGGGTGAACTTTTTGAAATGCCGCTAGAACGCAAGGCCCCTGGTGTTATCTACCGCCAGCCTGTTGAGCAGCCTTTGCAGACAGGTCTGAAAGCGATTGACTCGATGATTCCCATTGGGCGTGGCCAACGCGAACTTATCATCGGCGACCGCCAGACAGGCAAGACTGCCATTGCTATTGACACCATCATCAATCAGAAAAACAACTACGACGCTGGTGACCCTGTCTACTGCATCTATGTAGCCTGTGGGCAGAAAGGCTCCACTGTAGCCAATCTGGTGAAGAATTTAGAACAGAAGGGGGCAATGGCTTACACTATTGTGGTGGCAGCTACCGCCTCGGACCCTGCGGCTATGCAGTTCTATGCACCCTTTGCTGGTGCCGCCATTGGTGAATATTTCCGCGATACGGGTCGCAATGCTTTGGTTGTCTACGATGATTTGAGCAAGCAGGCAGTGGCCTACCGAGAAGTTTCGCTATTGCTCCGGCGTCCACCCGGACGTGAAGCCTACCCGGGTGATGTTTTTTACCTGCACAGTCGCCTTTTGGAACGTGCCGCTCGCATCATTCAGAGCGATGACATCGCGCGCCAAATGAACGACTTGCCGGCTTGTTTTAAGGGACACGTCAAGGGAGGTGGGTCGCTAACGGCGCTACCCATTATCGAAACCCAGGCAGGCGATGTGTCGGCTTATATCCCCACCAATGTCATCTCCATTACCGACGGGCAAATATTCCTAGAGACCAACCTCTTCAATTCTGGAGTAAGGCCAGCCATCAATGTAGGTATTTCGGTGTCACGAGTGGGAGGTAAGGCCCAAATTAAGTCAATGAAAAAAATTGCTGGTACATTGAAACTGGATCAGGCCCAATACCGCGAGTTAGAGGCCTTTTCCAAATTTGGCTCCGATTTGGATGCCGCTACTAAGGCTGTGCTAGACAAGGGAGCTCGGAATGTGGAAATTCTGAAACAGCCGCAGTACAGTCCCATGCCCGTAGCCGAGCAGGTGGCCATTATCTTTTGCGGAACCAAAGGGTTGCTGCAAAAGGTAGCTGTGGAGAAGGTGCACCAGTTCGAGAAGGATTTTCTCTTCTCGCTACGTCAGAACCATCCGGATGTGTTAGAGAACCTCGGCAAAGGCAAGCTCTTGGATGAAGACCTCGATATCCTGCGTCAGGAGGCATTGACGTTAGCTGAAAGATACAAATAATCCGGACTATGGCAAACTTGAAAGAAGTACGCACCCGCATAGCTTCGGTGAGTTCTACGCAGCAAATTACCTCGGCTATGAAGATGGTTTCGGCGGCCAAGTTCCGTCGTGCCCAGGTGGCCATTATCGGAATGCGCCCCTACGCTAGCGAACTTGACGACATTGTAGCGGACATAGACACCGGTGACGGTGTGCAGACTCCATACCACCAAGTGCGCAAACTGGAGCATGTGTTGCTTGTGGTGGTGACTTCCAACAAAGGACTTTGTGGTGCATTCAACAGCAACGTTATCAAACAAGCACAAGCGCGCATCGAGTACTATAAAAGTATTGCCACCGCTACACAACCCGTCCGACTAGGGTTGGTGACCATAGGTAAGAGGGGTAGTGAGTTTTTCGCCAAACGCTTCGACAACATTGTGGGTAGCTACGACCAATTGCTAGATGACTTGACCTTTGACAATGTTGCTACCTTGGCCGATGAGTTGATGCAGAAGTTCTGCGATGGAGAGTATGATTGCATAGAATTGATATACAACAAATTTAAAAATTCATTGGTGCAAATACTCTCCACCGAGCAGTTCTTGCCAATCGTTCCGCACCCGAGTACTGCGGCCAAGGCTAGTGAAAGTGGCCTAGGAAAGGTCAACGACTATATATACGAGCCTTCCAAGGCTGATATCCTACGGGAAATGGTGCCGCTGACATTGCGCTCTCATTTCTACCGTGTGATGTTGGACTCATTGGCGTCAGAGCATGGAGCTCGCATGAATGCCATGCAGAAGGCCACCGACAATGCCTCCGAGCTCCTCAAGGAGTTGCGCTTGAGCTACAACAAAGCACGCCAGGCTGCCATTACCAACGAAATTATTGAGATTGTAAGCGGTTCAGAAGCGCTGAAAGGGTAGACGGGTGACGGTAGGCAATTCGGCCTTTGGTGGTGTAAAAAGATAGGAGTAAGAACAAAAAGACAAATGAAGAAAATTTCAACGCTGTTGCTTTTGTTGCTTGGCGCTCTGTCGCTTGTGGCATCTCCGGTGAAGGAGAAGGAGGCAGTTCGGGTAGCAGGCAACTTTTGGGCAGCGGTTAGCGCCGTACCCGTGGAAGAGATGCAAGTCGTCAGGCGGACGGGTTTTTCGCAATTTTATATCTTTGATGTCAACTGCGGGGAGGGCTTTGTGATAATTTCCGCCGATGATGTGGCCTACCCCGTTTTGGGCTATTCCACTAATGCGCCCGCAGGCGAGATGGGACCTGAAACGCGTTTTTGGTTGAACCAGTACGCGAAGGAGATAGATGCGCTTGCCGCTGGTATGGTGGTAGTGGAGACTGCAACGGAAAGCTATGTGCGCAAAAGTTGGGACGAGTTGCTCCAAGGTACTTGGCAGCAACCCAAAACTGCCACCACGGTAGCCCAGATGCTAACAACCCAATGGAATCAAAGCCCCTACTACAATGCGCTTTGTCCCTCGGGTACGCCAGCGGGCTGTGTGGTCACGGCGATGGCACAGGTGATGAAGTATTGGAATCACCCTGCAGTTGGTAATGGTTCGCACTCTTATTACGAAGACGACTACGGTACGCTAAGTGCTGATTTTGGTAGCACTACCTACGATTGGGACAATATGCCTAATCGTTTAAACAGCGGAAGCTCAGCGTTGCAAGTTAATGCTGTTGCCACGCTCTGCTACCACCTAGGTGTGGCAGTGGAAATGGATTATTCGCCTGAGGGCAGTGGCGCCCAAGTATTGGGCAGTGGAGCATGCTCACAAACTGCTTTGGTCGATTACTTTGGCTACGAGAGTACACTTTCGGGTATCGAAAAATACAACTACACCGATGCCGGATGGGTGGAAACCCTGAAAGAGGAATTAGAAGAGGGTCGTCCGATTCTTTATGCGGGCTACGACAATTCGGCAGGCCATGCCTTTGTCTTTGACGGCTACGATGCTAATAGTCGGTTTCATGTCAACTGGGGATGGGGCGGTAGCTACGACGGCTATTTTGCTATGGGGGCTCTAAATCCTGCCGGTGGCGGTACAGGCACGAATACTTCAAATACCTTCAACTATTACAATCAGGCTGTTATTGGCATTGAACCCAAGCCCACATTGGCAGCTACGCCATCGAGGCTGATGTACGATGCCGATGGCGGTACCTTATGCTTTGAGGTGCGTAGCGATTATGGCGTTTCCGACAACTGGGTAGCCACCACCGATGCTAGTTGGCTTGTTGTTTCGCCTTCTACAGGTTTGGGGAATGGCAACCTTACCACAGTGCAGGCTACCGCTACGGCTACTACGGCAGGTCGCTCTCGCTGTGCCACTATCACCCTCGCCCAAAGTGGTGATACTGTTTATGTGCCGGTCTACCAACATACTTGCCAAAGTAGCGACATGTGTAGTCTCACCGTTAACATGGCTGACCGTTCCGGTGATGGGTGGGACGGAGCATGGCTTTCCGTTGAATCTACATCGGGTATTGTCTATGGTACTACCACCGTCCGAACGGGTAGTTATGCCACACAAACCGTCCGCGTTTGCCCCGATACTGTTCTTGTTGTATGGCACGGGTCACCCTCGCAAATATCCAATACCCAATGTTCCTATTTTATAGAAAACGGTGACGGTATCATGTGGGTAGACCACGAGGCCGGGACATCGTTTGCGGCAGTGGACACCATAATCTTGCCCTGTGCTAGTGTGGGTGGTACGCCGACCCACACCTACGTGCTGGAACTTGAACCTAACGATACCGCTTATGGCGTGGTGGAGGGTGCCGATAGCAATGTGCACTTTGGACAGTACCGTACCATTCGGGCTACGGCCAACCCAGGTTATCGCTTTGTGCGTTGGAGCGACTATGTCTATACTAACCCTCGCGATGTGTTGCTTATACGTGACAGGGATTTTGTCGCCCGTTTTGATGACCTTGGCGATGATACCCTGCAGTATGACAACGGTAACTACAATACTGCTATGGATGGCGATAGTGATTTTGCTTGGGGTATCCGTTTTGGTGTTGGCCAATTGGTCGGTCACCGGAAACTTGAGGGAGTTAAATTTTACTGCGCAAGCCGTGGCCGGTATACTGTTACAGCCTATCAAAATACCTCTGATAGGCCAATTATCCAAGTCGGTCGGCAGACGGTCAATCTTAACTCGGGCAATGTGGGACAGTGGTGCGAGGTAACTTTCGACACCCCCGTCACAATCAACCATACCCGTCCGTTATGGATTGTTGTTCAGTCGCTTGATGCCAACTGCTCCGCTGCTATGGCCGAGTGGGGAGGCAATGTGGAGGGCTGTTGGTTTACGCTAGACGGTGTTACTTGGTCTACCCTTCTGCAGGCGGAAGAGCCCGTCTATGGCACTTGGATGATTCGAGCCGTTATGCCGCTCGACCGCGCAGAGTATGTCCTTACTGTTACTTCCTCGCGTCCATCGTGGGGTACCGTTGCCGGTGGTGGGCGTTACCGCTATGGCGAGTGTGTTGTTATAGAAGCCTTCCCCAAGGAGGGTAACCGTTTTGTGCGCTGGAGCGACAACAATACTGACAATCCGCGTACCGTTACGGTTAAGGGCGATTCCATTATCCGCGCCGTTTTTGCCGAAGGTGGGGTAGGAATTGACGACTGGGAGGCCGGCAATATTGGAATCAGTACCAACAGCGATGTCATCAGTTTGTCGGGTGCCGAGGGGCTCGAAGTGAGTGTATATGACGTTATGGGGCGTTGTATATATCGTGCCCAAAAATATAATGGCCAGGCTGTGCGGGTGGCTGCTATGGGAGTGTACATGGTTCGGGTAGGAGAGTTGCAACCGCGCAAAGTGGTGGTTGCAAAACATTGATGGTGCCCCGTTTCCGTCAGTGTAGCGCAGACGAAACTTCAAAGGCGGTCAGTGTGTACATTATTTGGGAATTTGTGTATTAAAACAATAAACGCAGTATAATGGAAAAGAAAAGCAGTAATGTAGTGGGCATTGTAACCATGATTTTTATGTTTGCAATGATTTCTTTTGTTACCAACATGGCGGCTCCCTTTGGTAATATTTGGCGTGGGCATTATCAATGGGCTGGTATGCTCGGGAATATGATGAATTTTCTGGCTTACCTCTTTATGGGCATTCCCGCAGGCAAGATGCTTTCGCGGATTGGATACAAGAAGACCGCCCTCATTGCATTGGCTGTGGGTTTTGTGGGTATGGCAGTGCAGTATCTTTCCAGTTGTGTTGGGGCTGAAGTAGCCACATTTTCCGTTGGAGGCCAACCGGTAATGCTGAACTATGTGATATATTTGCTAGGTGCTTTTATTTGCGGTTTTTGTGTTTGCATGCTCAACACTGTGGTCAATCCCATGCTCAATATCCTTGGTGGTGGTGGTAATCGCGGCAACCAGCTTATCCAAACTGGGGGTACCTTCAACTCCCTTACGGGTACGCTCACCCCACTGCTGGTGGGCGCATTGATTGGTCAGGTTACCGACCGAACGGCCATGAGCGATGTTGCCCCGTTGCTTTTCATTGCCATGGGGGTTTTCGCGTTGGCGTTCGTTATCATCTGTTGTGTTAGGTTTGCAGAGCCCAATCTTGGCAGATCCAATCCTAAAGACAAGGATAGGTATAGCGCGTGGAGTTTTCGCCACCTTGTTTTGGGTGTTGTTGCCATTTTCTTTTATGTAGGCATTGAGGTAGGCATTCCCAACGAACTTAATTTTTACCTTACTGACGACCCCGCTTGTGGTGCCGCTATCGGGGGCGCCGTAGCAGCTGTTTATTGGTTGCTGATGATGGTGGGTCGTGCCTTGAGTACTGTCATTAGCGGCAAGGTCTCTACCAAGGCGCAACTGTCGTTTGTTTCGTTGCTTGCTATCGTTCTTATTGTTGTAGCCATCATTTTGCCCGACAGTATCCGCGTTTCGATGCCTGGCTATAGCGTAGCGGGCGGGTTTTCTGTGTTTCGGGTACCGGTCAGTGCCCTGTTTTTGGTGTTGTGCGGGCTATGTACCTCGCTGATGTGGGGTGGCATCTTCAACTTGAGTGTCGAAGGCTTGGGCAAATACACCGAGCAAGCTTCCGGCATTTTCATGATGATGGTTGTGGGTGGCGGCGTGATGCCTTTTATACAAAATGCCATAGCTAAAGTCACCGGCTATATGGGTAGCTATTGGCTGGTGGTTGCCATGCTAGCCTATATCCTTTTTTATGCCACAGGGGGTTGCAAAAACGTGAATAAGGATATTCCGGTGGAGTGATCCTTTATCTTTTCCCACATTGTCCTATATGCCACCCTTTGTGGATAGGTGCATGTGGATAAGGATACACTCATTGGAGTTGGTTCCTGTGCTGTCTCATGAGATGATATCCTCAAAAAATGTTGTATCTTTGCACCACCAAGAAGGAACGAGAGGTTTTTTTGCCCCTAGCGAACAAAAACTCAGAAGGGGCATCGAGCCCCTTCTGAGTTTGCCAAGAAGGAGACGCTCAGGATTGACCCCCAGCAGTTCAAGCTAACACCACCTGACACAGTTGAGTTGACATCCCCTTTACTCCCCGTTGAGTTGAATTCCCCGACTTTCCCTATTAATAGTCAATTCCTCTGTTGTGTAACTGATCCAAAATGTCAAGTTCTAATTGTGGTGTCTCAAAATCGCTTTTCCAAGAACCATCATATTCTTGATACTGATATTTGCTTGTCTGATTGGAAGAATCGAAACGGTGTTCCCAATCGTTGTCATACTCATCCCTTTTGCCGAATCCAACAAATTTACATATTACGTTCTGTTTGACCATATTTGTTCGTTTAATTCCCATGCTGACATATTCATCTTTTGTGGTAAGCATTATCTCAATATTTTTCTGGCAGTACGTCAACCTATACTTCCCGTTAACTTTTTCATATTTCATGTGAACGACGTCCATCGTCCTATTGCCTGCATCTTTTGAAATACTATTCCGAATTAATATTTTTGGTATTTTGTTGTGTTTTTTATTCAGATACTTTATCCAGGCTTCTACAACTGCAAAATCGTTCTGATTAATTACAAGAGTCACTACACATTTGTTAGATGTCCAATCCATGTCAACATATTCGACCTTGTAATACATTGATTCATTATCGTCTTGCACCTCCGTCATAGCCATTTTGGGCATGTGTACAGTGTCTCCAAAGTAAAAGTCTTTATAGAAGCGAACAATGTCGCAATATACATTTTGAAGATTCCAATTAAAGAGACGCTTATAGTGAGGGTCTGGCAACATTCGTTTCGTTATAGAGGTGTCTATTACAGAGGCATTGTAATATAATACTCCCGGAATTTTAGACAACCGCATAGGTTGCAGAAAGAAAAATT